>SFNM01000033.1 GCA_004552725.1 Bacteroidales bacterium | reverse complement strand
CTTCGCGTTTTTGGAGCAAGAAGGTGTAGATATTCACCTTCACTTGTTGCTCGCGGAAGATTTCTTGCAAGCCTTTATCGATGGGCGCTACGCTCGACAGTTGAGCCATGGTGCGATTTTCAATGGAGGCAACATTGTTGCGGCGTGCTTCCAAACTTTGGCGCACTGTTACAATGTTTTGCAAGATACGAGCCTTGTCGCGGGTCAATTCGTCCTGGAGCGACATTACCAAGGGGTTGTCGGGAGTCGACGACTCCAGCATACGATTGAGTTGGTTCACTCGCTTGTTATATGCTTCGATGATTTGAGTCAGAGCAACTTCCTTGGTCACCGAAGGCACATTAGTATATACGTCGGCTTGACGAATTACTGATTCAATCGAGTTAATCATTGCAAGTTCAGCCTCGATTTGAGCCAATTGACCTTCTGTAGCGGTTTGGGTGGTGATATTGTTCTGCACCTGCTTGTTGAGGTCGGTAACATTATGCGTTTGGCGATATTCTTGCAAACGTTGTTCCACATCGCGCAATTCATCGTTAATCATCACCAAACGGTCGAGAATGAACGCTTCGGTTTGCACGGCCGAGCGGTTCTTGTCTTCAATGATTTGGCGGTTGTAGAAATCCACAAGCGTGTTGATTACGTCTACACCTTGTTGGGGAGTGGTGGTGCTGTAAGCGATGCGCACAATTGTGGGCGCTTTCTCGGCGAATTGAATGTCAAGACCGGCGGATAGAGCGGCTGCCACACTTTCCGGATTTTTGATTACAATTTTTTCGGTATTGAGCAACTCCGGCACTTGCGTTACGCGCTCGAGAGTCACGGTGCCGTGCGATAATTCTATATTGTAAGGTAGAGTAATATCGCTGAACGATTTCTCTTCCTCCACATCTTTGAAAGAAGTCTTTACTTCTACGTCGAATTTCTCTGCTTGAGAGCCGTTGTCGACAATAATGGTAATGGGGGACGTGAGCACTGACAGCGACACTGAGTCGAGTTTGGCGCTGATGGCATAGTCTTCATACATCGGCACATCGCGCAATTTGCCTACGCTCCAATATGAGTAAGCCATACCGAGGGAGTTTACAATCTCAATCACATTGTTGCGCGATTTGAGCACTTCAAGTTCGGTCTCGTCGATATAACTTTTCATCGAAATCAGCGGATTGTTCGGGTCGAGCGAAAACGCGTCTTTCGTTTGAGAGTCATTGCTGTTAAGATAGATAGATGCATTCACTTGATACACCGGCACGATGGTGTGAATGTAGAAATATGCACCGATAAGCAGCGCTATTACACTGATTGACACCCATTTCCAATGGGCTAAAAGTTCAAGCAGAAAGCCTGCAGTGTCGAACGATTCGTCGCCTGCGTGTTTTTGGTTTTGGTCGTTAAGGATAGTGTTGTCGGCCATCTTGTAATGAATAATTAGTCTTTTGTAAGGTTAATAATACCGATTACGAGTGAGGCCAGTGATGAAATACCGCCAATCATAGTGATGGTGGCGCTCACTCCCGGGTTGAGTTGCCAGGCCGTATTTGCAAGGGATTTGTTCGGTGTGACGTAAATCACATCGTTTTGTTGCAAAATGAAATATGGTGACAAAAGGAAATCTTTCTCGTGGATGTTGATGCGATGCACTTCGCGGGTGCCATCGGAATTGGTGCGATAAAGAATGATATTTTCGCGGTCGCCGCGGATATCCATGTCGCCGGCCATTGCCAATGCTTCGAAAAAGTTCATACGTTCGTTGCGCGATTGATAGATGCCCGGTGAACGTACTGCGCCGCAAACTACAACGCGGAAGTTCATCAAACGCACCTCAACTTTCGGTTGTTCGCGCACATATTTAGGATAGATCGCATTAGTGAGATTGTTCGACAATTCCAATTTGGTGATGCCGGCTGCTTGTACACGACCCAAAATCGGGAAATCGATGGTGCCGTCGGAGTTGACCAAATAGTAATCGGTCGATACGTCAAGGTTGGTGGAATAGTTGCTTTGGCTTACAGTGACGCGCTGTATTATCCCTTGCTCAGTGATATATAGGCCTTTATTAAAAGGTACTACGTCGGCCATATTGGCTGATGTTACTTCGATGTTGAGCAGGTCGCCCGGGGCAATGATGGGATCCGCTACGGTGTTTAATTGCGCCAAAGCCTCGGCCGGGATGTTTTCGGCATCTACCACGTAAGGTACCTTCTCATGGGCGTGACAACTTGCTAAGAGTGCTATCAAAGCAAAGGGAAGAAAGTATGAAATCTTTTTCATTATAAGCAAACTTTTCTGAGAAAAAATAATCAGTGCATAATTCGGGCGCAAAATTACTCAAAAATTTTTTAATATGCAAATAATTTTTATTTTCACGCGATTTTCACACGATTTTGCAGCTTGATTTTGGCTTTATGTTTTTTCAAAATTCATCTATATTTTATTATTTTTTTTGTGGATTTGAAAAAAATGATTAACTTTGCAGTCGATTCTATGTTTAAGGCGAGTTCTTCCTTACATTTCGCCACCTGTCATACTTATTTATTCATTTATTATTATCATGAGAAACATCTCCAAAATCCTCCTGGGAGGACTGATGGCGCTCACTACTACAATGAATGTTTCGGCTGAAACATTTGTGGGCGAGCGTAGCGATTTCCGCGACGAGACGGTCTACTTTGCTATGACCACCCGTTTTTACGACGGCGACCCCAAAAACAATGTGTGCGGCTGGGACCACCAGAGCGTGCAGATTGCCAACAACGACCCCGACTGGCGCGGCGACTTCGCCGGTCTGATCGAAAAATTAGACTACATCAAAGCACTCGGCTTCACCGCCATCTGGATTACTCCGGTAGTGCAAAATGCTTCCGGCACTGACTTCCACGGCTACCACGCTATGGACATCAGCTCCGTTGACCTCCGATACGAGAGCCGCACTTCTTGGGGCTCCGAACGCGATGTTACCTTCCAAAGCCTCATTGATGCCGCCCACGCCAAGGGCATGAAAATCATCCTCGACATCGTGCTCAACCACACCGGCAACTTCGGCGAAGTGAACCTCAACCCGCTATTCACCCGCAGCCAACGCATTCAGGACCAAGCTTCGGTATCCGCGTCCGTTATCCCCAACTACGACCGTCTGCCTTCGAACTACAACGAGCTCGACGGCACCGCACAGTACCAAGCTCGCTTCAAATACTTCAAAAATCCGGAATACGACAACCACAACTACTACCACCACTACGGTACCGGTTGGAACTGGGACTATCCCAACCGCTGGTGGGGTCAAATCGCCGGTGACTGCGTCGACCTCAACACCGAGAACAACACCGTGGCCGAGTACCTGGTGAAATGCTATGGCGAGTTCATCAAGATGGGTGTGGACGGCTTCCGTATCGACACCACCGGTCACATCTCCCGCCTCACCTTCAACAAGCAATTCATTCCCCAATTCATGGCTCTGGGCGAACAATACAAGGACAAACGCCTCAACGGTTGCCCCTTCTATATGTTCGGCGAATGCTGCGCACGCTTCAGCGAAGTAACCTACCGCGGCCAAGCTAACCTCTCGAGCTACTTCTACACCTGGGCTTCACCCCAAAACCTGCTCGACCAATATGATGGCTCGCAAGCTTACTGGGACACTCAAGTGCTCCCCGAAGGCCACGACAGCCCCGTTGGCCCCATGGCTCTCTGTGAAAAAGAAACCGAATTCAACCACACCAGCGACAACGTATTCATGAAAGACGGCGCATGGCACGAACCCGATTACAGCGAAGCTTCCGGCTTCAATATCATCGACTTCCCCATGCACTACACCTTCAACAACGCCGCTTCCGCTATCAATATCGCCAAATCCGGCGACAAATTATACAACGACGCTTCGTTCAACCTCGTTTACGTTGACTCCCACGACTACTGCCCCGGCCCCAACGACGGCACCCGCTTCAACGGCGGCACCGCTCAATGGGCTGAAAACCTCTCGCTGATGTTCACCTTCCGCGGCGTGCCCTGTATCTACTACGGCTCTGAAGTTGAGTTCAAAAAAGGCTGCAAAGTTGACGCCGGCGGCACCGACATGCCCGTGAAAAATTCCGGCCGTGCTTACTTCGGCAACTACCTCGAAGGCTCCGTCACCACCACCGACTTCTGCGAATACACCGCCTCCGGCAACGTGGCTCAAACCCTCAACGCCGACTTGGCTCAACACATCCGTCGCCTCAACCAAATCCGCGCTGCAGTGCCCGCTCTGCGCAAAGGTCAATACACCTTCGACGGCTGCACCGCTTCTGGCGGCTATGCCTTCAAACGCGCCTACAAGAACGAAAGCTATGCCCTCGTTGCCCTCAACGGCGGCGCCACCTTCACCGGTGTGCCCAACGGCACCTACGTTGACGTAGTTACCGGCACTTCCTACAGCGTAACCAACGGCTCCGTAACCGTTTCCGCTCCCCAAACCCAAGGCCAGCTCCGCGTGCTCGTTAAAGACTGGACCGGCGGCCAAGTTGGTGAAGACGGCAAGTTCATCTACTCCACTTCGCCCGTGGCTCACGGCGGCAGCGTCACCTTCGACGACCCCGGCACCACTGAATACTACACTGCCGACGACGCTTCCAAACCCGCTTCCGTTGAACTCTCCCCCGCCGGCGGCGGCTTCAAGACCGAAACCCTCACCGTTACCGCCACCTTGACCGACGCAGCCACCTCCGGCTGGATTCAAGTGGGCAGCAACGCTCGCCAAAACCTCACCCCCGGCACCCCCCTGCAATTCACCATCGGCGCTGACATGAAATACGGCGACAAAGTCACCGTTTCCTGGGGCGCTTCCAACGGCGACACCGACTACACCGGCTCCGCTGTCTACACCAAAGTTGACCCCAACGCCGCCATCACCGTATACGTAACCGGCCCCTCCGCTCCCACCTTCTACGCTTGGACTGAGGTCAATGGTAAAACCGTTAAGCTCAACGGCGATTGGCCCGGCAAAACCCTCACCAACTCCAAAGAAATCAACGGCCGCACCTTCTACTACTTCACCTGCTTCGAATACGATTCGTTCAACTTCATCCTCAGCAACAACGGCTCCAACAAGACCGCCGACATCACCGGCATCACCGAAGATTCTTACTACGAATGGGACGGTGGCAGCAGTTACACCAAGCTCACCGACGTGGTTGTTGATCCCGAACCCGCTGTAAGCGTATCACCCCGCGGCGGCGAATTCGTAGGCACCATCAACGTGACCCTCACCGCCAACGAATATTGCACCTCGGCCACCTACACCATCGGCAACGGCTCGCCCGTATCCTTCTCCGGCACCGTCACCGTCACCCTCGGCGCTGACATGGCCGACGGCGAAAGCGTGGTTCTCTCGTGGAGCGCTATCGGTGAAGGCCAAACCAAAGACGGCTCCTACACCTTCACCAAGGTGGCTCAACCTTCCGAAAACACCGTAACACTCTACTTCGACAACTCCTCCGCCAACTGGAGTAACTTACACTTCTACATCTACGGTGGCGACTACAACGACTTCGTGGGCAAATGGCCCGGCAAGGCTATGACCCTCGACCCGGTTTCCGGCTACTACAAGGGCACCTTCGAAGCTGACTTCGACTACACTCAACTCAACGTCATCTTCAACAACAACGCCGGCTCGCAAACCGGCAACGAGGTGAAAGTGCGCAACAACGGCGTCTACAACCAAAACGGCGACACCGGCCAATCCGGCGTTGAAGGCATCGCTATCGAAGCCGATTCCGAAGTAATCTACTACAACCTGCAAGGCGTACAAGTGGCTGAACCCTCCAACGGCGTGTTCATCCGTCGCCAAGGCAACAAGGTTTCCAAAGTCTTCATACCTTAATCCAACCCCTAAATACTCTCGCACAGTAACCTCCTGTGCGGGAGTATTTTATTTTATCTAATAGCATGACCAAATTTTTACGCAACTTATTCCTCCTGTTCACTCTCTGCGCTCCCGCGTTGGTAGCGCAGGACTACAACTTGCCGGCCACCATTCAGGAAGGCACAATTTTGCATTGTTTTGACTGGCCTGTGGCCGACGTGCGCAAGGCCCTGCCCGACATTGCCGCCGCCGGTTTCGGCGCCGTGCAAATCTCTCCGGTGCAGCGTCCCGATGCTCGCTCGGGTGAATACTGGCACGCGCTCTATCGCCCTTACGACTTGGCTTTCAAGTCCTCATCCTACTGCTCTGAAAACGACCTCCGCGGCCTCTGCACCGACGCCCATGCTCTGGGCATCAAGGTAATCGTGGACGTGGTGGCAAACCACGTGGACAAGACCGCCGGCTACCACGACACATGGTGGGACAGCAACGGCCGCGTCCGCTTCAACGGCGGCATCAACTACGGCGACCGCTACTCCATCACCCACGGCCAGCTCGGCGACTACGGCGACCTCAACTCGGAAGACCCGGAAGTCATCGCCCGCGCCAAGTCCTTCATCCAATCGCTCCACGACATGGGCGTCGACGGCATCCGCTGGGACGCCGCCAAGCACATCGGCCTCCCCTCCGAAGGCTGCAACTTCTGGAGCGAAGTCACCTCAATTGAAGGTATGTACCACTACGGTGAAATCCTCAACGAGCCCGGTCCCAACTCCTCTATCATCACCGAGTATGCCAAATACATGTCGGTGACCGACAACCGCTACTCCAACTATGCCGCCAAAGACAACGGCGGCGTGCCCAACAACGCTGCCGGCGAGTGGATTAACAATCAGCACCTTTCGCCCTCGAAGCTCGTCTACTGGGCTGAAAGCCACGACACTTACAGCAACGACGAGTGGTCGCAATCGCGCTCGCAGGACGTAATCGACCGCGCTTACGCCGCATACGCCGCCCGCCAAGGCGTCACCGTGCTCTACTTCTCGCGCCCCAACACCACCGGTTTCAGCAACATCAAGGTGGGCAAAGGCTCCACCCACTTCACCTCGACCGAAGTGGCCGCCGTCAACCGTTTCCACAACATCATGGGCTCGCGTCGCGACGCATTCCAAAGCGACGGCAGCAAGTGTGTCATCACCCGCGAAAACGGTGGCGCAGTCATCGTGATGAAAGGCAGCGGCCAAGTGTCGGTGTCGAACGTCAACGGATATTGTCCTGCCGGCACTTACACCGACCGCGTGTCGGGTAAAAAGTTCACCGTCACCTCATCGACCATCTCCGGCAACGTCGGCTCCACCGGCATCGCCGTCATCTACTCCGACGAGCTCGACCCCAATCCCGGTCCGACTCCCGACCCGGATCCGGATCCCGATCCTCTGCCTGACCCCGAACCCGCTCCCGACGGCCAAGTCGTAATCTATTTCGACAACTCCGCCTCCAACTGGAGCACCGTCAACTTCTACATCTACGGCGGCTCCAACAACGAGTACAACGACTTCGTGGGCGGCTGGCCCGGCAAGCCGATGACCTACAATAACGATTCCGGCCTGTGGGTAGGCACCTTCGAAGCCGACTTCGACTACACCGCCCTCAACATCATCTTCAACAACAATGCCGGCGGCCAAACCGGCGACAACGTGAAGGTGCGCCATAACGGCATCTACAACAAAGACGGCGACACCGGACGGTCGTCCGCCATCGACTTTGAAGCCGACCTCTCCGCCCCCGTCGAGTACTTCAACCTGCAAGGTATGCCCGTGAGCGAACCTGCCAACGGCGTGTTCATCCGTCGCCAAGGCAGCAACGTCAGCAAACTATTTATCCCTTAAAAACACATCCATAAACTATGAAAAATTTCCTCAAATCACTGGTAGTGGTGCTGGCAATGGCCGCCCCCGTGGCAGCTTTCGCCGAGACCACCATCTACTACAACAACTCCGCCTCCGGCTGGGACGAAGTCCACATCCACTATTGGAGCGACCCCGGCACCTCCTGGCCCGGCGTGGCTCTCACCAAAGTCGACGGCGACATCTGGAAATACACTTTCCCCTCCGATCCTTCCAGCCTCGATGGCTTCCTCTTCTGTAACGCCGGCGGCACTGACCAAACCGCCGACTACAAATCAGTCCCCATCAATAACCACCTCTACAAAGGCACCGGCGGCAAAGGCGAAGTGACCGACTTAGGCGAGTACAACACCGACCCGCTCAACCCCTCCATCACCGCTTCGCCCATCTCCGGCACTCGCTTCGATGAAGAAATCACCGTCACCTTGTCGGTAACTCCCGATGCCACAATGTATTACACCACCGACGGCTCTACACCCACCACCGCCTCGGCCGTGTACTCCGCTCCCCTCACATTCACCGAAACCACCACCCTCACCGTGCTGGCCGTTGTGGATGAATCGCACTCCGCCATCGACGCATTCAAATACAGCAAGCGCAAAGCCTACACCGGCGACGGCAAGAACCTCATCACCGACTACTATTCGGTTAACCCCAACGGCCAAGTGGGCTCGAACCGCACCGTCACGATGAACTTCGCCAGCCAAAACTCCACCACCGCGCTGAACAACTGGACCGCCGACGACCTCATCGCACAAGGCGTGGCTCGCGACGTGGCGCAAGCCTTCCGCGGCAACCACGAACGCCCCATCGTTGACTCCTACGCCCTCTACGCCGCTTACGACGATGAATACCTCTACCTCGGCGCTCAATTCGTCTACACCGTATGGGACATCTACGGCGAAGGCAAGCAACCCGGCGAATCCAAACCCTACAACATGGACGGCTGCATGTACTGGGCATTCGACCTCGACCCCGAACTGGAATTCGACGGCCGTATCAACGGCACCGGTCCCATCTGGAACGAAGGCAAGCAAGGCGCATGGTTCCAAAACGGCGTTGACGCCGTGTGGGTAGGCTCCACCAAACCAGGCGTGGGCACCCCCGGCTTCTTCACCCCCACTCCCGATGGCCACGCCAGCTACGACGCCGCCTACTGCAAAACCATCCCCGGCTCCTACTACGGCTATGCCGACGGTCTGCTTCCCTCAATCGATCACGTCTGGGGCCAAGAAAAGTTAGGCTACGAAACCGATGAACTCTTCGGTAACGAAGGCTTCGTGGACCTGATGGACCAAATCGATGCCTCCGCCCACACCTTCTACGAATGGCGCTTCCCCCTGTCGCTGCTCGGCATCACCGCCGACTACATCCGCACCTACGGCATCGGCGTTATGTACCTCGACATCTACGGCACCTCGCCCGTTGGCGGCACCCCGTATGACCCGTCGTACTTCGACAACGTGAACGAGGCATACTCGATGGATCCCTCCTCCAGCGGTGAGAAAGAAGATGACGACATCATCACCTTCGCTCCCGCCCGCATCGGCAAACTCGCCGGAGGCTCCTCCGTGCGCGATATCAACCTCGTCCCTGAGGCTGATGTTCCCGCTGAATACTACAACCTCCAAGGCATCCGCGTGGCTAACCCTGTGCCCGGCCAAATTTACATCCGTCGCACTGCCACCACTGCCACCACAATTCACTACTAATCTTCGCCTCGTTGAGGCGTAGTAATAATAGCGGCCTATCGCTTCTGCATGATGATTACCTGTCGGGCAGATGTGGTAGGCCGCTTCATTTGTTCTTTAGGCAGGTGAATGGCGCTTCCGCGCCGCTCGGCTGCCGCAGACCCCGCAGCAAGCCGCGGGGCTACAGCCACCGACCCTCGCCGCGAGCATGGGCGGCGGGCGCTTCGCTCGCCTGAGCTACAGGGGTTAGCGGCGGTTGGCTTGCTTTTGGAGGAGGCGTTCGAACTTGCGACGCATGGCGCGGTTGCACTCGCCCAGCGCGGGGAGGTGGTTGGCGATGTAGGTGATGGCGTCGGCGGTGATGGCGGAGCCTTCGGCGATGTAGGTGCTGCTCGTTGAGAGGAGCAGGAATTGTTCGAACACGCGCGAGTTGACCATGGTGCGCACGAATTGACCGGTGAGCAATAGGTGGATATATGAGTTTAGAGCATTGCACATGTTGCTGATGTTGGTTCCGGCAAGGAGCGATGCCATGTCGAAGGTGATGTAGCGTGAAGCAATGGTGCGTGATTCATTTACGGGTTCGTCGTCGTTTTCAGCGGCTTTTTTGGCTTCTTTTTGTGCTTGCTTCTGGGCGCGACGTTCGTCGCGGGCTTGCTTGCGAGCGGTTTGTGCGTCGTCGACTTCGGTGCGGAGAGTGGCGGCATCGGCGGTGATTTCATCGGCGTGGCCGTTGACGGCTTGGTCGATGGCGGTGTTGATTTAGTTGATGACTGCGTCGGCCAGTTTTGCGCCGCAACGCGACAGAAGAGAAGAAAGGTTTGAAAAAGTGTGTTGCATAGTAGTGTGTGTTTGAGTTATAGTTTGCGTTTTCTGCCACAAAGTTACTATGCAAAAACGGTGTTTGGTGCAAAATTTGGTTCGCCACACCAAAATTCGAACGATTTTTTTTGTGGAGTCCGAGAACAAAGCAATGCATCGCAGTCCGGCGCTTCAGCGCCAAACTGCGATGCACGTGAATGAGGTGTTATTATTTGTATTGGAATGGACAGTCGCGAAGCGATGGGAAGGAGTTGTTGCGACTATCACCGATGGTCCAAGTGCTATTGAAGTCAAAGCCGGAAAAAGTGCTTTTATCACCTTTTTCGCTTTCAGAGAATGTGTCGGCGCACCAATCTTTGCCGGAGTCCTTGAGTATATAGATATCATTGTGATACCAAATACCACCGCCGGGGTGGGTGCCAACAGCGCCGTTGCCGTAAGATACTTTACCGAAATTCAGACATTGGCCGATTTCGCCATAGTAATCGATATAACCGATGAGGCCTCCGGTGTCGTCGCCTTGGTCGGAAGGAATCTCGCCTGCATTGTAGCAGTCGTGGGTCATCCAATTTTGACTATCGCCCCAGTATCCTTCTTCTTGATATCCAATAATGCCGCCAATGTGGGAGTTGGTATTAGACGATGATATTGAGCCACGATTGCAGCAATAAGCCACCTCCATATTATAAGACACTTTCATAAGACCACCCACAGCATCGTGGCCGCAACGGCCAACGATACCGCCCACTTTTGCATCGCCTTTGGAAGAGATAGCACCATGGTTGGCGCAATTTTTAATAGTGAATTTGGCGGTATTGCCGTGACCAACAATGCCACCCACGTTGCCGTCGGCTGTAGACGTTACATCGCCGAAGTTGCCGGCATGGCGCACGGTATTTGAATTGTTAAAATAGTCGTTTACATTCTCGTATGCAATATAAGCCACGCAACCGCCTACTTGGTGAGTGCCGGAAATTGTGCCTTCGTTCATCATATATTTGATTTCGAAATTTGGACAACTCATTTTTAATGTTACGTTGCCAACAATGCCGCCGGTATAGTCGCAACCGGTCACTTTCGAGTAGTTAATCAAATTGTGGTATGAGCCGTGATTATAAACCAAGAGACCAACCACGCCGCCGGTGTTTGGACCGGATGTGTTGGTTATGTCGGTGAGTTTAGCCACGCAGTCGTGGAAGTCGCCGCGGGTGGAGTTTTCCAAGTATCCAACAATTCCGCCCACCGATTCACTGCCATCAACGCGTCCTGAGGCACAAACATTATAGATATAAGAGTCGTAAGCATAGCCAACAATGCCGCCGATATATTTGCCACCCGAACCATCAACTTTGCCCGGGAAGTCGGAAGAGAAAGAAGAAGCGGCCGGATGCTTTTCTACATCGATACTATTGCCTTGGAGTGTGTATCCGGCAATTGTGGCATGCTCGGCATAGCCAACCAAGCCACCAATCGACTCGTCACCGCTTACTGTCATATTAGGGTTGATATTGAAATGACGGCTTGGCAGAGTGCTGTTATATTGCTTGCCGATGATGCCACCTATGCACGATGTTCCGGATACATTGATATTTACGTCGATGGGCGCTTTAGTGGTGAAATCGCCTTCCAAATATCCGAACACCCCACCTATGCAAGTTGAACCCTTGACGGCTGCATATCCGCCGCTTACTTGGCCCAAGAAACTGTCAGAGCCGCTCGAAGACTTGTCGATAACTAAGTGGTTGTTACTCTTGAGGTAGCCGAAAAAACCTCCGGCATATTGGTTGCTATGAATATAAGTGCCGACGGTGTTAGAGAGTAACTGCAACTCGGCTGAAAGGTTGCCATTGCCAATTATTCCGCCGGCTCGCTCTGAGGAGGTGCTTACCGGAGCAACGCTGCTGTTGTTCGACATAGAAGAGGCAGTAGAGATAGAAGCATCGCCTACGATGCCGCCGGCATTAGCATTGCTGTGTATTACTTTAATATCGGGGGCTTCGCTATCTAAAGTGTGCTGAAGCAATACGTTTGAAATGTTGCAACCGCCGGATAGTTTGCCCACTACACCACCGGCATCGGAGGCGTCGGCAATTACAGCAAAATCGTACATCTTCACTTTTTCGGCGCCAGCGGCTTGCTCCTCGGCTGTAGTGTGGAGTAAATTGGTGAAATTGTTGATTATCAAATAGCCGTTGTCAACGCTACCGGTAAATCCACCCACTTGCTCATAGCCGTTGACGCTTGCGGCCAAATAGCAGTTGGTGGCTTTTACATATCCTTTGGTGCCACCGATGAAGCCGCCAACTTGGCTATTGCCAATAATAAAGCCCTTAACTGTGACATTGTCAATGTAAACCGAATCTTGAGCAAACCCCGCAATCGCACCGCAATATTTGCGGCCACCGCGTATTGTTGCTTCAACTACGAGATTGCTTACAGATGCGCCGGTAATCAATTTTGAAAAGATGCCAACGGAGTCGTCACTTTCTGAATTACTACCGCTATATTGCATGGTGATGGTGTGATTAAATCCATCGTACTCACCGGCAAACCGACTCGGAACATACAAACGACCGTTGATGGCATCGCCTGCTTTCGGCGCCAAAAAGTCGCCTGTTTGCTTGAAGTAAATACCGGCTCCGCGAGTGTCGTCATCGGATAATCCTACTTGGAAGTTGACAAAATCGGAGGTGGTAGCAATTTCGTAAGGCTCGTTTTTGGTGCCTTTGCCTTTGAGGTCGTAGATCTTGCGCCAACCGGAGATTTCATAAAGCATTTCATCGCGGAAAGTCACGGTCAATTTAGTGCCGAGGCGAGTTCCATCCTGCAGAGTAGCAGTCAAATCGTAGTCGCTATCGGCAATGTGCTTGCTATGGTGGATATACATATTCACCCACACTTCGTTTTCGTTATGCTCTACGATAGCGGTAAATTCTTGCACACTGTTATCGGAGTGTGAAGTCAACTCTAAGGTGATTTCTTTTTGGTGGCGAGGAATGTCCCAATGAGCACGCTTCACCTTGAAGCGGCTCACGCGAAACGAGCCGCTTTCGCTTAGTTCCGACCCAACGTCATTTTTAAGATAGAGTTCGTCGGAGCAGGATGTGTTGGCGGTGATTATCGTCAGCAAGGCCAACACAGTTAATATTTTCGTAAACGCTTTCATAGTGTTATTTAATTTCTTTAGCCGTTTCTTGCATTTCAGATTTAAGAGGAATTGGGAAATAGCCGGCTTCTTCGGTAAGGCTCCATAGCGGCAGGTCGCCGGAGAAACTCCATCCGTCGAAACTCGACTTGCGAGCGAGTGCATCTTTATCAAGACTGTCGCCGTTGCCCGCGTTGCCGTTTAATTCTTTGAAATAGTAATTGTGGGTAAACACGCAGTCGAAATGGGAACTACGGCAAATGTTTGAACCCCAGTTCGAACCTACATTCAAGCAATTAATCACTTCGCTGAGAGCGTCGGCTCTATCTACTATGCCGGAATTATTGCTCGACGAGCCGGCATAAGCGCCCGCGTTCAAGCAGTCGTTCATATAGCAGAATTGCTGAAAGTGGCCGGCTATACCACCTACTTTGTCGGAGTTGTCGGCCACGATGTTGCCCATATTAGCGCATTGCGACACGACCACCACGTTGGCTTTATAAGCGTCGCAAGACTCAATAATCGCATTAGCGCCGCCTGTGATGGAAGAAACCGTGCCGGCGGCCAAAACGGTTAAGCCCAAAGAAGTGCCGCCGGTGAAAGGTGCTGCTAACATTGATGCTATTGAAACAATGAGGCATACTCCGGAAATCACTTTGTGAGTGATTTCGATTGCTAATTTGCTGCTTTCCACATCTTCGAAGCGTTCTTCGCGCGCTTTGTTCATATTGTAGTTTATCTGCTTGCTATTATTTTCGGATGTTTGGCCAAATTCAACTACTTTGCCAACATTATCCATATAAGGCGAGATAGCCTTGCTGTTCAAACTCGAGGAGAACGATGAGTTGGCAAAGGCGTAGGCAGTGCGTATTTCTTTCAGTTTATTAATTACTGCCGTCTCATTATCCTTCATACAGCCTTCGATTTCCGACATGTGTGCTTGATAATTTTCGCCTGCAATCATACCGTATGTAGAGTAGAAGCGAACACCCAAATCATAAGCAATAGTGCCTGCATCCAAAAGTGTTTCGCCGATTTCTATCACAAAATGGAGTTCTTCTAAGAACTTTATAATTGCGAGGGTGCTTTCGGTGGCTTCAAGTGCTTCGCCTGTGACAGCCATTACCGGACCTAAGGCCCCGAGCACACATTCCAAAGAGCCAATCACGCAGTTTGCAATGTCGAGCGGTTCCCATTCGCGAGGGTCGCCGATTTCGCCCACAATGCCGCCGGTGGGGCCGTTTCCGCTGTTGGATACTTTGGCGGTATTGGCGCAATAGTTCATCACAGTGTAATTACCGGCCAAACCTGCAATACCGCCTGCATAATCGGCAGAGACATCAATATCGCCCATGTTTTGGCTGGCATGAATAGAGCCCCAAGTGGTTTTGCCAACCAATCCGCCGGCCGCGTGGACGTTTTTGCCACAGACTTTTCCGATATTGATGGTATTGAATATTGATGTAATTGAGGTGTTTCCAACGATGCCGCCTACATGGCAGTCGGAGGCTTCGCCCGTAACAGTACCGGTATTATAAACGCCACTGGCGCCAAATTGGGCTTCGCCGCAGATGCCGCCGACGGACGTCTGTCCGCTCACTTCGCCGGTGTTGTAACTTGCATACACCATGCAATTATTGTACAAGCCTTCTTCGGTCGATACGCGTGTGCTGCCAACCAAACCTCCGACGCCGGTATGACCTTTCACACTACCTTCGTTAACGCTGGTATAAAAGTACGACATACCGGTGCCGCCGACCAATCCGCCTGTGCCAAAGCCGGCATTTTCGCCGTCAGGGCCTGAATATTTCGTTGAGCCCAGAATGTCACCACTATTTGATGAGTTCGTTACCTCCAGAGTGTCGGTGACGCCGGCCAGTCCGCCGCAACCGGTATAATGCGAGGTAATCGAGCCGGTGTTGGTGCAATCCGTAATAGCCGCACTCGATTGGAGAGCACCTACGCCTACGATGCCGCCGATGCCATACGACCCACTCACTTTAGTGTGTTTATTAGCGCAACCGTCAAAGGTAATCAAACTGCCTTTGTCGACTTCGCCAACCAAACCGCCTACGGCCACGCTGCCATCGTCGCAGGCCACGCTGCCGCCGGTGGTAGAACAGTTAAAGAACGCTGATGAGCAGCGACGATCGCCTTCGGTGACGGCTGCACCGGCTATGGTTCCCACGGCAAAAGTGCCTTTCACATCGGGGTTGACTATATGCAAATCATCAAATTCAGCGTTTTCAACATATCCAAACAAGCCTACACCGGCCGAATATGGACGATTAATCCATAATCGCTGAATCTGATGGCCATTGCCTTTGTACACACCTCGGAAGGGATAGTTCGGCATGTTGCCGATTGGCATCCAACCGCTTGCACCATCGCTGGTTTTTGATGCTGTGTGCATATCAATATCAACCTCTTGCGAGAAGTAAGTATCGGCGGTGATTTTGGCGTTATCGCGTCCATCGTTGGTGATATTGCGCAACTTTTTCAAATGGTCGGAACAGGATATCACGTATGGGCTATTTGCGGAGCCTTCTCCATACATTTGCAACGTAGAGTTATAAGTGTCGAGCACTTCCGCACCCTGGTCGTCGACCTTAATGCGGCACCCAAGGCCATATTCCACCCAAGTGGTGTCGTTGCCTTCAACCTCCGGTGTTTTCAAATACAGAAGACGGTATGTTCCGGCACGCAATCCTGTATCCAACGTAAGCGTGGCGCTGTTCGAGACTCGTCGGTGAGTGCCACTACGAGTGATAATAGTGCCATCTTCAGTAGCGATTACGCACTGATAATTCTGCTGATGGAAATCTTCCAAGCCATCGGATAATATGATTTCGCGTTGGCTGCCTGCAAAATCGTCTTCAATGGGTTGTGGTGCGATTTGAGGTTCATCGTCGGAACAACTTCCCAAACCTAAGGTGGAAAACACAATAATTGCACAAATAAGCAAATTGTGATGGATAAAGACCTTCATAGTACCTTTATTATTAGCGATTTACTCGGCAAATTTACGAAAAAATCCAAGAATAAGAGAATATAATCTCATTTTTTTCATAAATTTTTAAGTTTCATTTATTTACGCTCGGAAAGGTAGTCGTAGCGGATGATTTTATCCGATATATCAAACGACTGTTGCAAGTGGCGTTTTTGCACCTCGCTTACACTGTCGCCTGCGATATGAAGTGTAGGGGAGATGGCTGCCTTCACTTTGTTGAAATCAAAAATACTCTGTCCGAGTCCCTGCCACTGATAATCGTTGATATTCAGTAAGTTGAGGATGGTTGGGTAAATGTCGATTTGCCCCATAATGTTGTCGTATCTGAACCCATCGACCGGTGCATTTACCACAATCAGCGGTGTGTAATGCCCCGAACTGACCACTCCTTGCGCGGCCTTCGATTGCAAGATGTCGTTGCGCCAATCGGCCAGGCCCTCGTGGTCGCCGGTTATCACTATCATTGTATCGTGATACTGAGGCAAGCCTTTCAAAAACTGTATGAACTCACCGATGGCGCTGTCGGTGTAGTGAGCAGTCATCATGTAGTCGGCCATTTTCTGCGGTATGGCATCGCTAAAGCCAATCTCGCGCAATTCTTCAGGCAACTTAAACGGGGCATGGCCCGAATAGGTAACCATGGTGAGCATCACATTCTCGTTTTCAGGCCATATCTCGCCTGAGGCTATCTTGTTGGCGCACTGACGCATGAAAGCACGGTCGCCTGTGCGTTTATGAGTACCGAATGCTTCGTCTAACTCAAAATCGGTGTATGAAATGATAGTATCCATACCGAAGGCTTGAGCCACTTGCCCCTGGTTCCACGTCGACGGCTTGTCGATTGTGAGCAAATACGACCGCGCATCAAAGTGCCGGCGCATCGCTTTTTGCAGCGTGAAGTATGTATTGTGTTGATACTGACTGCTATAAGTGCCATTGCTAATGGGCAACAATCCGGCAAATATCATCAACTGAGCATCAATAGACCGTCCACCTTTTACCTGAGTTAATACGTTGGGTGCATAGATGGTGTGCGCCTCGTTGATGATGCGATTTAAGTTGGGAGTAATTTCTTGACCTTCAATCGATTGTCCGATTACCCAACTCTCGAGCGACTCGCACAAAATCACGATGCAATTGTGTCGGCTATCAAGGTTGTCGATTGGCTTCATTTGCGGATGCCTGCTGAGCCATTCATCTATTTGTGCGCGTATCTGAGGTGTTATTTCTGTTTTGCTGTCGAGCCAGTCGTACAATACGCTGCCAAAGACTGTGTAAACAACAGGCATACTTGAACATAAGTAGGCTTGTTGCCGTTGCTGGTTATAGCATTTGCGATAGCCCCCTTTACAACCTATTGACACCATAAGAAGCAGTGCAATAATGCCGAGTACAGCCATATATCGGCGCCCGCTCTCTTTGTTGCAATCCTTGTATCGACGGCCTATAAAAACGGCGGCAGCAGTGCTAATCGGGAATACTAAATCCACCCACCGAAGCGAATCCCACACGCTGCCCATGAAATCGCTCAAGTTGCCGACCTCACTGTAGTTGGCCAATGGTATGGCTGAATAATATGTGCGGTAGTACATCAAGTTGGATATCAGCAATATATCCAACAATGCCATTATCGCAATATTGAGTTTACACATCTTAAAC
>SFNM01000126.1 GCA_004552725.1 Bacteroidales bacterium | reverse complement strand
TGAGGCGCTCGCAGTATTCAAATCCCTGCAAGCCTACAACAGGCTTACCATCCATTAGGCGTATTGACGGCACGTAAAGCTGCATCGCTCGATCCCATTCTTGATCCCCCCCAATCCCACTCTTGTTAGGGCTTACAATGTAACCTTTTAGGTCGTCGCTGTATTCGAAATTGAACAGCCACTCCTGCATTTGAATATCCAACTCATCCTGTGCATGGGCCGGCAGAGCCGCGGAGATTATGAGCACGACCAACAGCCATGCCTGAGGTTTTAATAAATGTAGTAATCTTTTTAACATTATTTTTAAGGTTTTATTCGCTATAGTGAGTAAGAATGATAGTATACTTCCGCCGCAAAGTTAGTGATAATTAGTGAATTGGCCAAAAAATCATTGTAAAAACTTGCAAAAGTTTGTAATAATTCAGGATATGGGCTGTGCCAAAACTCCGGCGCTGTCGAACGCACGCGATAAAAGGCGCGAACAGGATATTTAGCATTGATGCCGGCACACGCGTGGAACGCGTGCCCTCGCCAACGGAGGATGTGCACCAAGTACGCTTTCCATTCGTGGTTTTCATCTCTGCTGGGACGTTAGCCGTCTATATGAACCTCTTGTGAGAGATCCCCTCCGGGGAACATACATCATATCGGCGCGCACCCCCGGGAGCAACCGCCCTGCGGTAGCACCCGGGGGCTAACGAAAATAGAGCGCCTCCAGCGCACCAAAGCCACTCCGCGGCATCTTTACCACGCGTGGAACGCGTGCCCTCATCGATAACCACGCAGTGCCCTGGCGGAGGAGCGCAGCGACGGAGCTGAGGGCACTGCGGGGACGGACTCTTCCTTCCACCTCAACCATGGAATGGGTGCCTTGCAGAGGCGATGCGGATGAGTGCGGGCGCTAAGCAACCATTCATGGTTGCCGGATAGATGTAGGTGGCCGCGCCCCACAGAGGAACTTCGAGCCGAGGCGCTACCTTCCACTGCGGGGTTATCGATGAGAGAACGCGCTCCACGCGTTTCCCTCGCCAACGGAGGATGTGCGCCAAGCACGCGTTCCATTCGGTGTTTTCATCCCGGCTGGGACATCCGCCGCCGGCATACACCTCCTGAGAGAGATCCCCACCGGGGGCTCCACGCGCGTGGAGCGCGTGCCATTTGCTTAAAGCAACAGCGCGGCTTTAAGACCGCGCTGTGTTTGTTATTAGTCGAGGCTGTGAATTACCAAGCCGGAGCGAAGTTTAGGCTCGAACCAAGTTGTCTTGGGGGGCATGATGTTGCCGGTGTCGGCGATGTTGATGAGTTGGTCCATCGACACGGGATATAACGCCAAAGCCACTGCCATCTCGCCGGAGTCGACGCGACGCTTGAGTTCTTCGAGGCCACGAATACCTCCCACGAAATCGATGCGTTTATCGCTGCGCAAATCGGTGATGCCGAGGATGTCGCGGAGAATATGGTCGGAAGAAATAGTAACGTCGAGCACGCCGATAGGGTCGTTGTCGTTGTATTTACCTTCGCGGGCAGTGAGGGAGTACCAGCGCCCTTCGAGGTAGAGCGAGAAGTTGTGAAGACGAGCGGGATGATAGATTTCTGTGCCTTTATCTTCCACAACGAAAGCGTCGTTGAGGCGAGCGAGGAATTGCTCGGGAGTAAGGCCATTGAGGTCGCGAACCACGCGGTTGTAGTCGATAATTTTGAGGTGTGAAGCCGGGAAGGCCACAGCCAAGAAGTAGTTGTATTCTTCGTCGCCGCGATGGTTGGGGTTATTGCGTGCTTTTTCAGCGCCAACAAGAGCGGCGGCAGCGGTGCGGTGGTGGCCGTCGGCGATGTAGAGATACGGAATTTTAGCAAATTCGGTGGTTACGCGGTTGATGAGTTGTTGGTCGTTGATAACCCAGAAGGTGTGGCCAAAGCCATCGGGGGCCACGAAGTTATATTCCGGTTGTTCAGCGGTGACGCGGTCGATAATTTCTTGCAAAGCGGCATTGTCGGGGAAAGCGAAGAACACGGGCTCGATGTTGGCATTTTGAATACGCACGTGTTTCATGCGGTCTTCTTCCTTATCGCGACGCGTGAGTTCGTGCTTTTTAATCACGCCGGAGAGGTAATCCTCCACGTTGGCAGCGATAACAATACCGTATTGAGTGCGGCCGTTCATGGTTTGGGCATAGATGTAGTAGTGTTCGCGGTCATCTTGCACCAGCCAGCCGTTCTTTTGGAATGTTTTGAAGTTTTCAACGGCACGGTCGTAGACTTTGGGGTCATGTTCATCGGTGCCGGGAGCGAAGTCGATTTCGGGTTTGATGATGTGGTAGAGGGATTTAGGATTACCTTCACATTCTTGGCGTGCTTCTTCGGAGTTGAGCACGTCGTAGGGACGCGATGCAACTTCGGTGACTAATTCGCGAGGCGGACGGATGCCGCGGAACGGTTTTACTTTAGCCATAATTTTAGGTTTAAGGTTAGGTAGTTTTGTTAATTATTTGGTTATAATTCAATAGTTTGTTTGCGGTCGGGACCAACTGACACGATGCAGATAGGCACATGAAGTTCGTTTTCGAGGAACTTGATGTAGTTGGTAAGTTCAGCCGGGAATTGGTCGGCGGAAGTGATATGTGTGAGGTCGGTTTTCCAACCCTTGATGTCGTGGTAGATAGGTTTCACGCGCGAGGTGTCGTCGATGCTATAGGGGAAATCGCGAGTTTCCTGACCGTCGACTTCGTAGGCGGTGCATGCACGGATTGTGTCGAATTGGTCGAGCACATCGCTCTTCATCATGATAAGTTTGGTCACACCATTGAGCATGATGGCATATCGAAGAGCCACAAGGTCAATCCAACCGCAACGACGTTCGCGACCGGTCACAGCGCCATATTCATGGCCCACTTGGCGAATTTTGTCACCGGTTTCATCGAAGAGTTCGGTGGGGAAAGGACCGCTGCCAACGCGGGTGCAGTATGCTTTGAAGATGCCATACACATCGCCGATAAGATTGGGTGCTATACCGAGGCCTGTGCACGCTCCGGCGGAGATAGTGTTGGAGGAAGTGACAAAAGGATATGAGCCGAAGTCCACATCGAGCATTGTGCCTTGAGCGCCTTCGCAGAGCAAACGACGGCCTTGGCGAATTTTAGCGTTGATATAGTGCTCGGAGTCGATAAGTTGGAACGAGCGCAACACTTTAGCCGCTTTCATCCAATTGTCGATGAGTTGGTCGAGTTCTTCCTTGGCGGGAGTGGCGCCGAGGTCGGCCAGACGCTGGAGGTGACGATTGATGGCAGCGTCGAAGCGCTCGCGGAAGTCGGGTTCGAGCAAATCGCCGGCACGCAAGCCGTTGCGCGATATTTTATCGGTGTATGTGGGACCGATGCCCTTACCGGTAGTACCGATTTTCGATGCGCCTTTGGCTTTTTCGCCGGCAGCGTCGAGCAAGCGATGGGTAGGCAGAATGAGATGCGCCTTTTTGGATATTTTGAGGATAGAGTGGAGATCTGTGCCTGCATCGATGAGTTCTTGCGCTTCGGAAGCGAAAAGCACGGGGTCGAGCACCACACCGTTACCTATCACATTTATATTGCCTTGGAACACGCCCGAGGGGATGGAGCGCAACACTACTTTGCGCCCGTCGAATTCGAGGGTATGGCCGGCATTGGGACCACCTTGGAAGCGGGCCACTAAATCATAGCGCGGAGTGAGCACGTCAACTACTTTTCCTTTACCTTCGTCGCCCCATTGGAGGCCTAAGAGAATGTCTACTTTCATATCAGATTATCAATGCTTTGAAGCGCGTCGACGTCGGTTTTGGCAACTGCGACACACTCCGTAAATATTGAGGGTGAAACTTGTTTGTGCAAATGAGGGATAATGCTTATTGTTGATAATGGTGTCGACTTCGCTATCGCGCATCTCTTTGATACGACCGCATACCGTGCATATCAAATGGTGGTGCGAAGGCTGTGAGGTGGCACAACATTCGTACAGCCTGCATTTCCCATCAAAATAATGACAGAGAACCAGGCCGGAGTCAACCAGCAATTCCAAAGTAGAGTAAACAGTGACTATCGACACGTGATAGCCGGTATTGATAAGTGCTTGGCGCAACTGGTCGGCATTAAAATGGCCGCCCAACGTCTGCGCACATTGGAGTATGGCAAACCGCTCCGATGTCCGGCGCTTGTTTTTACTGCGCAAATAGGCATCGAATTGCTCCCTACCGTAGGTTGGTTGAGTCGATTCGCTCATTTTCATTATATTTATAATTTCACTGCAAACTTAGTAATTTTTTCGCTAAGAAAAAAATAAAAGCACAAATAATTTATTTATGTGCATTTCAATTTTATTATAATTGGTCTATAAAGCAAAAAAGTTGGTAAAAATTACTATAGATAGTTCTGATTTTGAACAATTTTTTGTACCTTTGCGCCACTAT
>SFNM01000125.1 GCA_004552725.1 Bacteroidales bacterium | reverse complement strand
CACACCGTCGATTTCTTTTACTTTGCTGTCTTCTTTGAGACTTAAGATACTTTTGAGAGTAATCTCATCGAGGTTTACTGGAATTGTGAGGTCTTTCACCTCTACTCGCACCGTAGTGTCGATGTTTGCCAAATCATAGTCATCATCTATGCAAGAAGATACTATGCCTGCAAAGCATAGGGCTGTGAGCCCCCAAATGTAGGATTTCATATCAGTTTGGGTTATTTTGGATTATTATAGTCAGTTTTTAATGTGATGCTCACCTTAACTTATGCAAAGGTAGTTTATTTATATAGAAGCACCAAAAAATTGAGTAAAAAAATGTTCAAAAAGTCGCATTTTTTAATCCAAAGGGCCACAAATACACAAAAACGACGAGCGAAATGGGTTTATCGCATTTCGCTCGTCGCGCAATTTCATTGTATATGCTTAATGATTGTGAACCATGTGCAACATTGGAGTGTCAATGAATAACACCTCGCCCGCATCGGTAAATCCGCAACTGCGATAAAGCGCCTGTGCGCGGTCTTTGTGATATTCAACAAGCAAGCCCAGTGGAATACCGCCTTCTTTGTGGCGCTCCACCATGGCTTCTATCAGTCGCCGAGCCAAGTGACGCCCGCGATGCTCCGGAAATACGGCCAGAGAATCGAGGTATATCTCACCGGCTGATGTTTCGTATGGTAGGTCATCGCTGAATGATTGGCCCAAGCGCGTATTGGCTTCACCAAAGAACTTCGCGCGCCATGCGGCTATATTTGCACCGTCGTAGGCCACCAACGCACCGACTACTTTTCCGCCGGCAGATTCGCGTGCTACTAATGTGTTGCGGTAACTATATTGATTATCTTCCGATGCAGCGAAGTCGGTGAAAAGCGTCCGTAGCAGCGGAATATACTCTTTTCCTCGTGCTATCGACGCACACAAATCATCGCCCAAGGCCATCATAATGGCTTCGGCTATTGCCGGAGCATCCTGTCTGCTTGCCGCTGTGATAATATATTGCTGTTCCATATTATTTAATGTGAGCGGTTGATGAATTGATATAGTCGTCGGCTGCATGGTTAAAACCATGTTGGCGGAGCGTGGCTTCGCGAGCCTTGATTTCAAGCAATACTTGTTGGCGCTCCATACTTTCGGAAGCCAAGCCTCGCAATTTCGCGGCATCGCGTTCACCCGCTGCCACGGCATCTACATTCTCATGGCGATGAGTGATGGGCGATTCGCACTCATCGGTGGAAAATGCATATACGATGCCCACAACAATGAGTGCCACAATAACCATTGCCGCCGATACTCGGCCTTTGTGTATACGACGACGCACTTTCTTGCGTCGAGCCACGTTGGTGATATGCTGTACTTTAGCCATTGTTTTCAGTTGATATAAGTTGAAAAACACGCTCGCGCACTTGCTCCATGAGTCGTCGCGGCGTGCTTGTGGCTCCGCAAATGCCGATAGATTGTGCGTCGATAAGCCATTCGGCCTTAACGCCTAAGTCGTCGCTCACCAAATAACTCCTATCATTCACTTGGAGGCAATGATTGTAAAGTATCTTGCCATTACTGCTCTTGGCGCCTGCCACAAAGATGATTACTGTATGGCGAGCAGCGAAATCGCGGAGATGGTCTACGCGCCCTGCCACCTGTCGGCAGATGGTGTCATACGAGAACAGTTGTGCTGTTGATGATAATCGCGCTTCTATTGTTTCAATAATGGAGTGGAACCCTTCGATACTCTTGGTCGTTTGCGAATAAAGATATACATCGCGAGTGAAATCAATGCGGTCGAGGTCATCGATAGTTTCAACCACTATGGCCGTGCCTTCGGTTTGGCCAACCAAGCCAAGTACTTCGGCATGGCCACGCTGTCCGTATATTACTATTTGTTTGCGACATCCATTCACCGGTGAGTCGAATGCTTCTTTGATGCGTTGTTGCAAGCGAAGCACCACCGGACATGTAGCATCGATGATTTCGATAGAATTGCGTTGAGCCATCGCGTATGTCGATGGCGGCTCCCCATGAGCGCGAAGAAGCACCTTCACATCGTGCAATTGCTCCATTTCGCTATGGTTGATTGTGACCAAGCCGCATCGTTCCAGACGTTCAACCTCGTTGCTGTTGTGCACGATATCACCTAAACAATATAATTTGCCGGCCGAAGACAATTCATCTTCAGCCTTGCGAATCGCCGTGACAACGCCAAAGCAAAAGCCCGACTTCTCATCGATTTCAACAGTAGGTTTCACTTCTTACGGCTGATTACGCGATTGAATTGCTCCAGAAGCCATGCACTTTGCTCTTCGCGAGTCATGTGCGAATTGTCGATGGCTATGGCATCATTGGCCTTGCGCAACGGACTCTCAGCACGGGTGCGGTCTACTTCGTCGCGATGCACCACGTTGGCCAGCACGTCGGCATAACTCACCTGCGCACCTTTCTCCACCAACTCGGTGAAACGGCGCTGTGCACGAGTTTGCGGCGAGGCATCAACGAAGATTTTCAACTCGGCATCAGGGAATACTGTCGTGCCAATATCGCGACCATCCATCACAATGCCGCGACTCTCTCCCATCGACTGTTGCAATGCAACCAAGCGATGACGCACTGCCACAATGGTAGCCACAGGCGATACCACTGACGACACACGAAGTTGGCGGATTTCACGCTCTACATCCACTCCGTTCAGGGTGGTATGTTGAGTGCCGTCGGCTTGCAATTCGAAGTCGATGCGTATTTTGTCCAAATCGCCAATCAAAGCAGTTTCGTCAACGCTGCCATCAGCGCTAATCATATCATGCTCAAGTGCATACAATGCCACTGCACGGTACATCGCACCGGAGTCGATATAGCGATAGCCCACGCGCGAGGCCAAATCACGAGCCATTGTGCTCTTCCCCGAGGAGGAATAGCCGTCAATAGCCACTATTATCTTGTTTTCTGTTTTTGTTGCCATTATCTAAGTAAATCGTTCAGACTCATTGATAGATTAAACATCAAAGATGTAGCACCGGTGTGCGGTTGTGCAAATGCCACCCCTATGCCGAAATTACGCACTTTAAGCCCGGCCGCCAACGACCAACCCGACAAAAAACTGCGTGAATAAGTCGACATATCTGTGCGCATCTTATAATTATATCCTAATCCAATATAAAAATTGCGGTTCGACACCAAGTCGGCTCCGAAAATCAAGTGGCGGAATAAATTCGAACCGAATTTATCTTTCATCTTCGGCTCTGCGGCTTCCGTGCCATCGCCATTATCCATATATGGCAAATGCCACTTGGTCAAGTTCCATGCCGTCACCGAAAACCTTATCGGAAAATCACCGAAGACCTTCGACCAGCCCAAGCGGATATCGAATGGAACTCGGTCATACGCTTCGTCGAAACGCTTCACCTGACCACCCATGTTGGCCAACACTAACGACACCGATGAATCGTGCTCCGGGTCGTAATAATTTACGCCAACATCCGCAGCCAACGCCAACGCAGAGTACTCAGTATAGTGACTATACAGAGCCCTCAAAGCCACACCTCCGCGCCATCGGTCGTTGATATCATGCGAATACTGCACACCAAACGACATATCAGCCGGCGAAAACGTGCCCACAATTGTGCCATCTTCCGTTGCCTCTTTGATGGAACCATATCCGAAATAATTGATCGATGCACTCCAGGCAGCGCGTTCGCCGGCACTATGCGCATATCGCACCCCGGCAAAATTCGACCCACCCATATAGCGCATATAGTTCATTGCCACTTGACCCGACATTTCCGGCCCAAGTAGCGCAGGATTTTGGTCAGTCGTTAGCAAATCATCATCAACCAACGACACATTCATCCCGCCCAGACCATAAATCTTGCTCGACGAAGTGACATTGATCCAACTATAGCCCGACGAACCATCTTGGGCCAACACACTCGTGCTCATCCACAAGCATGCTATTATGGAGAATATTCGTATTCTTGCGATTTTCATCATTTTATTATAACGCTTTTCGGCAAAAATTATTGTATAACACCCATTTTCAAGCGTTTTTTGAAAAAAATCAGCAAAAAATTTGCATATCTCAAAAAATCATCATAACTTTGCACTCGAAATCGGCAATAAGCCGCCTTGGAGAGGTGGGTGAGTGGCTGAAACCACCAGTTTGCTAAACTGACGTAGGAGTAATCCTACCACGAGTTCGAATCTCGTCCTCTCCGCCAAGTCCTGTAAATCCCCGATTTACAGGACTTTTTCTTTCCTCCACCCCATCCATTTTTCCAAAAATATCAAAATCCGCAAACTTTTAGGATTCCGCAGCCGTGCATCGCTACCAATTGCGATTGCACCCACACCGTGCGGGTTCCACTTTTCGATATTTGTATCGATATAAATATGTATCGCGTCCCACCGCCGCCGGTTGGGTTGATTTATCATCCATTGTATTGGCGGAATTT
>SFNM01000124.1 GCA_004552725.1 Bacteroidales bacterium | reverse complement strand
AGGTGATGGCCCCATACAGTTTTGAGCATGGGAGCAACACTAATTTCGATACGACTGTGCGCAACTTCATTACTTAATCAACGGATTTCAAGCGATTGCATACGAGCCTGGATTGGAGCCATTGTGCGAACGTAGTTGATAAATTGTATCAACTTCAAAGTTTCGGCATCAATTCTATTTCCACCCACTTGCATATTCTGCGAAGCATGACGTGCAATTATTTGCATAAAGTTCTCTTCTACAGCAGGATAATAGACCACTTTTTCCGGTTCGATATTGATTTGCTGGGCGATATCGTTGATAGCATCGCTTAAAGTGCCGATTTTATCTACCAAGCCGATACGCAAGCCATCAGCGCCCGACCATACACGGCCACTGCCAATCACTTTCACGCTATCTTGAGATATGTGACGACCTTCGGCCACGCGCTTGGTAAACAAGTCGTAGGCCACTTCCACATGTGATTGCATCGCATCAAACTCTGCCTTAGTCATAGCACGGTTTGTGCTGAGGCCAAAGGCATTAGGATTAGTGCTCACTGTTGAGAAAGTGATGCCTAAATGATTGTTCATCAACCCCGATAAGTCGGGTACGACACCAAACACGCCGATTGAGCCGGTCAATGTGGAGCGATTGGCGTAAATCTTATCTGCGCCACAACTGATATAATAACCGCCCGAAGCAGCGTAGTTGCCCATCGACACATAGAATGGCTTACCTTTGGATTTGAAATACTCCAAAGCTTCCCATATTTGTTCAGAAGCAAACGCACTGCCACCGGGAGAATTCACTCGCATCACCAAGGCTTTAACATTGTCGTCATCAGCCAAAGCAATGATTTCCGAAGGCATTTGGTCGCCAACGATACCGCCTTCGCCTGAGTCAACAATATCTCCGCTCGCAAAGAGCACGGCTATATGATGATTATCAGCGCTGCTCGGAGTCATTGTCGACACATAATCTGTAGGAGTAATCAGCGGAAGGTCTTCGTCGTCATCAATATCGCAACGTTCGCGAAGAATATCTTCTACTTGTCGGCGATAAAGCAACGAGTCGACTGCGCCATTATCTATCATATATTTTACCGGACGACACAAAATCATAGAGTCGGCCCAATTATCCACATCGGCCGCTTTCAAACTGCGAGCCTCGGCAATTGCGCCTTTCTCATAATTCCATATCGTGTCGAGCAATACTTGCATCTGCAGTCGAGCCGGCTCACTCATCTCCGTAAGGATGTACGGCTCAACGGCGCTCTTATAGGTGCCTACTCGCACCACTTGCATCTTGATATTTAATTTATCGAATAAGCCTTTCATAAACGGCACTTCCGTGGTTAGGCCATGGATATTTACCGCTCCTACAGGGTTAAGATACACAGCATCGGCTTGCGTTGCTACCAAATAATCGGTTTGCTCATAATTATCGCCGTATGCAAGCACCCACTTGCCGCTTTGCTTGAAATCGCGCAAGGCGTCAACGAGTTCTTCCGCAGCGGCTTTGCCTATCTGCGAACCGGCAGCATCAATGTAGATGCCCAAAATGCGGTCATCACTCGCAGCGCTGCGCACTGCCTGCACTATATCAACCAAGGCATCGCTCATATCGCCTTGCTGACGCATTATGGTCAACGGGTCGGCAGGCTGATATCGGTCGGGTATCAACCCGGACAATTCTATATACAATACAGAATTCTTCTTCACTACCACATCGCTGCCGGAAGCCGAAGCCACCAAGCCCACGATGATACCGAAGCCCACAAGCCCCAATATTAAAAGCGAAATCCAAAAGCCGGCAATGGTGCCGAGCATCGAAATGAAAAACTTTTTAATCATGCCTTTGTTCACAAAAATGTATAGTTATGCAAAGTTACAACTTTTTCAACAAAAAATCACCAAAAAAGTTGTCATTTTTTCATTTTCTTTGATTTTAACTATTACATTTCACCATAAACACTCCCCTATCGGCATACAGTCAGTCCTGTGGTGAAGCGGAAGCCGAACTGCCTACTGCAAAGCAGCCGCCAGTGCACGGGCGGAGTTTATGCCGTCGATAGCAGCGGAAACGATGCCACCGGCATATCCTGCACCTTCGCCCACCGGGTACAAACCGCTTACGGCAATATGGCAACGGCTCTGCAAATCGCGCGGTATGCGCACCGGCGACGAGGTGCGCGTTTCGCACCCTATCAGAGTGGCCTCTGCGCTCAAAAAGCCGCGTGCTTTGCGCCCGAACTCGCTAAATCCCGCTTGCAAACGTCCGGCAATAAATACCGGCAACAAGTGGTCGATGCGAGCCGGCTGTATACCCGGTGCATACGACGTGGGAGGCAACGACGTCGACAGTCGCGAGGCTACGAAGTCGGTCATACGCTGCGCCGGTGCCACTTGAGTATTCCCGGCCGCAGCGAAAAATTTTTGTTCGATATCGAGTTGGAAATGCATCATCCTAAGCACGCCGTATTGGTCGTACTCAGCCGGAAGGTCTTCCGGCAGCACTTCCACCACCATTCCGCTATTGGCCCATCTTGTGCCACGGTTCGACGGTGACATTCCATTCACAACCAACTGGCCGGGCTCACTTGCTGCCGGGATAATCACACCGCCGGGACACATACAGAATGAGTAAACGCCACGTCCTTCGACGCGTGTAAGCATCGAATACTCTGCGGCGGGCAAGTACTTGCCACGACCTTGCGGCGAATGATATTGAATGCAGTCGATTAGATGTTGTGGATGCTCCAAGCGCACGCCCACGGCTATACCTTTCGCCTCCATCGCAATGTGGCTGCTATGAAGCATTGCATAAACATCGCGGGCAGAGTGACCGGTTGCCAATATCACCGGGCCTTCGAACTGCTCGCCATTGGCGGTCACCACCCCTGTTACTCGGTTAGCGCTCATCACAAGACGCTCAACGCGTGTATTGAACAACACCTGTCCGCCATGCTCGATAATGGTGTGGCGCATGGCTTTGATGATAACCGGCAGCCTATCGGTGCCGATATGCGGGTGAGCATCAATGAGGATATCGTCTTTGGCTCCGTGGGTGTGGAATATTTGCAATACTTTATCCACCGGTCCGCGCTTGGTACTGCGAGTGTACAATTTGCCATCGGAATATGCTCCCGCCCCACCCTCGCCGAAGCAATAGTTTGAGTCGGGATTTACCACGCCCTCGCGACACAATTTGGCCATATCGCGACGCCGCGCATCAACATCTTTGCCTCGCTCCAACACAATCGGGCGCAAGCCGGCTTCAATCAACTCTAAAGCAGCAAACAATCCTGCCGGACCGGCGCCTACCACTATCACCGGTCGACCATTCTCCACATTTGGATAATGAATGGCCTGATAGCGCACTATCGAGGTGTCGATTTCATCTATGTGAACGCCTACAGTTAGGTTTATCATCACCGGACGTCGACGTGCATCAATCGACCGTCGCAGTATCACCAGCGATTTAATGCGATTGGCATCTATGTTGAGCGCTGTCGATGCCTCCATAAGCAAGCGAGTTTGATCTGCCGCCACTTGCGGGAGCGTGCGCAGTTGTAGGGTATTATACATCTTCTTCACAAGTTATTTGTTCTTTGTGAGGCGACTTGGGCAGTACCAATCCTATCAAATATATCGACAGAATGATGCCAAGATAAGCCAAGGCAAGCCAAAGGCTCACGTGCCCGTTATCCACTTTGATTATTTCTTCAATCGGGTCGTCAAATTTCATCAATTCCGGTGAAAGGGTGCTGAAATTGCGTTTCCATGCCACTTGCCCTTGGTGCAACATTACCAATGCTGTAGTGCCGCGCGCCAACTGCTTGAGCGAGGTGTCCGCTGCGGAGTAAACCTCATATTGCGGACGCGCATACTGCTTCCATATCTCAAAATTTTGCCCGGAAGCGGCCACTAAAGCAATAAAACGGATGTCGCGGTTTTGCGCATATTCGGCCAACTCATTGGTAAATCTTGCGCGTGAAAGTACATCTATCGAGGGCTCGCTCACCACCAAAATCAGGCAATCGCCATCGCTGTCGGCAAGCACATCCATCGTCACATCTTCATCGCCGTCGAACACGGCCAACTCATCACCCACTTCGCTCAGCGAGGTCGGTTCTACGAATGTCCACGTCGAATCAGGCAACGCATCGAGCGAAAACTCGCGTTGCTCACCGTCTTTTTCATAAATGTAAGTGGGAATTACGGATGTATCTTCCGCCACAAGCGTTACTCCTACCGGATACTGCCGAAAATCCACAACCGGTTGGAACTGCCATCCGACAAACGACAGCACCAACGAGTATGCAATCGTGGCGGCAAGTACCATCCACTGCATCCACGGACGTATCAACGGCTGTGCCGCTACATGCCACTTCAGCAAAACGATCAGCAAGCCGATCAGCAACACGTTCTTTATCAACGTTGCCACATTCGATATCACCAACATATCGCCGAAGCAACCACAATGAGCCACCGGGTTGGCTATCGCTAAATAGACCGACAAAGGCAACATCACGGCCATCACCACCAAGGCACTGATAGGCG
>SFNM01000123.1 GCA_004552725.1 Bacteroidales bacterium | reverse complement strand
TCCATCGTGGAAGGCAACGCAAAAAGCGCAAACGTAGAAACGATTTTTTCTTTGCTATATCTCGTATCTCGTTTTATTAGCCGATTTGCGCCCCCCGCATTTGTATTGCTAAGCAATTGTAACATTGTGAATTTTTGTAGCTATAAATTAATTTTTGTGAATTTATGCAAAATAAAAGCAGAAAAAGTTGCTTTTTGCGATTTTTGGTTGTATCTTTGCAACGGATATCACCTACGACTTAGTCTTAGACCGTTTATTTACGCAAAATTCTTCTCAAGAGATCCTAAGCTAAGGCGTGTCCGCGGAGCCATCGCGACGATGACCTCATCGGATATTAAGGTGTTGTGATAAGTAAGTATGATATAATCTCTGCACTTTTAGATGCTATAAAACAACTCAATTGAATCACAAAATTACGCCTATCGGCTTAGGTCCTCATCATTGAAGAAATGAGCGAGGACTTTTTTTTGCCCATTCACCATTTTTTCACTAACTTTGCACTCGCAAACGGGTTCGCCCGCACATCAATTTAAATAACCAAGCAAATAATTATTCCTATGGGAGGTTTCTTCGGAACTGTACAGCGCAAAGCATGCGTAGCCGACTTATTCTACGGCACCGACTACAATTCACACTTAGGCACTCGCCGAGGCGGTATGGCCACATACGATGCCGACTCGAAGCAGTTTCGCCGCTCAATCCACAACCTCGAAAGCACTTATTTCCGCACTAAATTCGAGGACGAACTAAGCAAATTCACCGGAAATTCCGGTATCGGCATCATATCCGATACCGACCCCCAACCAATAATTTTCAATTCACACTTAGGCCGCTTTGCTATCGTCACCGTTGCCAAAATCTGCAACATCGACGAATTGGAAAAGCGGCTTCTTGATGCCAATCACCACTTCGCCGAACTGTCGTCGGGCAACACCAACCAAACGGAGTTGGTGGCCTTGCTTATCACCGAGGGCAAGACGTTTGTCGACGGTATAGAGAATGTGTATCGCAGCATCAAAGGCTCGTGCTCAATGCTCATTCTCACCGAGGATGGCATCATAGCCGCCCGCGACCGCTTAGGCCGCACACCCATCGTGCTGGGCCGCAAAGAGGGCGCCTACGCGCTGTCGAGCGAGTCGTCATCATTTCCCAATTTGGACTACGAAATCGACCGCTACCTGGGCCCGGGCGAGATCATCCGCGTGCGCCCCGACGGCATCGAGCAACTGCGTGCACCCGAGCAAGAGATGCAAATCTGCTCATTCTTGTGGGTGTACTATGGCTTCCCGACCTCGTGCTACGAAGGTCGCAACGTGGAGGAAGTGCGCTTCCAAAGCGGTTATGAAATGGGCAAAACCGACCCGTCGGAAGTAGACTGCGCCTGCGGCATCCCCGACTCGGGCGTGGGCATGGCCTTGGGCTATGCCGAGGGCAAAGGCGTACCTTACCATCGCGCCATCGCCAAGTACACCCCCACCTGGCCGCGCAGTTTCACACCAGCCAACCAATCCATGCGCTCGCTGGTGGCAAAAATGAAACTCATCCCCAACGCCGCTATGCTCAAGGACAAACGCGTGCTGTTCTGCGACGACTCCATAGTGCGCGGCACTCAGTTGCGCGACAACGTAGGCGTGCTATACAACTGCGGCGCCCGCGAAGTGCACATGCGCATCGCCTGCCCGCCGCTCATCTATGGCTGCCCGTTCATCGGCTTCACCTCCTCCAAGAGCGACATGGAACTCATCACCCGTCGCATCATCGAACAGTTCGAAGGCGACGCCAACACCCGACTCGATGAGTACGCCACCACCGACTCGCCCTGCTACAAACGTATGGTCGAAGAAATCCGCCGCCGCTTCGGCTTGACCTCCCTGCGCTTCAACACCATCGAAACCCTCATCAAAGCCATCGGCTTGCCCAAGTGCAAAGTCTGCACCCACTGCTTCGACGGCTCCTCACACTTCTAACCGCCCGAAAGTGTGTCAAAAGTCACAATAGCATATTTACCTGTAGGGACGCGATACATCGCGTCAGCGTCAACATACATATTTTCAGGCAATTACGTATAGTGTGCGCGGACGCGATGTATCGCGTCCCTACCGATTCGAACTTTTGACACACTTTCACATAAATCATGCACGACCACACCCCCGGGAGCAACCCGCTCCGCGGTATCACCCGGGGGCTAACGAAAATATAGCGCCTCCGGCGCAACAAAGAAAGTGTGTAAAAAGTCGAAAATATAGTTGTAGGCCCGCAATTTGGCCATCCGGGTACGCCGCAGCAAGCCGCGGCGCTACAAGTAATCGACTGAATATAAATAAATTAAATCCCGTTCTTCTGCTAAAACACCTGTGCTCCTGTGGATTTTTTCGAACACGTTCGACCGCGCCGGACTTTTGACACAGTTTCATTCGAAGTAGCCTTGAGGCTACAGGGAAGGGAACCGGCTACGCACAGCGGGCGCGACCCGGAGGCCGCGCCCGCTTATATCAAGGGAGAAGGTGTGTTACTTCACCACTACTTTGGTGACTTTGGTGCCTTGGCGCACGAAGTAGACGCCCGGCACGAGGTTGTGCAGGCTGGTGCCAATCTTCACGCCGGCGGCGTTGTAGACTTCGATGTCGGCAGTGTCGTCAACGGTCACGTCTTCGATGCCGGTGTTGATTTTCACCTCTACATCAGCGGTGGCCATGGCATTGCCATCGGCGCTGGTGGCGGTGATGGTGGCAGTGCCTTCGAAAACTGCAGTCACTAAGCCGTTATCATCCACGGTGGCCACGTCCGGATTCGACGAAGACCATATAATAGCCGGATTGGTAACGTTGGCCGGGAGGACTTCAGCCGTGAGTTGGAAAGTGCCGCCGGAACTGAGCACAAACTCATTGCAGTTCAGCAGAATTTCAGTTACCAACACCATCTCGCGCATGAAGAACTCCTTCCACTGGCCGGCGGCCTTGTATTCGTCGGTACTGTTGGCGGGGATGTAGAGCGTGCACTCCCATTTGTTGATGTCGTCGAGGGCTTGGTCGCCACAGGTGGGCGGAACCTCTGAGTAAGAATAGTAGCTTTTCAGACCGGTGCAGTCGGAGAACGCCTCCTGACCGATGCTCTCAACCTCGTAGCCGGCGGAGAAGTACTCCATCGACGAGCAACCCGAGAATGCCCACTTGCCGATGGTCTTCACACCATTGCCTATCTTCAGCGTCTGCAAATTCGTGCAACCATAGAACTCATTATCATAGATTTGGGTCTCCGCATCAGTAATCTCGACAGCGCGCAGAGAAGTATTGCGATAGAAAGGCGAATAACCGGCACTCGAAGCCGTAGAATAGCTCAGCTTTCGACCGATATACACCTCATCAAGTGGACAATCCGCAAACAGCGGCGACGACCCATTCGAGCCAAGAGTAAGAACCCTATTATCAATAGTCCTTACACCATTTACCCGAATATCGGTAACGGTAGCTTGGTCGGAAACGGTACTGGTCGATGAGTCTTTAGTGTAGGAAAGATAGAGCGTAACAACGCCTGCTTCGGTAAACTCTTTGCGGTATGAACCGGATTTAGTTCCGCTCTCTTTCACAATCTGAGTACCATTCAATTCAATAATCAAGAAGTCGTGGCGGGGCTCGCTGCTTACCGAGTAGTTGAAAGTGAGCACGTCGCCAACGGCTGCAAAAAATGAGTACTCTTTATACGAAGTTGAAGAATCATTGTGATTGGTTGAGGCCCAGTCATCGAACGACAATTCCGTTGGAACTTCTACGGTAGAATTGGTGATATTAGCATCTTCGATAGTGAGGTCGCTCAGTGCGGTGCAGCCGCTAAAGGCATAGTCAGCGACCGAAACCACATTGTTAGGAATCGTGAGCGAAGGCAGTGACGAACAGCCATAGAACACACGTTGCGGCAGCGAAGTCACACCCTTACCGATGCTGACATTCTCAAGCGCAGCACAACGTCGAAAAGCCGAAGCACCAACAGTCGTCACCGCATCCGGAATCACAACCTCGCCCAAAGCCGAGCAATTATTGAAAGCCTGCTCACCGATATCGGTAACTTCCTCGCCCAAAGTGGCAGTAGCCAGCGAAGAACAACCGCTAAAGGCCGAAGCACCAACTGCGCCATTGTTGGAAATTGAAGCAATTTGCAAAGCGGTACAGCCGCTGAAAGCCGAAGCGCCAACCGAGCCTTGGTTAGAGATGGTAGCCGTCTGCAGAGCAGTGCAGCCGCTGAAAGCAGAAGCGCCAACATAGCCTTCATTAGCAACTATTACATTTTGAAGTTTGCCGTCTTTGAAAGCATAGGCACCAAGATTACCTTTGTTGGCGATTGTGAGGTTCGCTATGCTACCGGTGTTTTGGAATGCATATTGAAGTACATCACCTTCATTCGTAAGGGTAAGCTCTTGCAAGTTGGTGCAGCCATCGAAAGCATACTCACCGACCGAGCCGACATTGCTGACTGCGGCCGATTGCAAAGCTGTACAGTTTTGGAATGCAGAATAACATATTGAACCATTATTCGATATTGATGCACTTTCTATATATGGGTTACCAATATACGAGTATGGCTTTACTGTAACTACAGTCAAAGAAACGCCTTTATTGGTAA
>SFNM01000032.1 GCA_004552725.1 Bacteroidales bacterium | reverse complement strand
CAATGATAGACGAATCGGATTCGCTACAATCCACGTCTGCATAATGCTTGCTGAGGTACTTGCGATAGGCCAACACATCGGCTTCAAGCCAAGTTTTGTGCAGCTCGAGAATCACCGACTTCAGCGAGCCATCTTCCTGACGAACACGAGCATCATAATCGACACGATAAAGCGTCCAATCATCTTTGCGATTATACTCGGGACGCACTTCCAACTCCACCACCTCGCGCTTGAGCAGTGCCGAGAGGATGATTTTAGCCACGCGCATGTCCTCCATCAAGAACTTGAACACCACGTCGTATATTGGGTTTGCTAAACTGACTTTCATAGTATGGGGAATTAGATTGTGGCAAAGATACGGATTTTTTTGTGTGAAAGCAAAAAAATCGGTGAAAAAGGGTGAGAGTCAGTCGAATTTTCGAGTGAAGACGCGAGTGATAAGGGCGGCGATAGAGGCGATGCCGATGATGAGTATGAATATTACGGCAATGTCGGCCGGCGCCACACGCACCGGGTATGTGGTGATGGTCATTTGTGAGGGGTCACCATTGAGAGTGATGAAGCCGCCGTATTGCTGTGCAAGGCTCAAGGCCACGCCAAGGATGATTCCTATAGAGCCGCCGATGATGGTGATTAATCCGCCCTGAAGCATAAAAATTTGGCGGAGCATGGCAGTTGGAGCACCCAAACATCGCAGGGTTTGCATATTATCGCGTTTTTCGATTACCAAAAGTGATATAGTGGAGATAATGTTGAAAGAAGCGATGATGAGTATGAAGATTAGTAGCGCGAAAGTAATCCATTTTTCGACGGCAATCATGCGCATAGCGTCGGGGTGTTGGTGGTTGCGGTCGGCGATGAGGAATTGGTTGCCGAGCAAGTCGGCGATGGCTTGGTGTGCTTGGTCAACGGACGATTTTGCACTCACTTCGATGGCCGTTGCTTCGCCGTTGTGATAGTCGAGTAGGTTGCGGGCGGCTTCGAGCGGAATAATAGCGGTGGCGGCATCGTAGTCAATGTGGTCGATGCGCATCACGGCCGTAACGCAAAAGGTCTCGCAGAAGAAAGCGGCTGAAGGGTTTGCGGGATTGAAGCGTGCGGTGCGTCGAGGGATGTATAGCGCTACGTTGGAGATGCCCGGCCTCAAGTCGAGGCGCGAAGCGATGCCAATGGAGGCGGTGAGGGTAGGGAGGCCGTTGATAGGCTCCGTGCAGAATTTTCCGGCGAAGATAGCGGAGTCGAGGTCGACGATTTGCGGGTACAGATGGGCGACACCGTGGAAAGTGACACCGATTTGACGCGAGTCGTCAACGATTAGAGCACGCTCTGTGATTGATGGCATAGCCAAATTTACCTGCGGCAACGCTTGGATTTTGGCGGCTAAAGAGTCGGCATTTGTGATTATGGTACCTTGCTTTGGGGTAATAAGGAGGTCGGGGTCGACCACGGAGAAGTGGGAGGCAGAGAGGTCGCCGAAGCCGTTGAACACCGACATAACAATGACGATGGCGGCGGTGGCTACAGCCACGCCAGCCATCGAAATGGCGGAGATGATGTTGACGGCCGAGTGCGATTTCTTGGAAAAGAGGTATCGCAGGGCGATTTTGAGGGGGAGCATTATTGCTTGAGCAGGTTGTCGATGTTTTCGATGTAGTCGAGCGAGTCATCGATGAAGAAGGAGAGTTCGGGCATTTTACGCAGCACATAGCGCAGTTTCTGCGCAAGTTCGTAGCGGATGGTTCGGGCAGAATTGTTGATGCTTTGGAGCACTTCTTCAGCCTTTTCGGAGGGGAATATCGAGAGGTAAGCGCGAGCGACCGACAGGTCGGGCGACACGCGCACAACGCTCACCGACACGATAGTGCCGTGAGTTTTGGCGGTCTGCTGGCGGAATAGTTCGCTGAGTTCTTTTTGCAGCAGACGGGATATTTTTGCTTGACGAGTTGATTCCATAGTTTAGGGACGAGTTAAGGGGGACGAGGGGGGAGATGGGTAGAGAGGGTAAAGAGTGGGGACGAGTTAGCGGAGGGCGGCGAGGCGCTCTTTGAGAATTTTGACGCCTTCGGATGCTCCGCAACGGATTACTTCTACGCCGGGTGGCACTTCGGCGGGGTTAGGGTCGATGTAGAAGATAGGCACGCCGCGACGAACGTATCTAATGAGAGCGGCCGCGGGATATACCACCAGCGAAGTGCCGATGATTACGAAAATGTCGGCGTCTGCCGCGAGGTTTACGGCGGGGTCGAAGTTGGGCACGGCCTCTTGGAAAAATACGATATGCGGGCGCACGTAGTGGCCTTGGATTTGAGTGTTGACAGAGGTGTCGAGGTGGTCGCGGTCGAGGGTGAATACGAGGTCTTCGTTGTCGACAGCGCGAACCTTCATCAGTTCGCCATGGAGGTGGAGCACCTTGGAGGAGCCGGCGCGTTCGTGGAGGTCATCAACGTTTTGAGTGATGATTTGCACATCGAAATCCTTCTCAAGGTCGACTAAACCGAGGTGTCCCGGATTAGGCTTCGCGGCAATGAGTTGATGGCGGCGCTCGTTGTAAAACTTGTGAATGAGTGCGGGATTACGACGATAGCCGTCGGCGGAAGCCACGTCCATCACCGGATATTCTTCCCAGAGGCCATCGCTGTCGCGGAAGGTGCGGATGCCGCTTTCGGCGCTCATACCCGCACCGGTAGATATTACAAGTTTTTTCATTTTGACAAGATTAATTGAAATCGTCGGAGGAGAAACTGATGATATTCGGGCCTGAAACTTGCTCGTCGGCAGGAGCGGGATTAGCGGCGGGAGAAGGTGTGGAGGCAACGGGTTTGATGCGTTTGTCGCGAGCGAAAGTGGGTGTCTTGGCGAAGTTTTCGATGGCGGTATCGTCGTCTAACTCGTTGAGGGATAGAATGATATAGTTTTGGGTTTCTTTTTCGCGTTCGATTTGTTCCACTTTGTCGGCGCCATACACGCTGCTGATGATATTCTTGTCAATGGCGCCGGGGGTGTCGTCGGGTTTGTTGGGCGCGGAGAATTGGCCGGCTTTTTCGCCGATGGTCACGTCGAAGCCCGAAGCGAGGATGGTGAATTTCACCTTGTCGCCCAGAGATTCGTCGTATGTGATACCCCAGATTACGTCGACTTCCTCTTCTACGCGGTTGATGAACTCGTTGAGTTCGATTGCTTCGGCGGTTTTGAACTTGGTGTTGGCCGTGCGCGAGTAGTAAAGGTTGAAGAGGATGCGTTTCGACGATAGCACGTCGGTGTTTTTGAGCAGTGGGGAGTGGAGTGCGTCTTGGATAGCCTTAGTGACGCGGTGTTCGCCTTCGCCGTAACCGACGGCGATGATAGCAGTGCCGCCGTCGCGGAGTGTGGTGTTCACATCGTTGAAGTCGAGGTTGATATAGCCTTTTTTGGTGATGATTTCGGCGATGGAACTTGCAGCGGTGGAGAGGATGTCGTCGGCAGATTCGAAGGCGCGTTCAAATTCGAAGTCGGGGTAGATTTCGATGAGTCGCTCGTTGTTGACAATCATGATGGCGTCGACATATTTGCTCATTTGTTCGGCACCGGCAAGCGCTTTGTTGATTTTGCGCATACCTTCGAACATGAAAGGAATGGTGACGATGCCGATTGTGAGCAGGCCGCGTTCTTTGGCAATACGAGCCACGATGGGGCCGGCGCCGGTGCCGGTGCCGCCGCCCATACCGGCGGTGACGAATACCATATCGAGTTCATCGTTGAAAAGGGCGGCAATGTCGGCAGCGGATTCTTCAGCAGCGGCTTGTGCTATCGCGGGGTCGTTGCCGGCTCCGCGGCCGCGGGTAGTCGATGGACCGATGAGCAGTTTATTAGGGATAGATGATGAGTCGAGGGCTTGTTTATCGGTGTTGACGGCCACGAAAGTGACGTGTTCCACATTTTGGTGAAACATGTGGTTGACAGCGTTGTTGCCGCCACCGCCCACGCCCACTACGATTATGCGGTTAGGATCTTGGAGATTGTCGGAACCGGTGGTATATTTATCGAGGAATTGAGTATCTTCGGGAGCCATAATGATGAAATTTAGTGGTATAGGGCAGATTAGTTATCGAGGTCTTCTTCTTCGGTGACGGGAGGAGCGAAGAAGTTTTTGAGGCGAGAGATGAGGTTCTGACGGGTGATATTGGCGTCTTCGGCAGGAGCGGGGAGGTCGTCGGAGTCGGGATCGTCTTCGAGGATGTCGTCGTTGGCGTCATCTACCACGTATCCGGCGATATGTGAGCCGGCAGGCGCTTCCGTGGGCGCCGATTGTGTATGCTCTTCAGCGGTTTGTTCATCTGCTTCGACGGGGAATTCGAGGCAAGAGTCGGCGAAGTGGTCGGCGGCATATAGAGCCAGGGCCACCACATCGATGTTGGCATTTCCGGCGCCGGTGCGGATGCGCTCGGGTGCTGAAGCGGCACGGACGTGCATTTTGGTGCGTGCTTCGAGCATATCCTTGAACCCACGGAGTCGTGAACCGCCACCGGTGAGCACTATGCCGGCGGCCAATTCCGCGGGCTTGATGTTGTAAGCAGCGAGTGTGGCATTGATGTTGGCGATGATTTCCCCTACGCGAGCCGACACATAGTTGGTGATTTCGCGCAAGTCGGCGTCGGTGATGGCGTTGATTGCCACGCGGTCGGAGATGGCTTCGCCTTTGGTGCATTTGATATTCTCGGCCACGTCCTCGGTGATTGAAAGTCCGGAGCAGAGGTCGCGGGTGATGTTCGACGAGCCCATAGGCAGCACGGCAGTCATTTGGAGCGTTCCTTCGCGGTAAACGGCGAGGGTGGTGGTTTCGGCGCCGAAGTCAATTAACAGACAGCCTATCTGACGTTCCGAGTCGGAGAGAAGCATATCGGCCAAAGCGATTGGGCGCACGATGTATTTGCGATTGATTTCCTGTTGGTGCGATTCGAATTTGACCCGTTCCAAGGCGCGTCGGTTCTCCGACGAGGCTGAAATGAGGGTAAATTCGCCGCGAACAGCATCGCCGAACACTCCGATGAGTTTTTTTACTTCGGCATTGTCCACAAAGTAGTGGCGATGCGATATGGCGAGGGTGTCGCGCCCGGGGGTGGGGCTGGCGACAGCCTGACGGCGGAGACGGTCGAGAGTGGTGTCGGTGATTTCGGCTTCACCGCCTTGAGTCACGGTTGCTTCGACGTGCTTAGAGGAGAGTGAGCGTGCGCCTTCGGCAATGAAAATGGAGGCGATGCGCCCGCCGTTGAGGCGGGGATTGTTTTCGAGGCGACGGATTATGTCGTCGACGCGCGAGGATGCCTCGCGAGCATTGAGGATGCGTCCATAGCGAACGCTTCCGCCGGCGTCGGTTTCTTCGACGGCAAGCACGTTGATTGCTGCTTGTTGATCTACGGTAGCAACGATGCCTTTGATCTTTGAACTACCGATTTCGATGGCGGCGATATATCTTGGGTCCATAGATATTATAATATGAGCGTGAAGTATTAATTTTTCAGGATAATAGAGTCGGGGAGAGAGCCTTGCATAGTGCCTGCGTCGTCGACATATTCCATTTGGTCGTCGGCAGGAATGATGCTTTGTTGGAGAGATTTATTGCGACGTGTGGCCACGATTGAGCCGCGCCATTTCACGGAGATAGTGTCGTAAGTTTCCCAGCCGCGCACGGGCATCACCTTGTTGTAGAACGTGAAGAGGCGTTGGAATTTGTTGTCGATGATGGAGGAGTCGCCCAGGTTGATGACGTGGCCGCGAATGGTCGGCACCACGATGATGTCGCCGTTGGATTGTTGCTTTACGGTCGACACCAAAGCGTCGGTGTCGGGGTTTTGGGCTATGTAGTCGAGTAGGGGAAGGAGGCGAGTCACCGGCCGTTGAGCGGTGAAGTGGCCGATTACCACGGGCACATCGATGTGGAAACGAGGCTCGGCCGAGATGCGCTTGCCTTCGCGGTTGACGTAGTATGACAGGCCGTTATCGAATACGCGGGCCACGGGGTTCATGGGCGCGATTTCGATGACCAGTTTGCGATTATTCGAGATATACACGTTGACGTGTTCGAATTGGTCGCATTGTTGGAGCGAGCGTTCGAGCGAGTCGAGGTTGATGTCGGCGCAGCGGCGCGATGTAATCCATCGATTGATGTCGCCGCATTGTTTCGCCACGTTTTGCTCGGAAACGAAGCCGGAATTGATAGAGTCGATGAGGGTGATGCGAAAACCTGAAAGAGTGTCGTTGGCAGCCATAGACGCGGTGATTGGTAGCATCACAAAGATGTATACTACCAAAATCACGGATAAAGCGCTATATATTATGCAGTTGCGACTAATCATTCGGGTATGAAATGCAGTGGATAGGGTCGATTTCGCGGCACAAGCGAGGAACTTCGAAACTGAGGTCGCCGGCACCGAGGGTTAATAGAACTTCAAAGTTACGATTTTTCATCGTATTTACAAAATCTTTCTTCAAAATCAATAGTTTATCTGCCACGGAAACGCGGTCGAAGATGATTTTGGAGGTCACACCGGGTATGGGTTCTTCGCGAGCGGGATATATGTCGGCGAGGACTACGGCATCGGCCAATGAAAGTGCTTTGGCAAACTCCGGTGCGAAGTCGCGGGTGCGAGTGTAGAGGTGTGGCTGGAAGGCCACGGTGAGGTGGCGGTTGGGATAGAGAGCGCGCACCGATGCGATGGAGTTGAGCACTTCATCGGGGTGGTGAGCGTAGTCATCGATTACAATTTTGTCGGCTTTGAGGTGGAATTGAAAACGACGTTCCACCCCGGGATAAGAAGCCACCGCTTTGCGCGCGATTTCGGGGTTGAGGTCGCCGGTGAGGAAGCAAGCGCCGAGGGCGGAGATGGCGTTGAGGATATTGACATCGACGGGCACGCCGAGGTCGATGTTGTCGATACGTCCGCCGGGATACACGAAGTCGAACGCGATATGACCTTCGGTGCGGCGGATGTTTTCGGCATGGAAGTCGCCGTGGTCGCGGTTGAAAGTGAAGATTTTCACACCGTCGGGCACGCGCGGCTTGAGTTTGAGGCCGGTACGCATCAGCAGAAAACCGTTGGGCTGAATGAGTTCGGTGAAATGAGCGAACGATTCGAGGTATGCTTCTTCGGTGCCGTAAATGTCGAGGTGGTCGGGGTCGGTGGCGTTGATGACAGCAATGTATGGGCGGAGTTGATGGAACGAACGGTCGTATTCATCGGCTTCGACCACTGTGTAGGGCGATGTGGGGCTGAGAATGAGGTTGGAATTATATTGTAGCAGGATGCCGCCCAGGAAGGCATTGCAGTCGACGGGGTGGCAATGGAGGATATGCGCGGCCATCGACGAGGTGGTGGTTTTGCCGTGAGTGCCGGCGAAGCAAAGCGCCTTGGTAGGGTTGGCTATGTGGCCGAGAGCAGCGGCTCGTTTGAGCAAGTTGAAGCCGCCTTCGCGGAAGAAGGTCATCACGGCGGAGTCGTGTGGCACTGCGGGGGTGTAAACCACCATAGTATCGGGCGAGGGTGTACGAAATTCGGCAGGAACGGCCAAAGCAACGTTGTCGTCGAACGCAATGTTGATGCCTTCGGTGATGAGTTGACGTGTCAGGGGCGATGGCGTGCGGTCGTATCCGGCCACAGTGAGCCCACGCGAGAGGAAGTATCGCTCGAGGGCGGCCATGCCTATGCCGCCGGCGCCGATGAAATATACTCGTTTCATTTGGATTTTTGGTGTTTTAGGATAATTTGCTCGGCGGCATCGACGATGCGTTCGTCGGCGTTGGGGAGCGCCATTTTCAAGATATTTTCGCTGAGCGATTTGCGCGCGTCGCTATCGGATATGAGCCGATGGATTTCGGGCACCAATTTGGCGTGGGCGTCGGCATCGAGTATCATCGAAGCGGCGTGGTTGTCGGCCAAAGCGAGGGCGTTTTTGCGTTGGTGGTCTTCGGCCACGTTGGGCGAGGGCACCAAAATGGTGGGCTTGCCCAGAAGTTGTAGTTCGCTTATGGTGCCGGCGCCGGCGCGGCTCACTACCAGGTCAGCGGCGCGGTAAGCGGTGGCCATATCGGAGATGAAAGCGGTGGCACGCACGTCGGCGCGACCTTTGGTGGCATCAATGCCGATTTGTTGGCCGGCCACGCCGGTTTGCCACAGCAATTGCGAGTGTCCGTCGAGTAGTGTGTCGAGCCCTTGCGCTATGCAAGTGTTGATGGTTCGTGCACCGAGGCTGCCGCCAACCACCAAAATCAGCGGACGATTGGGGTCGAAGCCGAGCGCCTGCTTGGCTTGTTGAGGAGTGAGATCCACTTGGAACAGGGCGGCGCGCACGGGATTGCCGGTGAGAGTGATTACTTCAGCCGGGAAGAAACGCTCCATGCCGGGGTAGGCGGTGCAGATGGCTTCGGCCTTGGCCGCCAGGAGTTTGTTGGTGACGCCGGCGTAGGAGTTTTGCTCTTGCAATAGAGTGGGCACACCGGCGCGTTGAGCGGCTTTGAGCGTGGGGCCGGAGGCGTAGCCGCCTACGCCGATGGCGATTTGAGGCTGAAATTCGCGCACGATGCGGCGGGCTTGGCGCATACTGCGCCAAAGTTTGAACAGCACGGGGATGTTGCGCCAAAGGCGTTTGCGGTCGAAACCGGCCACGGGCAGGCCTACGATTTGGTAACCGGCGGCAGGCACGCGTTCCATTTCCATGCGTCCGAGAGCGCCTACGAATAGTATTTTGACGTTGGGATTGCGCCGAGTGATGGCGGCTGCGATGGAGAGGGCGGGAAAGATGTGGCCGCCGGTGCCGCCACCGCTGATGAGTATGCGTTGAAAAGTTTGATTAGCCATAATTTAGATTTGAGAGGGGTTGTTGGTTGCCAGTTCTTCAGGAAGCGAACTGAGTTCTTGGAGGAACGAGTCTTCGTCGTCGCTATTGCGGGTGGCCCATTTGGAGGTGGAGAGCATGATGCCCAGGGCCAGTGATGTGGCTATGATGGAGATGCCGCCTTTGGAAATAAGCGGCAGGGGCTGGCCCGACACGGGAAACACGCCCACCACGATGGCCACGTGGAAAAGGGCTTGCAGACAGATTACCAGCGCGCACCCGATTACCAGCAGGCAGGCGGGAGAACTCTTTACGGTCATTGCCAAGCGTCCCGCTCGCCCTAAGAGAAATAGGTAGAGCAAGATTACGAATATCGACACGAACAAGCCGAGTTCTTCCACCATAATTGCGAAGATATAGTCGGAGAAAGCCAGCGGCAGGCGGGCGTTCTCGCGCGATTTGCCGATGCCTTGGCCGAGCAAGCCGCCGCGGGCTTGAGCCATAAAACTGAGTTGCTCTTGCTTATTTTGGTCGTCGACGGCATCTTTCCATTTCTCGCTGCGGAGGTGGCGCGAGATGCGTCCTTTCCAAGTGGTGGCGCGGTTGTCGCGGTCCACTGCGTTCACGTCTTCTTGGTTGATGCGTGCTAATTCGATTTGCTCCGGTGTGGCTTCGTGGTTGGAGGCCGAGATGAATTTCACCGCAAGGGCCACGCCGCCGAAGGCCAGGTAGACCAGCAGCACCACACCCAGTTTGCGCCAACTGATGCCGCCGAGTATCATCATTCCCACCGATATCGACATCAGCAGCAACGTGTTGGTGAGGCCCTGGTTGAACAGCAACGCTGAAGAAACACCCACCAACAAGGCGGAGAGAACCACTCCGGCGGTGGCTACATCGTTCTCGCCGTTTTCGCGTGTGCGATAGCGGCTCAGCAGCAGAGCGATGCCCAAGGCAACGGCCAATTTCAAAAATTCCGCCGGCACAATCATAAATCCGAAAATTTTGATGGCGCGCAATTCGCCGTTGATATTGGTGCCGCACACCAACACCAACATCATCAGCACAATCGATGCTATTACATAGATGGGAATGTAGCGAATGATGTGAGTGTAGTGCACCCGTTGCAGCAGCAACATAATTATGAAGCCTGCCACCAAGAAGCCCACATGGCTTATCAGCGGTGCGTAGATATTGTTGACGCTCACTTGCTGGCTCGAAGCGCTGAAGAGTTCAATGATAGAGAACACTACAAGCAAGATGTAGGAGCCCCAAATGTAGGGGTCGGCGCGCCGTTCGGTGGGCTTGGCGGCGGTGGCTGGTGAAGATACTGCTACATCGCTCATATTCATCAGTGTTTAAGCGTGTTGACTAAATTCTTGAATTGTCGGCCGCGGTCTTCATAACTTTTGAACAAGTCGAACGAGGCGCAGCAGGGCGACAGAAGCACGGTTTGCCCCGCACGGGCCAATCGCCGGCATTGCTCCACGGCTTCTTCGATGGAATGGGTATCGACAATCGGAATATTGGTGTTTTTGCCGAAAAAGTCGATAATTTTGGCATTGTCTTTGCCCATCGCCACGATTGCCACTACTTTTTCCTTCACCAAGGGCAGGATTTCGGAATAGTCGTTGCCTTTGTCCTTGCCGCCGAGGATGAGCACGGTGGGGCGTTTCATCGCTTCCAGGGCGTACCAGCATGAGTTGACGTTGGTGGCTTTGGAGTCGTTAATCCACTCCACTTGGTCGATGGTGCCGGCCGGCTCCAGACGGTGCTCCACTCCTGCGAAGTCGGAGAGGGCGGCGCGGATGTCGTCGCGGCGGATGTTGAGCAGACAAGCGCTGATGCCGGCGGCCATGGAGTTGTAGATATTGTGCAGACCGTGGAGGGCGAGGTCGGCGCGAGGCATGGTCATTGACGTGCCGGGAGTGTTGAACACCAAGTTGTCGTCGGCATCTATGTACGCCGCAGTGTCCTCTTCGGCTTTCTCGGCGAAGGGGAACAGGTGCGCTTCGGTGGCGATTTGCTTCAGTTGGGCGGTAATCACCGGGTCGTCGTTCCAGAACACGAACGCGTCCTGCGGAGTCAAATTTTGGAGGATGCGGAACTTGGCGTTTACATAGTTTTGCATCTGGTAGCCATAGCGGTCGAGGTGGTCGGGGGTGATATTGAGCAGCACGGCTATGTTGGCCTTGAAGTCGTACATATTGTCGAGTTGGAAACTGCTCAGTTCAATCACATACACCGGATGGGGGTCGCGAGCCACTTGCAGCGCCAGCGAGTTGCCGATATTGCCGGCCAATCCGGCATCGATGCCGGCGCGGCGCAGGATGTGGTAGATGAGCGAGGTGGTAGTGGTTTTGCCGTTCGAGCCGGTGATACACACCATCTTGGCGTCGGTGTAGCGGCCGGCGAATTCGATTTCGCTGATAATGTGGATGCCTTTTTCCACCGCTGCCACAATCACCGGAGCCGTGTCGGGAATGCCCGGGCTTTTGATGATTTCGCATGCGCTCAGGATGATATCCATCGAGTGCTTGCCTTCTTCGTATTTGATGTGTTCGGCTTCGAGTACGGAGCAATATTTGGGCGCGATGGCGGCATATTCGCTCACCCATACGTCAAAGCCCTTGTCTTTGGCCAAAATGGCTGCGCCCACACCGCTTTCGCCGGCGCCGAGCACTACTATCAAGCCTTTTTTATCTATATTTTCCATAATCAGCGGATTTTAAGAGTCACGAATGTAATTACGGCCAAAATGATGCCGATAATCCAGAAGCGCGTGGTGATTTTGGCCTCCGGCACCGGGTTGATGGGCCGCTGGATGAGTGCATTGATGCCCGCGTTGCCCGGTTTTTGGAAATGATGGTGTAGCGGTGCCATTTTGAAGATGCGGCGGCCGCCGGTGCGCTTGTAGTAAGCCACTTGCAACATCACCGACAGGTCTTCGATGTAGAACAGTGCGCACAATATGGGCAGCAGCAACTCTTTGTGTATCAGCACTGCATAGATGGCTATGATGCCGCCCAAGGTGAGCGACCCGGTGTCGCCCATAAACACTTGCGCCGGATAGGCATTATACCACAGGAAGCCAACCAGCGCACCGATAAACGCGGCCATGTACACCACCAACTCTTCGCTGTGGGGAATGTACATGATGTTGAGATACGATGCATAGATGGTGTTGCTCCCCAAGTAGGCCATGATGGCCAGCGATACGCCCGCCACTGCCGACAATCCCGAGGTCATGCCGTCGAGCCCGTCGTTGAGGTTGGCTCCGTTGGAGGTGGCGGTGACAATGAACATCACCACCAGCAAGAACACAATCCAGCCGGCCACTTCTGCCGCGTCGCCGCCCATCCACGAGGTCACCCACGAGTAGTTGAAGTTGTTGTTTTTGATAAATGGCAAGGTGGTTTCGGGGCTTTTGGCCACTTCGTTGTCGTAGACCACCTCTTCCACCCGTGTGGTGTCGGGGTCGATGATTTCTTGGTTGTGCACTATCACCATGTCGGAGTTGTAGTACATCACTCCGGCCAAGATGATAGCGATGCCCAATTGCCCCACGATTTTATACTTGCCTTTGATGCCGTCTTTATTGTGCTTCTTGAGTTTCATGTAGTCGTCGAGGAAGCCCAACGTGCCGAGCCACACTGTGGCGAAAATCATCAGCAGCATATAGGGGTTGGTGAGGTTGCCCAGAAGGATGCATGGTGCTAAAATCGACAAAATGATGATTACACCGCCCATAGTTGGGGTGCCGGTTTTCTTGGTTTGCCCTTCCAAGTCGAGATTGCGCACGATTTCGCCCACTTGCATCAGTTGCAACCGGTCGATGATTTTGCGGCCGATAATCATGGCTATGAGCATGGCCAACACGAAGGCCACTCCCGAGCGGAAGGTGATGTAACTCATCAGCCGGGTGCCCGGCAGGTCGAATTGCTGAAGGTATTCCGTAAGATGGTATAGCATAGTGTCTGAAATTGATTTATTTTGTGGTACGGAGGGCGAGGGCTTGCGCCACCTGTTCGCGGTCGTCGAAATGGCGTTTTTCCGCTCCGATTATTTGGTAGTCTTCGTGGCCTTTGCCTGCCACGAGTATCACGTCGCCCGGTGCGGCCAATGCCACGGCGGTGCGGATGGCTTCGGCACGGTCGACGATGGCCAGCGTGCGAGCGGCTTGCTCTGCCGACAGCCCGGCGCGCATCTCGGCTATGATGGCGTTGGGGTCTTCGCTGCGTGGATTATCCGAAGTGAGAATTACGCGGTTCGACCGCGCTGCCGCTTCTGCCGCCATAATGGGCCGTTTGCCGCGGTCGCGGTCGCCGCCGCAGCCGCACACGGTGATGACCTGCCCGCGAGGGGCGGTCTCGCGGATGGTGTCGAGCACGTTCACCAGCGCATCGGGCGTGTGAGCGTAGTCCACGATGGCTACTACGCCGTCGGCCGAGCGGAAGGGCTGGAAGCGTCCTGCCACCGGCGTCATGGCCGAGATGGCTTGCCGCGCCGTGGCCGGGTCTACGCCCAGCAGGCAGGCGGCGCCGTACACGGCCGTGAGGTTGGCGGCGTTGAAGCGCCCTACAAACATTGTTTCCACTTCTACTCCATTGAGGCTCAGCAACATACCGTCTAAACGGTCTTCCACCACCTTGCCGCGGAAGTCGGCATCGCTCCGCAGCGAGTAGGCGAAGCGTTTGGCGCGGGTATTTTGCAGCATGATGGGGCCGTTGCGGTCGTCGAGGTTGGTCAGCGCGAAGGCTTCGGGTTTCAAGCCGTCGAAAAACGACTGCTTGGCTTTCAGATAGTTGGCCACCGTGCCGTGGTAGTCGAGGTGGTCGCGTGTGAGGTTGGTAAACACGCCTCCGTCGAAGTCCAACCCGGCGATGCGGTGTTGCGCGGCGGAGTGGCTGCTCACCTCCATTGCGGCGAAGGTGCAGCCGGCCGCTACCATCTTGGCCAGCAACGCGTTGAGTTCCAGCGGGTCGGGGGTGGTGTGTGTGGCGGCGATGCGCTCTTCGCCGATGCGGTTTTCCACTGTCGACAGCAGTCCGGCGCGGATGCCGAGCATGCCGGCGAGTTCATACAGCAACGTGGCGATGGTGGTCTTGCCGTTGGTGCCGGTCACTCCCACCAATTTCAGCCGTCGCGAGGGATAGCCGTGCCACCACGAGGCCAATTCGCCCAGCGCCACCGAAGCATCGGCCACGCGTATCCACGCCACTTTTTCGTCGGTTTCCGCCGGAAATTCTTCGCACACGATGGCCGTGGCGCCGGCGCTCACCGCCCCGCTGATGTAGGAGTGTCCGTCGACGCGTGTGCCGCGCACGGCCACGAATATCGACCCCGCCTCCACCGCCCGCGAGTCGGCGGTGAGGGCGCTAAACGGCTCTACATGAGCCGGACGCCTCACCTCCGCCACTTCGATGGCGGCGAGCAAGGCGTCGAGGGTATGTTGTGTGATTTGTTCGCTCATTTTTTTCGTATTTTTATCAATTTTGGCTAAGAGTCACTGTCACTTTGCTTCCGGGCCGTAGGCGCGTGCCGGGCGCGGGTTCGATGCCGGTCACATACCCCGTGCCGTTGAACTTCACGGTCAGTCCGACGCTCTCGATGGCCACCAACGCCTCGCGAATACCCAAGCCGCGCACGTCGGGCACCACATTCTGCGCTGTCCCGGCCCGTCCGGCCCGCAACACCGGCGCCGACGTCAGGTTCAAATCGCCGCGCAACGTGTTGTAGCGGCCGGCGTCGTGCGACCCATAGAATGTGGGGCGCTTTGCCGGGTCATCAGGCACGTTGTCGGTGATAGCGGTGGTATTGTCGAGCATGCCGCGGGCATAGAGTTTGAGTGCCGTGTTCAGCAACACGCGCCCGCAGATATGCGCCGCTCCGGTGCGGATTTTAGGCGCACTCAGCACCACGATGCACGTATATTTCGGATTTTCGTAGGGGAAGAAGCCGCAGAAGGTGAAGGTGTACACCCCTTCCATATATCCCGGTGTGAACGGTGCATCTTTGATGATGCGCCCGTCTTTGTCGCGCGGTCGTTCGCGGGCGATGCGCGAGGTGCCGGTCTTGCCCGCTATCTCCACGATGTTGTTGCGCAGCACTTTGGCCGTGCCTCCTTCGCCCCACACCACCTCATGTATCATGTGGCGAAGTGTGGCCGCGTTCTCCGGCGTCATGGCCGGGTCGCGCACATACGACACCGGTATCACGGAGTCCACGCCCTCGGGCGTGCGCAGTTCTTTCACCAGCCGCGGACGCACAAACCGCCCGCCGTTGGCTATCATATTGTAGAACGCGCAGGTGTAGAGCGGCGGCACCTGCGTGGAGTAGCCGTAACTCATGCGCGACAGGTCAACACGCCCGCCCGCTTTCGGGTCGACGGTCGGATAGTATGGCCGGCGCTCGTAGGCCATCCCGGTGTTGAGTCGGTCGAAGAACCCCAATTTGCGCAAATCTTCGCGGAAGCGGTTGAGGTCGCCTCCTTCGTAGTGGTGAGCCACCAACTTGGTCATACCGATATTCGACGAGTATTCGATAAATCGGCTCACGGGCAGCGCTCCCGGCGAGTGGGTGTCGGTGATGGGGCTGCCCCCGGCGTAGGCATAACTCCTGCCGATGGGATATACTTGGTTCACGTGCGCGTAGCCTTCTTCCAAGGCCGACGCCATCGAAATCACTTTAATCACCGAGCCGGGCTCGATGCCTTCCACCAGCCGGTTCTTTGCTTCCAGCAAGCCGCCGCTTACGGTGTCGGGCTCCAAGTTGGTGATGGCTTTGATGTCGCCCGTGGCCACTTCCATCACCATGGCGCATCCCCACCGCGCGCCACATTCCAGCAGCACGGTGCCCAATTCATACTCCAAGATGTCTTGGATGGTGATGTCGATGGTGGTTGTCACGCGGTAGCCGTTGCGTGCCGGGCGTATCGGCCAGTAGATTTCGCCGCGGGTGAACACTGTCTTCTGCTTCAACCCGATTTCGCCGAATAGCAGCGAGTCGAGCGCTCGCTCCAGCCCGGAATAGCCGTGGATTTGTCCTTTGTATTCGTTCACGCGTCCGATGCTGAACGAGGCCATGTCGCCGTAGGGATAGCGCCGACGCATCACGCGCGTGGTGAACAAGCCCGTCACGTTGGCGTTCTTGCTCCGCCGGAAGTAGGGCAGATTGCGCACCCGGTCGAGTTCCTCAAACGGGATGTCGCGCAGTATGAAATACGAGCGGCTGCGCTTCTTCTTGGCCATCGTCATCGGCTTATACAGGTAGTCGTACCATTCCTGGCGCGTGTGCGTGGGGTAATACACTGCCAGCGAGTCGGCCAGCGAGTCGAGGCTCTCGATGTAGCGCAATTCGTTGATGCGCGAGGCCTTGAAGTCGATGCCGATATTGTAGTAATTGAGGTTGGTGGCCAGCACCGACCCGTCGCCCGCCAGGATTTCGCCGCGCAGCGGCATGATGGTGTCGATCTTCTGGAACGTGCTGTCGGCCTTCGCCACCCAGTCGGCACGGTGCACCACCGTGGTTTGCAGCAACATATAGATGCACGCCCCGGTCAGAAACAAGCACAGCGCCGACACTATCAGATAGCGCGTGTAGATATGCAGTCGACGCGACTTATTCTTCTTGGGCGCGGTTGTCGTTTGTGTGGTGCTGTCCATGTCAGTAACTTATTTGATAGGGTGGACGTTCTTGGATGTGCAAATCCAGATGGAGCGAGTCGACCATCTGCTGCATATTGCTCTCGCACGTGGCGCTCATATACTTCGACCGCTCGCGCTGAACGTCGGCCCGCGCCACCTCCAATTTCACTCGCATATTCGCCGTCTGCTGCATCGCCGTCATGCAGTCGAACCGCACGGAGATATACGTCAGCGACGCCATCGTCAGCAGTATCACCGTCGGCAGGTGCTTCAAAATGAAACTCGACGAGATGCCTTCCACCAGCCGATTGGTATTGATTGTTTTGCTCTTAAACTTCAGTTTCATATCTCCGTGGTGTTATATCCGTTCGGCCACGCGCAACTTGGCGCTGCGGCTCCGCGGATTGCGCGCTATCTCCGCTTCGTCGGCCACCGTGGGCTTCGAACCCACCGGCCGGAAGGGCCGTTCGCTCCGCCCGAACAGGTCGGTCTCCACCTTGCCGGCAAAATTGCCCGTGCGCATGAAGTTTTTCACCAGCCGGTCTTCCAGCGAGTGATAGGTGATGATGGCCAACCGACCGCCGGGACGTATCACCGCCGCCGTTTGGCTCAAAAAATCTTTCAACGCATCGAGTTCGCCGTTCACCTCTATCCGCAGAGCCTGAAACACACACGCCAACTCTTTCTTCGCCCGACGGCGGTCGAGCAGCGGTTCGGCCACTGCCATCAGTTGGCTCACCTGCGTGATGGCTGCGCTCCGACGTGCCGTGGCGATGGCACGCGCCAGCCGTCGTGCCTGTGTCAACTCGCCGTAGAGGTAAAACACGTCGGCCAATTGCTCTTCCGTGTACTCGTTGAGCACCTCCACCGCCGACACACGGCTCCGTTGGTTCATACGCATATCCAACCGCGCATCCGCGCGAAACGAAAACCCGCGCTCGGCGTCGTCGAAATGGTGGAACGATACCCCCAAATCGGCCAGCACTCCGTCGACCTGCGTCTCGCCGTAGTAGCGCAAAAAATTGCGCAGAAAACGGAAGTTGCTGTACACCATGGTGAAACGGCTGTCGTCAATGGCGCCGGCCAACGCGTCGCTGTCTTGGTCGAAGCCGTACAACCGGCCCTCTGCACCCAGCGCTGACATTATCGCACGACTATGGCCGCCGCCACCAAAAGTGGCGTCGACATACCGCCCCGAGGGCTGCAAGGCAAGCCCCTCAAGGGTTGGCTCCAACAGTGCCGGAATGTGATAAACTGCTTCGTGGGCCATGGCGTTGAATTTTCATTTGCAAATTTCGCAATTTTTGCGCCAATTTACAAATGAAAACAGCAAAAATTCACCCTCACCCCCAAAAAGTTATCAACATTCCATCGCCCAAACCCCAAAAAAGCAAAGAGGTACGGGGTACGGGGTACGAGGGGAGGTCAACCTGTAGTGCCGCGGCTTGCTGCGGCATACCCGCATGGCCGAACGCGCGGAGCGCGTTGCTTTTTGTCAAACCCCACGTTGGAGCGCAGCTCCTACGTGGGGAAGGGGCGCTCACTCGCGCCCACGAACCGCGGAGCGGTTCCTTATACCAACGTGGTCGAGGTGATCGCGCGGAGCGCGTATGTGTGCGCCGGAGGTGCTCTCTATGGTTAGCCGGGGGTTGGTGGCGCGGAGCGCCTCCTACCCCCGGTAGCGAGCACCCACCACACCTTCCCCGGCGGGGATGTCCCACCAGCGAGAGATGCCCTCCGGGCAACGGCTGCAACGGCCGCACGCCCACCGGGGGTAGCACCCGCTCCGCGGCTGCAACCCCCGGCTAACCATAGAGAGCGCCTCCGGCGCACCCACACGCGCTCCGCGCGTTCCCCTCTCTACCCCTCTCTACCCCTCTCTACCCCTCCCCGTCCGCTCCCTTCCCTTCAGGGGAGGGCAGGGGTGAGGCTCCCACCCCACACGAAAAGGGCGAGCCAACTTGGCTCGCCCTTTGTGTATCTATCCCCCTTCCCTTTAGGGGAGGGCAGGGGAGAGGCTCTGAGGCTGCTTCTTTTATCGGATTTGAACCTTGCTTACGCTGCGGCCTTGGCGACGGATGTACATGCCCGGAGCAAGTTCGCCCTCTACACGCACACCTTGCATATTGTAGTATTCAACTGCACCGTCAACACCTTCTACAACCACACTCTCTACTCCGGATACGAGAGCGCCTATCAGTTCTGAAACCTCGATGCTTTCTGATATTTTAGTACCATTAACTTCTTGTACCAGAATAGGTGCTCCTTCAGCCAAGAGTGCAGGAGCGGCTGCGCGAGTAGAACCGGAAATCAGCGAAGAATACTTGCTATCTACGTTGAAGAGGAATACCGGTGTAAAGGTCGCTGTTGCTACTTTGCCTTTGAGCAATTCTTCACTTACAACAGGAATGTTATCAGTAACAGGAACTTTTGTGAGGAAGTTGTATTTGCAGTTTTGAAGTTGGTCTTTGTTTTCGTCATACCAGCCCCAGATTTCTGTACCTGCTACGCTGTTATCAAATTCAGCAAAAGTATAACCGAGGGTAGTGGTAACAGACGGAGTCATGTAAATCCACAAGTCAAGGTTTGCGTATGTCTCTCCATCTTCTGTGTAGAATTTAGAATAGTACCACTTCGGAGTCATAGCAGTAACAT
>SFNM01000031.1 GCA_004552725.1 Bacteroidales bacterium | reverse complement strand
TATTGAATTGTTGCTCAGTAAGATATGCTGCAGCGAGTTTGGCAATACCTACATTGTCGCCCACTGCGATGTAGTGTTCGAGTGCTTTGGCGTATGCACGGTCTATGTAAATAGGATTAGGGGATGAGTGAAGAATGTTGTACATACTGTCGAGGCATGCTTCGCCCTCGGCACGGCGTGCGTTGCGGAAAGCGATGTCGGCCAAGTAACTGAATGCTTTGGCACGAATACGAGGGGTGCCATTGGAGGATGCGCGAAGTAATCGATTGCGAGCATCGGAGAGTGCCACTTTGTTGAACCCGTCGCAGTGTATAGCACCAAAAGCGATATCTATATCGCTCATGCCGCTATTGTAAGGCAATTCGTGCACTAATTCTTGAGCCTTGTTGAGGAAAACGAGGGCTGAGTCGGCGAGGTTGAGTTTGCGAAGCGCTTCGGCTTTGTGAATGTATAAGATGCCTAAAATCATAGGATTAGCGGAATTGTCGGAGGTGTGTCGGTCGGCAATCCGCAATCCACGGTTGATGATATCATTGGCTTGCGCGTTAAGATCCCAATAAAGGAGCATTTCCGACATGGCGTTATATGCATTTATTTGGCCGAAATCGTCGTTGCGATTTTTTGCTTCTTCGATGCTTTGTTGGTAGAGTTCAATGGCATCGCGAATACGACCTGTGCGTTGGTAGATAGTGCCGAGCATCGACTCAACGTATTGAGCACCGGATACTTTGCCACTATTGATAGCGTAGACAAGCGCTTTTTTTGCATAAGCGATCACGCTGTCTTGTAGGGTTGTGCTGGGGAAGAAGATTGCAGCAGCGTAGGCATAGTCGCGGAATAAACGAGCGTCGGAGGGGTTGAATAATGTCATGTTAAGCGCTTTACGAATCAAAATCTCCGCTAGCGATATGCTGTCGGCACGCGAAAATGCGTAAGCAGCGATTGCATAGAGGTCGCGCATGCAGTAGCGTTTGATAAATGGGGGCGTATTATATAAATATGAGCCGAAAATGCTGCAACATTCTATCGGTTTGCCCATTGATTGGTAGCAATTCATCATTTGAAGCAGTGCGTCAGTGACCGGTGCACAAATGCGAGATGCTATAGCGGAATCGTCGGGCACATAGTTGGTCAGTATACATTGATTATACAACTCGATGGCTTGTGGATAATCAGAATTTTCTTGCAAAAGTTTTCCACGAGCGAATAGAGTGTCGCATTGTAATACCTCTTTTTCAGCCTCGGAGTCGGCACCATTGTCGGTGGAAACGCAAGCCACAACTATTATGGATAATATGTAGATAAGGACGTGTCTCATGTATCAAAATTCATTGGCAATGCAAAGTTAATAAAAATTCTATATATACTATATACAATTGTGTATATTTTCAAAAAATTGCTTAAAATATGGCATTTAAGCTAGGTTTGCCGAAAGTAGTATATTATTTTGTATATATACAATTTTTTGTTGGTAAAGCATAAATACCTAACTTTGCAATGTCAAAAGTAAGAGAGAACTTCCTAAATTGATTAACATACTGCATCTACATATCGGAAGCGCCCGACACGTTCGCGGCAAATCCTTCAAATAATATAAAGTACAAGGAAGATAATAGTAGAAAACACACAACCTATACAGTATTAATCAAATGTTGAGTAATGGGTGGCAACCGCGAGGATTGTCGCCTTTTTTCGTAGCGCTTGCGGTGGCTGATCGGCTTTTGTCTTTCCACCGGCACTCCGTGTGCGCGGAATGCGGCTCTTTTGGGATTTTTCGGTTCAATACAAAGCCTCACCGAAGCAGGCGGTGCTCCGGTGAGGCGTGCTATTTATGCTCTATTGGCGATACTAATTACGGGGACGTGAGGTGAACTCAGTGTTGTGGAGTTTGGCGAATGCACGGAGGTATTTGCGGGTGGTGGATACCAATTCTTGTGTCTCTTGTAAGATGTTGATGTAAACGTAAAGAACAGAGAGATCGGATTGCGGCACCTCTTGCAAAGAATTGTGAAGTGTATGATAACTATCGGAGATCAAGTCCTTGATGTTGTCGGCGCGACGTCGCAGTTCGTTTACTTGGTTTGTATCGATACCAATTGGTTGACTCTCACCTGTTTGAGTGATGGAGGCTGTTTCGTGAAGCAGAAGTGATACCTCGTTGCGGATATTAAGGTAGCCGGAGTGGTATTCTTTTGGGAGAATGGGGAAATTGTTTTCTACGTGCTCTTTAGCCACTTCGTTGATGCGTCGGAGATTATAGAGGAGCCATACGCAGCAGTCGTTGCTGAGGTGGAACCAAACGGTCTTTTCGATTACCAAGGGATACGGGACACGGCGTAGGCCGAGAGTTTGGCGTCGGCGGTCGCTTTTGAGAAGGCTCTTCTGGCGAGAGAGCAAAACATCGGCACGTTGGAGCGGTCCGGGGTTATCATTGAGGAAGGAGTCGGCTATCTCATCGTATTTTTCGGCAGCGAGCGAGATGAATTGCGTTTGTCGTAAGTCGATATATTTGATGAGGAGAGGCCACACGTCTTTGGGTTCAGGCGCTGTAACAATGGCTTGAAAGAGGGTGTCTTCCACGCTGTCGGCGTTCTTTTCTTTGAATCGGAGATTGCTACGCACTATCATTACCACAGTAATAATTGCTAAAGCAATCATGGCCCAGTGGCCACCCCAATACATGATAGATACAACTACTCCTGCGCCTATGAAAGCGGCAGCAGCAGTGAGGAACCACCCGCCAATCACTGAAATTACGCCTGTGATGCGGAATACCGCGCTTTCGCGACCCCAAGCACGGTCGGAGAGCGATGTACCCATAGCCACCATAAATGTGACAAAGGTGGTTGATAGCGGTAGTTTGAGCGAAGTGCCAAGGGCAATCAATGCTCCGGCCAGAACCAAATTCACAGCGCCGCGCACTAAGTCGAACGAGGCTCCGGGGGCGATGATGCTGTCGTCAATGTTAAAACGACGGTCTAAATTGCGACGTATTTTGGCTGGAATATGTGAACGGACGGATGTTGATATATTTAGAAACCAGCGCACCAAGTGGCGAGCGATGCGAGAAGAGCCGAAGAGTTCATCGCCCCCTGTTTGTGCACTTAGGCCGATTTGTGTTTTAGATACATTGCGTGCTTTCTTGCTGGTAGCCAAAGAGATAACCATAATGATGCCGGCTCCGACAAGGAAGTAAATAGGAGTGTTGGCCGGGCCATTGAGCACTCCCATCATGTGGGTAGAGGCATCGCCACCGCCCGCTGTCATATAATCATGATAGGATGCCAGGCCGCTAAGTGGTACGCCGATAAAGTTGACCAAGTCGTTGCCGGCGAAGGCCATGGCTAAGGCGAAGGTGCCCATTAATACAATAACTTTCAGCACATTCACTCGCAAGATATGGAGTAATTGCATGATGATGGTGAAACCTGCCAAGCAACATAAAATAATTGTGCAAGTGTGGGTGTGTATCCATGCTTTTACTTCCGGCGTCATAAATGTAAGGTCTTTGGCGCCTTTGATGAGGAGAAAGTACACGATAGCAGTGGCGCAAATGCCTCCAAATAAGCCGATTTTCCATCGCAAGTTCTTGCGATAGTTGAAACTGAAGATGGCACGTGTGATGAATTGCACTATGGTGCCGAAAACGAAAGCAATAGCGACCGATAGGAAAATACCGATTATTACCGAAAGGGCTTTTTCGGTGTTGAGCAGATCATCGAATCCGAGTGCGCCGGCCGATTGCGACACTTTCACTACGGCTACTACGAAAGTGGCACCGAGCAGTTCGAACACCATTGACACGGTGGTAGAGGTGGGCATGCCCAAAGAATTAAACACGTCGAGCAAAATGATGTCGGTGACCATCACTGCCATAAAGATGCAAATCAAATCGTAGAAAGAGAATTGTTCGGGCCGAAAGATGCCGTGGCGAGCGATGTCCATCATACCGTTGCTCATGGCCGCACCGATGAACACGCCGATGGAAGCAATCAAAATCACATGCTTGAATGGCGCCACTTTGGTGCCTAACGATGAATTTAAGAAATTCACTGCGTCGTTGCTCACACCCACGGTGAGATCGAAAATCGCCAGCAAAAAGAGGAAGGCGATGATGGCTAAGAATAAAAAATCCATACTTTGATAGTCTCTATAATTGTGATACAAAGTACGGACAAAAATGTTTCAAAATTATTAAGCAATTATTAAAGATTTGTGACATTTATAGCAAAAGTGCGAAACAGCAGAACACTATTTCGCACTTTTGGGTAAGTTGAGTGATGACTACATAAGCCTGAGCCAGCGGCGGTAGCCGAAGTAGGCTACGGTGGTGTATATGGCGTAGAGCACGCCGTAGAAGGGTATACCTTTGTAGAAGTACAACCCGGCGCTAACGGCGTCGACCACAATCCACACCAGCCATTGCTCCACGTATTTTCGGGCGAGCATCCACATGGCCACAATCGACAGCGAGGTGGTGAAGGCATCAATATATGGCACAGTGCTGTCTGTGTAAGTGCGTAGCACATAGCTGATTACAATCCACAACACAGCGGCTGCCACTGCGCATATTGCTATCGCTGAGCCTTGGGCTTTAGTGATTGGCAGTTCTTCCTTTTGCTTTGTTGAGAAGTTGAATGTCCAAGCCACATAGCCGTAGATGGCGATGAGAAAATAGTAGATGTTGATAGCGAAGTCAGCGTAGATGCCCTTGTTGAAGTACAGCACCATTCCAATGAGGGGCATGATGATGGAGAATATCCACAGGCGAGCGCTGGCATGGTACTCGTACCACAGGTAGCACAAGCCGGTGATGAAGCCGATGACTTCGAGGATGGTGTCGAGGTGGGCGGTGATGTACTCGAGCATAACCGGTTTAGAATGTGAGTGTTACGGTGGCAAGAACGTTGGTGGGCGCTTGAGCGGCATAACCGGCGTAGCGGTAGATTACGTTCTCGTCGCCATCCTTGTAGTAGCCGGCACCGGCATAACCGTTGTTGAAGTACTTCTCGTTGAAGAGGTTGTAGACGGTCACACCCAGGCGGAGTGCTTTCACCGAGGGAATGTTGCGGAAGGTGTAGCCCAAGCGCAGGTTGCTCACGAAGTAGGAGTCGAGTTTGGCTTCTTCAGTCTTGGCGTTGTTCATGTATTGTTCAGACACGAATTGGCCGGAGAGCGACGCATCGAAGTCGGCTACGTGGAAGTTGAAGGCGGTGTTGAGGATTACGTCGGGCGAGAAGGCGATGGGGGTGTCGCCGCGGTCGAAGGTGATGGGGTTGGCCCATTCATTTTCATAGATGTATTCCACGAAGTCTTTGATGCGGTTGCGCGAGAAGGTGGCGTTGAAGGTCCAGTCGAACCAGGTGACGGGACGCACTTGGGCTTGCAATTCGATACCGGCACGGTAGCTGTCGGGGATGTTGACGCTCAGGGGGTTACCGGTGTCGGAGAGTTGACCGGTGACCACGAGTTGGTCTTTGTAGTCCATAAAGTAGAGGCCGGCGCCCACGGTGAAGAGGTTGTTGGAGTAGGAGTAACCGAGTTCGTAGTCGAAGAGGCGTTCGGCCGAGGGGTACTTGTCGGGGTCGCCGTCGGTGAAGTTATCGCGCACGGGTTCTTTGTGGGCCACGCTGAACGAAGCGTAGGCGCGGTGGCCGCCTTGCATCCAGGTCAAACCGGCTTTGGGGTTGAAGAAGGTGTAGTTCTCGTCAACGTCGAGTTGGGCGGGGCCTTCGATGTTGTAGTCGTAGTTGTCGCTGACGCCGCGGATGGAGTAGTCGATGTGGCGCACCTGCATATCGGCGTATGCGGTGAAGCCGGAGCCGAAGGAGTAGTCGGCACGGGCGAAGATGTTAGAATCGAACTTGCGGCCGACGTTGTCGTAGTAGCGTTGGTGAGCGTCGAGGGCGCCTACGTAGTTGCGCACCCATTGGATTTCGCCGAAGTGGTTGCCGCGGTGCCAGTTGAGGCCGCCGCCGATTACGGCGCGGAGGTTGGAGCCTTCGTAGTTGAAGTTGAAGATACCGCCGCCGAAGTCGTTGTCGTTGAATTTCAGGCGGATGAGGTCGGATTTCTTCACCTTGTTGCCGTCGGCATCATAGAAGGGTTGCAGGCCGTATTCCACCAAGGTGCGACCGGTTTTGTATTGTTCGTAGTAGCCGTCGCCTTTGGTGTAGTGGAGAGCGAGGTTCAAACGCCAGCCGCGGCCAAGGCTCTGAGCGGCAAGGAGTTGGAGGTGGTGCTGCACGAAGTTGTCGCACTGGTCATCGTAGTAGGCGGTGGAGCCGTCGGCGGCAGTGTATTCGCCGCAGGGGTTGTAAGTGCGGCCGAATTCAGCCATATCGTCCAAGGAAGCGTAGTCCCAAGCCATGTAGGTGCGCTCTTTGCCGCCGAAAGCGAGCAGGCGCACTTGGGTGTTGGCCGAGGTGTAAGCGAGTTGGCCCATATAGCTCCAAAGTTCGGAGAAAGCACGGTCGATGTAGCCGTCGGAACCGATGTGGCTGAAGCGGGCGTCAACGCTCCAGTGGTCGTTGAACAAGCCGGAAGCCACTTTCACGGTTTGGCGGTTAGTGTTGTAAGAGCCGTAAGAAGCGCTCACCATAGCGCCGCGGTCGTAGGAGGGAGCGTCGGTGAGCATGTTGATGCTCGCGCCGAAAGCGCCGGCGCCGTTGGTCGAAGTGCCGGCACCGCGTTGCACTTGGATGTCGCGCAACGACGAAGCCAAGTCGGGCATGTTCACCCAGTACACATTGTGACTTTCAGAATCGTTGATGGGCACACCGTTGGCGGTGATGTTGATGCGCGAAGCGTCGGTGCCGCGCACGCGGATGCCGCTGTAGCCGATGCCGCCGCCGGCATCGCCGGTGGTCACGATTGAGGGCATTTGGCCGATGAGGAACGGAATGTCGCGGCCATCGTTCTGTTGTTGAATCTCTTGGAAAGAGAAGTTGGTGAAGGCCACGGGGGTTGTGGCGCTGGCACGGTTGGCCACAGCCACCACCTCTTCAAGGTTGATTACAGAGTCGGCTTGCGCTGAATTATCAGCGGCGAAGCCACACACAGGCAAAGCCGCCACAATAGCGGCTGCGCCAAAGCGAAGTTGGTGCTTCATTTTGACAAAATTTCACTACGCAGGTTCTAACCTGTTCAGGTTCAAAGGGTATAATCTCAGCTCCGCGGCAGTGATTTACGCGGCGCACCCCTAATAATATGTAATAAAGATCTCATGGCAACGGGCCAAGGCCCGAAAACCGCCGCAAAGTTAGCAAAAAAATTTCAAACGGCAATGCCATAATGCATAATACATAATTGGGCGGCGAGCAGGAGCTCGAAGCAATTGCAAAAAGGCTCCGCTGATGGTGCAGATTTCACCTCTGCCAAAATCTGCGTGAGGTTCATTTTTCGTAAAGATAGCAAATCTGCGGCAGGCTGCAAAATTGGTTACTGCAATTTTTGTAATTGCAAAAAAATGTAGTAAATTTGCACACAAAATATGTAGATTCTTGTTTTTGATAAACCTATGACACAAGATATGCTTTCGTTTAAGGCTGAGAGTCGCTTGCGCGACTTGATAGACGCCAACTCGTCGATATTGATGACCCTGAGCCGATTCGGGTTGTCGCTGGGCTTCGGCAATGCCACGGTCGATGAGGTGTGCCGGGCCGGCAAGGTGCACACCGGCACGTTCTTGGCCGTGTGCAACTTCACCAGCGCACGCCCCGTGGCCATAGGCGATGTGGACATCCGCGCGCTGATGGACTACCTGCGCGGCGCCCACGTCTACTTCCTCAACTTCTGCATCCCGCAGATTCGCCAAAAGCTTATCTCCGTGGTGGACTATGCCGCCGCCGACAGCGTGGGCCTTGTGGTGATGAAATTCTTCGACGACTATGTGGCTCAAGTGCGCGCTCACATGGACTACGAAGACCGCCAAGTGTTCCGCTACGTCGACACCCTCTTGGCCGGCCAATTGCCCGACGACTACAACATCGACCGCTTCGCCCGTCACCACGACTCCATCTCCTCCAAACTCACTGATTTAAAGGATATTATTATTAGGTTCGTGCCAAGTGCCAACGGCGACTTGCTCAACTCTACCCTCTTCGATATTATCAACTGCGAGTCGGATTTACAAATGCACTGCCGACTGGAGGACCGCCTGTTTGTGCCTGTGGTGGCACGGTTGGAACGGCTCGTGGCCGCCGGTAAGTACCGCCCCACCTCCGCCTCCGCGCCCGATGCCGACCGTCTGGCCGCTCAACGCTTGGAAATGCTATCGCAACGCGAGCGCGAAGTGGTTGCCATGGTGGCTTGCGGCCTTAGCAACAAGGAGATAGCCGACCGACTATGTCTTTCCGTGCATACCATCACCACCCACCGCCGCAACATCGCCGCCAAACTCAATATCCACTCCACCGCCGCCATGGCTGTCTTCGCCGTGGTCAACAAGCTGGTAACCATCGACCAAATCAAACTCTAACCTCTTCCCCAAAACCAGCCCAAACACCCCCCGCCAGTGAAAAAACTAATTTACCTGTTGGTGATCATAATGGGCATACACTTGGACGAGTGCCTAATCCCCGGAGCGAAAATCATCGGACCCTATTCATTCTTCCGCAGCACAATCTCCAAAATCGAATTCCCCGACAGCTTGCAGAAAATATATAGGTATGCCTTCTATGAATGCAATCACCTCAGAACCATCGAGCTCCCGGCCGGCCTGCAATGGATTGGAGAATCCGCATTTGCAGAATGTAGAGGATTAGACACGGTAATAGTCAACTTCCACCAACCCATCTCAATCCATAAAGAAGCCTTCTGGTGCCTGCGCGAAGGCGTATACAAAAAACCGATCGTCCTGGTAGTCCCCTCCGGAAGCAAAGCCGCCTTTGCCGCCGACCCAAACTGGAAACGCTTCCCCACCATCATAGAAAGATAGCCCCCGCCCTTCCGCACAGCTCGGCGGAGGGAAATAAAAAAAGCAGGCGGGGCCTGCTTTTTGGGGGGTATGGGGGTGGGGGTTAGAGTTGGGGTTGGGCTTTGAGGAGGACTTGTTGGATGAGGGGCTCGGTGTAGGCGTAGGGGATGTAGGCGGGGTTGGTGATTTCGGGGCGGTAGATGACTATGGAGGCGTATTTGCCTGGGGTGATGGTGCCCATGGTGGAGGTGAGGCCCATGGCGGCGGCTCCGTTGATGGTGGTGGCGTTGAGGGTTTGGTCGGGGGTGAGCTTCATCTTGATTGAGCCGAGTGCGCGTACCATCGGCATGGAGCCGGAGGGCGACGAGCCGGGATTCCAGTCGGAGGCGAGGGCCACGATGCAACCGCCGGCAGCGGCGGCGCGTGCGGGACCGTAGGGCATGCCGAGGAAGAATGATGCGCCGGGGAGCATGGTGGCGACGGTGTCGGATGCGGCGAGGGCGTCGATTTCGGCTTGGCCGATGCGTTCGAGGTGGTCGACGGAGAGTGCGCCGTGGGCGATGCCGATTTGCACGCCGCCGGAGCAGTCGAGCTCGTTGGCGTGGATTTTGGGGAGCAGGCCCAGGGGCGCGGCGGCGCGGAGGATGCGGTCGGTTTCGTCGACGGTGAAGAAGCCTTTGTCGCAGAATACGTCGGCGAATTGTGCGATGCCTTGGTTGGCGACAGCGGGCAACATATCATTTATGATGTGGTCGACGTATTCACTTTGTCGGCCCGTGAATGCGCGGCCCACAGCGTGTGCACCGAGGAATGTGGCGCGGATTTCCATCTGTGGCATTTCATTGCGCAGGCGAGCGATGACTCGGAGCATTTTGAGTTCATCGTCGAGTGTGAGGCCGTAGCCCGATTTGATTTCGATGGCGCCGGTGCCGAGTGCTGCAGCGATGCGCAGGCGGCGATGCGCAGCGGCGGTGAGGTCTTCCTCCGAGGAGTCGTGGAGGCGGTCGGCGGAGTTGAGGATGCCACCGCCGCGGCGTGCGATTTCTTCGTAGGATAGGCCGTTGATTTTGTCGAGGAATTCGCCTTCGCGCGAGCCGGCGTAGACGATGTGGGTGTGGGAGTCGCAGAACGCGGGGTGAACGATACCGCCTTGAGCGTCAATCACTTGATGGAAGTCACATTCCGGGGGACAGGCAGCCATTTCGCCGAAGGAGGCGATGCGTTCGCCGTCGGTGGCGAGGTATGCGTTGGCGATGGATTCTACGGTGGCCAAAGCGGCTCCGCGCAACGGTTTGTCGCCGTGCAGGGAGCAGCCTTGGAGCAGTCCGATATTTTTAATCAGCAATTTTTTCATTGCGGATGAATTCGATGGATTTTTCAATGAGGGGATACATCACGGTGTCGTTGTCGATGAAGGGGACGACGCGACGATAGCGACCCACAAGGTCTTCGATTTCTTCTGACGAACGCAGCGGGCGGCGGAATTCGAGTGCTTGAGCGGCGTTGAAGAGTTCGATGGCGAGCACGCGCTCGGTGTTGAGTGCAACGCGATAGAGTTTTGTGGCGGCATTAGAGCCCATCGACACATGGTCTTCTTGGCCTTGCGACGAGGGAATTGAGTCGCAGCTGGCGGGCCAGCAGAGGCCTTTGGATTGGCTGACGATTGATGCGGCGGCGTATTGTGGAATCATGAAGCCGCTGTTGAGGCCGGGTTTGGCTACGAGGAACGATGGCAGGTTGCGTTTGCCGCTGATGAGACAGTAAACGCGGCGTTCGGAGATGTTGCCGAGTTCGGCGAGGGCTACGGCGAGGAAGTCCATGGGCAGTGCGATTGGTTCGCCGTGGAAGTTGCCGGCCGATACCACCATATCGAGTTCGGGGAACACGGTGGGGTTGTCGGTGGGTGCGTTGATTTCCTCTTCGAGGATGCGGGTGACGTAAGAGAGTGTGTCCTTGGCTGCACCGTGTACTTGGGGCATGCAACGGAAAGAGTAGGGGTCTTGGACGTGTTGCTTGGGTTGTGCAACTATCTGACTACCTGTGAGATGACGGCGCACGGCGCGGGCTGTGTCGACTTGGCCGGTGTGGTTGCGCACGGTGTTGACGGGGTCGCAGAACGGCTCGATGCGGCCGTCGAAAGCGTCGAGCGAGAGGGCACCGATGAGGTCGGCCAATCGGCTGAGGCGACGGGCTTTGATGATGCTCCACACGCCGTAAGCGCTCATAAATTGAGTGCCGTTGAGCAGTGCGAGGCCTTCCTTGGATTGGAGCGAGATGGGCTCCCAACCCATCTCGGCGAGGACTTCTGCCGAGGGGCGCAGTTGGCCTTTGTATTCCACTTCACCAAGACCAAGCAACGGCAACGAGAGGTTGGCCAAAGGGGCGAGGTCGCCGGAGGCGCCTAATGAGCCTTGTTGGCACACTTTGGGCAGAATATCGTGGTTGAAGAAGTCGATAAGGCGTTGAACGGTAACGAGTTGCACGCCAGAGTTGCCGTAACTGAGCGATTGGATTTTGAGTAGCAACATAAGGCGGACGATGTCGGCGGGCACGCGTTCGCCGATGCTGCAAGCGTGCGACATGACGAGGTTGCGTTGGAGCGTGGCGAGTTGGTCGCGGTCGATGGAAATATTGCACAGCGAACCGAAGCCTGTGGTGATGCCGTAGATGGGTTCGGTGGTTGTTTCCATCTTTTGGTCGAGGTATTGACGGCAGCGGGTGATGCGTTCTACGGCATCATCGCTGAGGTCGAGTTTGATGCCTTCGTTGAGGATTTGGCTCACACGGTCGATTGTGAGCCATTGCGAGGAAATATGATGTGCCATTATAAAGTGTTGATTTAGAATACGTTATTGATAGTTGAGGCGATGAGGTCGTCGTCGGCGAAGTTGGGCATGGTCACCACCAAGCCGGGTGTGCGCTGCATTTGTCGAGTGATGGCGTCGATGGCACCGCGATTGCGGGCCCACGAGCGGCGAGCGATGCCGTTGTTGACGTCCCAAAGCAACATTTGGCTGATGCGACGGTCGCAATCGGCGGAGCCGTCGATTACCATGCCGAAGCCGCCGTTGATTACTTCGCCCCAGCCCACGCCGCCGCCGTTGTGGATGGATACCCAGGTGGCACCGCGGAACGAGTCGCCTATGACATTGTGAACGGCCATATCGGCGCAGAATTGCGAGCCGTCGGTGATATTGGATGTTTCGCGGTAGGGTGAATCGGTGCCGGATACGTCGTGGTGGTCGCGGCCGAGCACTACAGGTGCGGACAGGCGGCCATCGCGGATGGCTTTGTTGAAGGCGAGGGCGATGCGAGTACGGCCTTCGCTATCGGCGTAAAGGATACGCGCTTGCGAGCCGACCACGAGGTGATTTGGACCGGCTTGGCGAATCCAATGGAGGTTGTCGGCGAGTTGGCCCTTGATGTCGTCGGGCGCTTCGGCCAACATTTGCTCGAGCACTTCAGCGGCGAGTTGGTCGGTGAGGGCGAGGTCTTCGGGTTTGCCGGAGGTGCATACCCAGCGGAACGGTCCGAAGCCGTAGTCGAAGAATTTCGGACCCATAATCGACTGCACGTAAGAAGGATAGCGGAACGAGCCGTCGGGGTTGAGGATGTCGGCACCGGCTCGCGAGGATTCCAGCAGGAAGGCGTTGCCGTAGTCGAAGAACACCATGCCGTCGGCGGCCAAGGTGTTGATTGCAGCCACTTGGCGACGGAGCGATTCCTGCACGGCGGCACGGAATGTATCGGGTTGGTCGGCCATCATCTTGAGCGATTCTTCGTAGGAATAACCCACGGGATAGTAACCGCCTGCCCAAGGGTTGTGGAGGGATGTTTGGTCGGAGCCGAGGTCGACGTGCACACCGCGAGCGGCGAGGCGTTCCCACAGGTCGACGATGTTGCCTTGGAAAGCGAGCGACACGGCTTCGCGGTTGCGTTGAGCGGCAATGGCACGGTCGATGACTTCGTCGACGTCGGTGTGTACTTCGTCTACCCAGCCTTGCGCGTGGCGTTTTTCCACAGCGGCGGGGTTGATTTCGGCCACGATGCTCACCACACCGGAGATTTTAGCGGCTTTTGGTTGAGCGCCAGACATACCGCCAAGGCCGGCCGACACGAAGAGCAGACCGCTGACGTCGCCGTCGGGGCGGATGGCGCGTGCAGCGTTGAGCACGGTGATGGTGGTGCCGTGCACGATGCCTTGCGGACCGATGTACATATATGAACCGGCAGTCATTTGGCCGTATTGCGACACACCTAAGGCGTTGAAGCGTTCCCAATCGTCTGGCTTGGAGTAGTTAGGAATTACCATACCGTTGGTCACTACCACGCGCGGTGCGTCGGGGTGTGAGGGGAATAGGCCGAGTGGGTGACCGGAGTACATTACAAGGGTTTGCTCGTCGGTCATCTCGCTGAGGTATTTCATTACCAAGCGGTATTGTGCCCAGTTTTGGAACACGGCACCGTTGCCGCCGTAGGTGATAAGTTCGTGGGGGTGTTGAGCCACGGCCGGGTCGAGATTGTTTTGAATCATCATCATGATAGCAGCGGCTTGGCGAGAGCGAGCGGGATATTGCTCGATGGGGCGCGCATACATAGGATATGATGGGCGCAGGCGGTACATATATATACGGCCATAGCGGTGTAATTCCTCGGCAAATTCCGGCGCGAGCAAGGCGTGTTGCTCGGCGGGGAAGTAGCGCAAGGCGTTGCGCAGGGCTAATTGCTTTTGCTCCTTGGTGAGGATATCTTTGCGACGCGGTGCGTGATTTACTGTGGGGTCGTATGGCTGAGGTTCGGGCAGCACGGCGGGAATACCGGTGCGCAGATCATTTTGAAAATCTTCGAGGGTCATGGTTTATTTATCAATAATATTGTTGACAATAGCGAGGATATCGGCGCGGCGTTGAGCGGCTTTGGCCACCAATTCAGCGGCATCGGCAAGCATTTGCTGTACGTCGGGGCGATGGCGCACGTCGGCGGCATTGATGCGCACGTTCAGTCCGGCACCCACCACTGCTGCTTCGGCGGCGAGAGCACCTACACCGGCGTCGCTCACGGAGTTGGGGTTACCTTGTTCGGCTACGTACTGCAGCAGGTCGAAGCAGTCGTAGGCGCGTTGCATTGTGGTGAATGGCACCTTGATGGCGTGTACTGTAGCAGTTTCGAGTGCTGCTTTGCGAGCGGCTTGTTCGGCTTCGGTTTTCTTGGGCATTTGGATAGCGGCCATGATGCCATTGAACGCCTCAGTGTCTTCGTCTACGAGATGAATGAGGGCATCTTGCAACCGGCGACCTTGGTCGGCCTTGTCGGAAAATTCTTTCCAACGGTCGTCCCAGCCGGCTTTGTGCGACGAAAGATTAGCAACCATAGTGCCTAATGCAGCAGCGAGAGCGCCCATGTAGGCGGAGATGGAGCCACCGCCGGGAGCGGGCGATTCGGAGGCTGTTTCGTCGGCGAAGGCGCTGCAGGTAAGGTCGACGAGTTTTTTGGAAGTATTTTCGGCTTCAAGTAAGTATTCGATTACCTTCTCTTCGGGCTTGAAGGGACGCAGTTCATCCAATCCCATAGATTTGATGGCGATGCGGATGATTTCGCTTTCGGGCAGGCCGGTGGAGCGTTGCTGTTTGTGGAGGAAGTAGCGTCCGGCGTCGATGAGGGTGCGTTTGGGTACGAGGCCCACGATTTCAGTGCCGGTGACGCGGATGCCGCGAGCGGCTGCAGCACGAGTCACCTCGTCGAAGGCCACATGTAGCGGAGTGACGCCGATGTTTGTGATGTTCATCGACACCTGTGCGATACCGTATTCGTCGATAAACCAGCCGATTGCCTTGGTGGCTTTGAGGGTGCCGGGTTGCATTAGCGGTTTGCCGTTTTCATCTTTGAGGGGCTTACCGGTGACTTTGCCACCTTCGCGCATGGGGCGGCCTTTTTCGCGCACGTCGAAAGCAATGGCGTTGGCACGGCGGGTTGAGGTGGTGTTAAGGTTGAAGTTTACGGCCACGAGGAAGTCGCGAGCGCCGATGGTGGTAGCGCCGGAACGGGCGGCTGCTTCGTCGTATGGACGGTCGCCGAAGTCCGGACCCTTGCCGGGAACGTTCATCTTTTCAGGGAGGGCTTCGTATTCACCGGCGCGGCACACAGCCAAGTTGCGGCGTTCGGGAGTGAAGGCTGCTGCCTCGTAGCAGTAGGTGGGGATATTGAGTTCGGTAGCCACACGTTTAGCCAATTGGCGAGCCAGTTCGGCACATTCTTCGAGGGTTATTCCGCTGATGGGAATGAGGGGGCACACGTCGGTGGCACCCATGCGTGGGTGAGCGCCGTGGTGTTGGCGCATATCGATGAGTTCGGCGGCGCGTGCAATTCCACGGAAAGCGGCTTCAATCACGGCTTCGGGCTCGCCAACGAAAGTGACAACAGTGCGGTTGGTTGCTTCGCCGGGGTCGACGTCTAGAAGACGAATGCCTTCGACGGCGGTGATTGAGTTAGTGATAGAGTCGATTACTTCGCGGTTGCGCCCTTCGCTGAAGTTAGGCACACATTCAATCAAACGTTTTTCCATGGGAATGTCAGTTTTATAAAAGTGTTAGAGTTAGTTTTTTCGGTTTGAGTTAGAGTATTCTTACTAAAGTGCAAAGTTACACTTTTTTTCGTGTTTTTGCCATATTTAAAGGCATAAAAAAAGCGTAGTATGTTTAAAAACATAAAGATGAGAACTAGACATGAGCAAGATATGCATAAACTCGTGAAATAAAGATTGGAGAAAAAAGGTAGAAAATTGTTCAATTTACCATCTAAACCAGTCATATACTTGTGTAAAAACCGAAAAAATCGTAACTTTGCAAACTATTTTTGAAAAGTCCGTTAGAAATTGAAAAAGATAGGAATTCGCTATGTAGTGATGGCCGTTATGGCGTTGCTTATGACGTGTCGCGCATCCGCTGAATTATTTAATTTGGATTCGGTGGCGGCGATGGCAAGCTGGAGTTTATTCTCCAGGTTCGTCTTTTGCAGCATATTGATGACGTGGTACTTCACGGTGGATGGCTCGATGCCGAGTTCTTTTGCAATCTCGTTATAGGACAGCCCGCGCACAAGACAGCGCAGGACCTTCATCTCTCCTTTGGTGAACTCGGCGCTCATGGCAGTGCCGATCTCCACGCTGGGCGGTGTATCGGGGAAGATATGCTCCCCCGCCATCGTGCGGCGCACGACCTGCATCAGGGTCCCTTCATCGCCGTCCTTATACCACAGGCTGTCCGCGCCCACGGCTTTTGCGCGTGCCAAGACCTGTGTGTCAATAAGCGAGGTCGCCACCACGATCTTGATTTCCGGGTGCGCTTCTCGTATCTTTTTGGCGGCGGCCAGGCCGTTTTCGCGGTGTTCTGTCTGCACATCCATCAGCACAAGGTCGATGTCCTCGGTATCGCACAGGATGGGAGCCTCTGCGGCGCCGGGGATAGCACAGCAAGCTGATACCCGTCCTCGTTCTGAATATAGCTTTCAAGCAGGCTCCGTACCAGCTTTTGGTCCTCAACGATCATAACGCGTATCATAAGTGCTCTCCTTATCGGGCAGGGTGACTTCCAGAACAAACACAGGCAGGGAATGTACGGTTACTGTACCCCCTGCTTTTTCAATACGGCGGCGGAGCGAGGAAAGCCCGCCGCCTTCCTTTATCTTCGCCCTGGGCGGTGCGCCGTTGTTCGTGATGCAAAGGTGCCATTCCTGCGGCCGCTGCTCGGAATCGGCGTACAATTCCGTGGCGCCCGCATGCCGCACACCGTTGGAGGTACATTCCCGCAGGATCAGTGCATAGAGCTCGCGGGTGGCGCGTGCCGCAGGGTACGCACCGCGCAGCTGTACGGTTGCGCCCAGAACAGCCGCCCGTTTTTGCATATAGCTCAGCGGGTCCTCTGCAGCATTCTCCTGCCGGGCGCGGCATAGCAGGGAGATGGAGCTTTCCCACTTCGCAGCTTCGCTCCTGAGCCGGGCGAGGTCATGCTCATGCCGCAGTGCGCGCCGTGCGGCAAGCAGGGTATGGCCGATGTCGTCATGCACCCGTATCTTCATTTTCAGGATTTCTTCCTCCCGCACAATGTCGGGCATATTGTCATATAAGCGCTTTGCGCGGCGGTTCGCATCGGCAAGGCGCTCGTTTTCCTGCTGCAGTGCAGCATGCAATGTAGCCAGCTGGGTGACATCGGTGGCCATCACCTCGGTGTACGGTATACCGTATTTGTCCTGAACAGGGCGCACCGTGAAATGATATACCGTTCCGTCCGGGAATTCGTAGATGCGGGCGGCCTCATCGCGTAGCCGCACACCGCCGCCGGGACTGCGCAGCGCCTGCTCCAGATCCGTAAGGGTCTGCAGATCCCGGCCACAGAGGACTGCGGCGATTTCCTGCATCCTGTGATTGATCAGACGCAGCAGACCATTGCAGTCAAAGTAGCAGATGGCCGGACGCACCTACAAAAACGTAGGTATGTGGTGGACGGAATACTACGGCGAGATGCCCACCGGCGGTTGGCTGGCCATCAAGATCTCCGGCGTAGACATTGACCCCGGCACCGAGGGCGACACCGTGCTGAACAGCATCACCTTTGGCTAAGCACAGGCAGGTTACTGCACTCTCAACCGAAAGGCGGGTGAACCAACCATGAAAAGACGCTGTGCCGTACTATTGGCGGCGGCGATGCTGCTGTCGGCGGCAGGCTGCGCACAGGACAGCAAGAGGCCCGAACCGACCGAACCGGCCGCAAGTGCTGTGAGCGAGACCTCCGCTGAAAATGTTGAAGCTACGGAGGAAACCCCGCAAAAGCCGCAGCCATCCCGCAGGTTTGATGATTCCCGCATCTCTACACTGTATGATGTGGAATTCAGCTACACCGACCCCAACGGCAACAAGGACACCTATTTTTACGAGGTCCCGCAGATCGATGATGACACCGAGGGCGCAAAGAACATCAACGAGATGATCGGCTACCGCTTCGGCTATCTGGTAGAGCGCGCCGAGGACGCCCGCTCCCGCAATGATTTTATCGACACAAGCTACATCATCTGGATAAGCACCTGGACCGGCCCGGTGCTGAGCCTGCAGATCACAAGCGTTGACACAATGTACAACCGCGATGTGGGCGCCTACCATTACAACTTTGAAACGGGCAAGGAACTTTCCAACATCGAAATGCTCGAGTACCTTGGCTACACCGACAACGACCTGACCTTAAAAGCACTGCAGCGCGCCGTGGCCCAGCATTTCGATACCTACTACGGCGGCGACCCCACCTACGCATCCGAGCTTTGCAAGATGCGCGCACAGAGCCTGAACGGGCTGAGCGATGTATTTACCTACTTTGCCGTCTACCCCTACTACACAGGCGGTCTTATCGTCACCGTGCCGATGTACACCCTTGCCGGGGCTGGCATGATGTGGACGGACATAGATGTTTACCCCGACAAGCGGCAGGCCAGCGGCCAGATCCTGCACGGGCAGGATGAATGGTTTACCTGCGATGTGACTGCCACAGGCGAGGTGACGGTACGCGCCCTGACCGACTATGTTACCCCTGACGGCGCTATGACCTACCAAGACATGAAGGAATGGTACGAATTGGGCGACAAAACCGAGTTCGCGGTCAGCGGCTGCTACGGCAACTATATAAAGATGCTGATGACCAGCATCGGGCAGGACTACGCCCCCTATGTTTTCCTTCTGACCGAAAACGGCAATGTCGAATACATTGATGTCATCAGCGGCGCACAGTGCGGCACCATGGTCAACGGCGGTCCGCTCTTCGGCATCAACGGAATTGTCCGGTTTGAGACCGGTACGGCCTACGATGCGGAGTACGGCGCCGAGTACGCGACCGTGTACGGCGTTTCCCGCGATAACGAAAAGTTCAACCTGATGGAGGCTGTCTGGAACACCGCTCCGCTGAGCATTCCGAGCATGGTCGGCTCCTTTGTGAGTGAGGATACCGGCACCTGGTTTCAAATCCGCGAGGATCAGCCGAACTTCTATACCGGTGAATACGCCAACGGCCAGATGGTTCCGGCCACATGGGACAGCAGCATCTCCTACCTTGGTATGGATGACCGCGGCTGGATCTGCTCTGTTTCGTTGTTCCGTATGGATTCAGGGCGTACACAGCGCGAAACGCTGGCTATGATGCCCGATGATTACGGCGGCGTCAATGTAATACACATCGGTGGGGAATCCCTTCTGAACCTGCCGCAGCAGGAATCTGTATGGTTTGAAATGACACAGGAATAAGCAAGGTTCTAAGGCAACACCGCACAATTCCCGCCTAGCGGCTTAAGCACCGCTTCGGCGGCTGCGGCACGGCATCTGCGTTGCCAAAATGCTCGATAATGTCGGGTTG
>SFNM01000030.1 GCA_004552725.1 Bacteroidales bacterium | reverse complement strand
ATACTAAAAATCTATGACATAACAAAGGCTTTTACGCTGAATTTCAGCATGAAAGCCTTATTTTTTTCGCTTGTTTTTTTGCCTGTTGAAACTATAAAAAGAGACTGCCCAAAACTTGTTAGACAGCCTCTCTTTTTTTTGCGTGACCCCATCATTTGCGTTTGCGCTACAAAGTTACTACACCAAACCTCTATCTGCTGCAAAATTTGGTTTGCCACACCATTTTTCGACGTTTTTTTTCATCACGCCACTACTCGATAGTTAAATTTAGTTAAATCCGTCAAAATTCGTTGCGGTTTGATAGTTTTGTGGTATATTTGCACCGAAAATCCTTACTAACTCCTAACACTTAGTTAATACCATGAATCCCCAAGTAGCACTCAATAAAAATGCTCTTGTAGCCTTCTTAGGCAAGCCCGCCGCCGATTTCACCCGCGACGACATCATCCGTTTCATTACCGAAAACGGCATTGAGATGGTCAACTTTATGTACCCCGCCGCCGACGGCCGCCTAAAAACTCTCAACTTCGTAATCAACTCGCTCGAATATCTCGAGACTATCCTTTGCCTGGGCGAACGCGTCGACGGCTCGTCGCTGTTCCCCTTCATCAGCGCCGGCAGTTCCGACCTCTATGTAGTGCCCCGCTACCGCACCGCCTTCGTCGACCCCTTCGCCGAAATCCCCACTCTCACCATGCTCTGCTCTTACTGCAATAAAGACGGTGAGCCATTGGAGTCTTCGCCCGAAAACACCTTGCGCAAAGCCTGCCGCGAATTCACCAAAGAAACCGGCCTCACATTCCAAGCAATGGGCGAATTGGAATACTACGTCATCGCTGAAGACTCCGGCGAATTTCCCGCCACCGACCAACGCGGTTACCACGAATCCGCTCCCTTCGCCAAATTCAACGACTTCCGCACCCTCTGCATGAGTTACATCGCTCGCACCGGCGGTCAAATCAAATACGGCCACTCGGAAGTGGGCAACTTCACCCTCAACGGCACCATCTACGAACAAAACGAAATCGAATTCCTCCCCGTTGACGCAGAAGACGCCGCCGACCAAATCATGCTGGCCAAGTGGGTCATTCGCAACCTCGCACACCACAACGGCCTCCAAGTGACCTTCGCCCCCAAAATCACCGCCGGCAAAGCCGGATCGGGCCTCCATATCCACATGCGCATGATGCGCAATGGTCGCAACGTGATGCTCGACGAAAACCGCGCTATCTCCACCGAAGCACGCCGCGCCATCGCCGGCTTGATGGACCTCGCTCCCGCTATCACCGCATTCGGCAATACCAACCCCACCAGTTACTTCCGCCTTGTGCCCCACCAAGAAGCGCCCACCAACGTTTGCTGGGGCGACCGCAACCGCTCCGTCCTCGTGCGCGTTCCACTCGGCTGGACCGCCAAAACCGATATGTGCAACGAAATCAACCCCGGCAACCCAATCCCCGCCGACATGGACACCACTCGCAAGCAAACCGTCGAAATCCGTTCTGCCGACTGCTCCGCCGACATCTACCAACTCCTCGCCGGCTTGGCCGTAGCCCTGCGCCACGGCTTTGAAATGCCCGATGCTCTCGACGTAGCCGCCCGCACATACGTCGACGTAAACATCCATGCCGCCGCCAACGCCGACCGCCTCGCCACACTCGGCCAGCTGCCCGTAGACTGCGCTCAATCGGCCGACTGCCTCGAAAAAGTGCGTGCTATCTTCGAAGAACGCGGCGTATTCTCACCCGCCATGATCGATGGTGTGCTGGCCAAACTTCGCAGTTACGACCCCGCCGAAAGCGAAGCCGCCAAAGCCGACCCGGCTCGCATGCTCCAAATGGTCCAACGCTTCTTCCACGTATAACTCCACACAGCGGCGCCCAAAAGCGCCGCTGTTTTTATCAACCTCCAAAAGACTCAGCGCAGCCAAGCGCCAACAGTGAGGTTCGGTGGCGAGGCAGCAGCCGAGCAGCGCGGCAGCGCCCCTGCAAAGCGACAACAGTGAGGTTCGGTGGCGAGGCGGTAGCCGAGCGGCGCGGAAGCGCCCATGCCGCCACACACAACAAAGGCCCGGCAAATTGCCGAGCCTTAATTTGTGGCGGGAGGAGGATTCGAACCTCCGACCTTTGGGTTATGAGCCCAATGAGCTACCACTGCTCTATCCCGCGATGTTTTCGACTGCAAAGTTAGCAACTTTCCACATACTACACAAGAAATTTAACCTATATTAACGCTAATTCACACACATTTACACCATCTTTTCCCTCTATTTATCTGTTTTTCAAATAATTACCTAATACACATCACTCCTCAATCAACCTCCTTTTGCCTGCAAATTTAATATCTACCTATCACTTTTGCAAACTTTTCTTCGCCCCATGGTCAAAACTCGCCCAAAACCCGCCCTTATGTGGCAGATTTTTTGTAATTTTGTAGTCGATTTACCCGAATTTATGATTTATCCCGAAAATATAGAGAAAAAAATAGGTTTTGATGCCGTCCGCCGCATGGTGGCCGACCTCTGCGGCTCGCCTCTGAGCAAGCAGTTGGCCGCTGAAGCCACCTTCTCCACCGATTTCTCGCAAATCGATGCCGAACTGCGTCGCGTGGCAGAGTTCAAGACCATCATCGAAACCGACCCCGACTTCCCGGGCATTGCTTTTCGCGACATCACCGCTCGCCTCAAAGCAATCCGACCAGAGGGCACTTTCCTCACCGCCGAAGAATTCATCGACTTGGGTCTTTCGCTCACCGCCATGACTGCACTGGCATCATACTTCGCACGCCAACGCTCAGACCAAGGCGCATCACCCTACCCCCATCTCGACGCCCTCGCCGATCAAATAATGGTTTTCCCCGCCATCTCAGCCGCCATATCCCGCACATTCGACCGCTGGGGACAAATCAAAGACAACGCATCGCCCGAACTGGCCGACATTCGACGTCGACTCTCCGGCATGAGCGGTTCAATCAACGCTGCCATGCGGCGAGTGGTCGAAAACGCACGTCGCGACGGCATTCTCGATGCTGATGCAGCCCCATCCATGCGCGATGGCCGACTTGTGTTGCCTATATCCCCAATGTTCAAGCGCCGTATTCCGGGCATCGTTCACGACGAATCAGCCTCCGGCAAAACCATCTTTATTGAGCCCGCCGAAGTAGTTGAAGCAAACAACCGAATGCGCGAACTCCACCTCGAACAGCACCGCGAAGAAGTCAAAATTCTCACCGCGCTAACCACCGACTTACGTCCTCAACTCGACGTAATACTCGCCTCCTTCGACACCCTCGCTCGTTTCGATTTCATTCATGCCAAAGCCCAATTTGCTATTCAGTCCGACGCATCGCTCCCTCATCTTAGCCGCAACCCTCAACTCGAATGGTACCACGCTTGCCACCCCGTACTGCGTGAAAGTTTGCAACGACAACAGCGTCAAATCGTGCCACTCGACATACGCCTTACCGCTCCCGACAACCGTATTCTCGTAATCTCCGGACCTAATGCCGGCGGTAAATCCGTGGTGCTCAAAACCGTAGCAATATGCCAATATATGCTACAGTGCGGCATCCTTCCGCCCGTTTACAACAACTCCCACTTCGGCATTTTCTCCGGTATTTTCATCGATATCGGCGATGACCAATCAATCGAAGATGACCTCAGCACATACTCCTCGCATTTGCGCAATATGCGCTTCTTGCTCAATGCCGGTGGCAGTCGCACTCTTATGCTCATCGACGAATTCGGCTCCGGTACCGAGCCTCAAATCGGCGGTGCCATCGCTCAAGCACTCTTAGCCGACTTCAACACCGCCGGAATGTGGGGTGTGGTCTCCACCCACTTCCAAAACCTCAAAAAATTTGCCGAAGACACCCCGGGGTTGGTCAACGGTTCGATGCTTTACGACCGCCAAAAGATGCAACCGCTTTTCACCCTCGCTATCGGCCACCCCGGCAGTTCGTTTGCTATCGAAATCGCTCGCAAAACCGGGCTCCCCGACAAAATCATCGACGCTGCCGGACAACTCGTAGGAAGCGACTACCTCAACCTCGACAAATACCTCCTCGACATCGCTCGCGACCGTCGTTATTGGGAAAACAAGCGCATCGAAATCCGCCGCAAAGAGAAGCAATTGGAGCAGACTCTTGAGCAATATAGCGCCGACGCCGACTCTCTACGTCAGCATCGTCGCGAAATCATCGCCGACGCTCGCGAAGAAGCACGCAAAATCCTCGAAGGCTCCAACGCTGCAATCGAACGCACCATCCACGACATTCGCCGCGCTCAAGCCGACCGCGAAAAAACCCTCGAAGCCCGCCGTCGACTCGCTCAAGAGCGCCATGAACTCACCGACGGTCATACCGACGACCATCCGCTAATCCCTAAAATCAAAACGCCGAAAAAGGCCAAACAAGCACCTAAACCCATCGAAAAGCCAAAAGAACTGGCACCGGGCGACAATGTGCTACTCGACGGCTCCGGCACCGTCGGCACCATCGAAGCAATTCGTGGTAAAGAGGCGGTAGTGATTTTCGGACAGATGAAAACCACCGTCAAACTCCAGCGCCTATCGCCAACCGACCGCAAACCCAAATCCGCTACGCAAAAGGCCGCCTCTTTCATATCGGTCGAAACGTCCAACGACAATCGCGAACGCCAACTCCGCTTCCGCCCCGAAATCGACGTGCGAGGTATGCGAGCCGATGAAGCGCTCCAAGCAGTCACCTACTTCATCGACGATGCCGTACAATTCGCTCAGCAACGCGTCCGCATACTCCACGGCACCGGCACCGGCGCCCTACGCCAGTGCATTCGCCAATATTTAGCCACAGTCCCCGCGGTGGTTCACTTCGCCGACGAGGATGTCCGCTTCGGCGGAGCCGGCATCACAGTCGTAGAATTTTAACTCCACCTGAAATGTCTGATAATCAACAAATTCATACAGAAAAACGTCACCTCCTTTGGCGCCTTTTCACTGTCTTCGTCAAAATTGGTGCCTTCACATTCGGCGGTGGATGGGCTATGATTTCAATCATACAGCGCGAAGTCGTCGACAACCAACGTTGGATAGCCAAAGACGAGTTCCTCGACCTGTTGGCCTTAGCCCAGTCACTCCCCGGCATTTTGGCCGTCAACATCTCCGTAGCCGTTGGTGACCGACTCCGCGGGCGCATTGGTTCGGTGGTTGCCGCTTGCGGCACTATACTCCCCTGCTTCTTCATCATTCTGGCTATCGCCGTATTTCTCACTCCGGAAACAATCATTCAAAACCCCACTCTCAACGCCGTTTTCAAAGGCATACGTCCCGCCGTCGTAGCACTTATCATCACCCCGGTGATTACATCCGCTCGCGCCGCCAACATCGGATGGAGCACCGCTTGGATTCCCGTAGTGGTCGCGGCCCTTATTTGGTCGAAATGGCCTATCATTTCCAATCCTATCATCTTCATAGTTTTAGGCGGCTCTATCGGTTGGCTCCAACTCCGACACGTCCGCAGTAAAATCGCCCATCAGAAAGGAGGTGCTCAATGATTTACCTCAAACTCATCTGGAGTTACCTCAAAATCGGCTTCTTCGGCTTCGGCGGTGGATATGCCATGCTTTCTTTGATCCAAAGCGAAATCGTCGGCCCCGGTTGGATTTCCGACAAAACATTCACCGACATCGTGGCAATTTCCCAAATGACTCCCGGACCTATCGGCATCAACTCAGCCACATACATCGGCTACACAGCCCCTCTCCAAGCCATAGGGCCGGAGGCTTCTCCCCTGTGGGGAGTCCTCGGCTCGATAATTTGCACCCTCGTGGTCATCATTCCCTCGTTTCTCCTGGTTCGGTATGCCGGCAAATTCGTTTCGCGCCATCGCAAAAGCGTCGCAATCGAGGGCATATTCCGTGGCTTACGCCCAGTGGTCATCGGCCTCATCGCATCTGCAGCCCTAATTCTAATGAATTCCGAAAACTACGGCTCAATCCCCGCTGAAATCATTCCATCGGCTCTTATCACCCTCGGCGTACTTCTCCTCAACCTCTTCACTCGCATCCACCCAATTCTGCTCATCTGCGCCGCCGGACTCGCCGGCTATTTAATATTCTGAGAATGTTTACATCATATAAAGAATCCATTGATTGGCTCTTCAGCCAAATACCGACCTTCCAAAACCTCGGCGCCGGTGCCTACAAACCGGGCCTCGACACCGTATTGCACCTTAGCCACCTTTTCGGCAACCCGCATCAGCGCCTCAAATGTATTCACATCGCCGGCACCAACGGCAAAGGCTCCACTGCCTCAACCATCGCCGCCGTGCTCCAATCCGCCGGCTTAAAAGTGGCGCTATACACTTCTCCTCACCTCATCGACTTCCGCGAACGTATTCGCGTCAACGGCCAAATGATTTCAGAAGCCGAAGTCGTCGACTTCATCAACCGCTTCCGGGCTCTCAACTTCGACCCCCAACCATCTTTCTTCGAACTAACCACCATCATGGCCTTCGAACACTTCGTGCGCCAAAATGTCGACATTGCAGTAATCGAAGTTGGCCTCGGTGGACGCCTCGACGCCACCAACATCATCTCCCCCATCCTATCGGTCATCACCAACATTTCCCTCGACCACACAGCCCTATTAGGCAACACGCCCGCCGAAATAGCAGTCGAAAAAGCCGGCATCATCAAGCCTCTCACCCCGGTTATCATCGGCGAAGCCGAAGGCGAAGTGCGCATCGTGTTCGAAAACCGCGCCGCCGAAGTGTCTGCTCCCATCACATTCGCACAAGACGCACCTCTCTACCGCGCCGCCTCACGCTCTCCGTTCGAAATCATCTACCACCAAACCCCCTGGGGCGACATCCACTCCGAACTCACAGCCGACTGCCAACTTCTCAATGCCAACACCATCCTCCACGCACTCCACGCACTCCCGCTCAACATTACCCCTCAAGCAGTCGCATCCGGTTTTGCCCACGTGTGCCAACTCTCCGGTCTGATGGGTCGATGGTCCACTCTATCACTGTCACCACGCGTTATTTGCGACACCGGCCACAACCCCGGCGGTTGGCAATACCTCGGACCTCAACTCGCCCAATTAGCCGCCGCTTCCACCCTCCACGTTGTCATCGGATTTGTCAACGACAAAGACGTCTCTCACATCTTCCCATTCCTCCCGACCAACGCCATCTACTACCTCGCCACTCCTTCCGTTCAGCGAGGCCGTCCTGCAGCCGAACTAATCCCAATCGCCAACCAATACCACCTCAACGCAACGGCCTTCGACTCCGTTGAACAGGCCTTCAATGCCGCCCGCAATGCGGCCCTACCTTCCCACTCCATCTTCGTAGGCGGCTCCACATTCATCGTCGCCGACCTTCTCTCCTTTTTTAAATAATTTTTCCTTATTATATATAATACTTACAAACATGAACAACCAACGCCCACTTATACTCATTTCCAACGACGACAGTATCAACGCGCCAGGCATCCTGCGCCTCGCTGAATGTGTGCCCGACTATTGCGATGTAATTGTGGTCGGTCCCGACGCCCCTCACTCCGGCCAATCTTCAGCCATCACCGTCGGCACTCCTCTTCGCATCACCCCGCGCGGCTCCCACGGAAATGCACAACTTTATGCCGTGAACGGCTCGCCCGTCGACTGCGTCAAACTCGCCCTCTCCAAACTCGTCGACCGCCGACCATCACTCGTCCTCGCAGGCATCAACCACGGTTCAAACTCCGCTTGCAACGTAGTTTACTCCGGCACTATGGGCGCCGTGCTCGAAGGCGCCACCGTCGGCATCACCTCTTGCGGCTTCTCCATCACCGACCATGCCATGGACGTGGACTTCACACCCACCATGCCTTTCGTCCGATCCATCATTGAGCATCTGCTGGCCAACCCCCTCCCCTCCGGCATCTGCCTCAACGTCAACATGCCCGCCGGCATCACTCCCAAAGGCGTTCGCACCTGCCGAGCCGCTCGAGCCGCTTGGACCGACGAGTACGCCGACTATGCCGACCCCTTCGGCCGCCCGTTCTACTGGCTCACCGGCCGCATGGTCAACCACGATGCCAACGCTTCCGACACCGACGAATATTGGCTCAACCAAGGCTTCATAACTGTGGTCCCCGTCAACGTAGACATGACTGCCCACAACCTCATCTCGCAATTCTCTAAAGACTTCGACCGATGACCGACTCCGCCACCCAATTCTCGCCCATGCAACTGCTCAAACGACGCATCTATGCCATGCGCAACGGCATCGTGGCCGACACTCTTCGCCGAAATGGTTGCCCTCACCAATTCATCTTCGGCCTCAACCTTCCACAACTCGCCGAAATCGCTGCCGAACAGCCCCACACCCTCCAACTCGCTGAACAACTCTGGGCCGACTCCAACTCCCGCGAGTCGATGCTCCTCGCCCCGATGTTATACCCCGTCGACCAACTCACCCCCCAGCGAGCAGCAGCCATGGCGCGCGAAGTCCGTTGGAGCGAAGATGCCGACATTCTATGCCATCGACTCCTGCGCCACACTCCTTTCGCCGTCGACCTCGCCTCCGACCTCGTCTCCGACCCAAACCGCCTCACCCGCTACACCGGCCTCCGACTCCTTCTCAACATCCTCAATCAGTCCTCCATCATCAACCACCCCACACCAACCTCCACCCCCCTCTTCGCAGCCGCCACCGCCGCCCTCACACAAGAGCAACAACGCCCCGACCCCCTCACCTCCCTCCTCTCCCTCCTCCAAGACCAACTCACCTTCCTCTCCGAAAAATAAATACTCAGCAAAAACTCGGCGCAGCGAAGCGCCCGCCACAATGAGGTCCGGTGGCTGTAGCCTCGCGGCTTGCTGCGGGGTGTGCGGAAGCCGAGCGGCGCGGTAGCGCCCGACGAAGACTCGGCGCAGCGAAGCGCCCGCCGCAACATAACAAGATGGCTCTCACACTAAATGACGAGGCTACGATTTTTTGTAGGCTATCAGCAAAAAAGGCACTATTATTGTATATATTATATATTTTTTATACCTTTGCACCAAAATATATCAAATGGAAGCAATTACTAAGAGAAAAAATATCGACCTGCCTATTGATGCTTTTCAAAAATTGGCAGTAATGGCTGCCGCCCAAGGCCGTAGCCTCAAAAATTACATTGAGCAGATACTGATTAGCAAAGCCAACTCCGTGAGCATTGACATCACTGCTAATCCATCCCCTTCCGGTGATAAATGGTTTGACAACCCCGATAACATCGCATCCATCAATCGTGGCCTCGCCCAACTCCAATCCGGTCTAGGCCGCCAAGTAAGCGCCGCCGAGCTCAAAGCAGACCTCGGCTTATGAAATATAAGCTAATCCTCCTTCCGGAAGCCGAAAAGCATTTGCTCCTCTGGAAAAAATCCGGTCAAATAAAAATTCTTCGCAAAATCTTAAGCATATTCGAAGAATTAGAAGAGCACCCTCATTCCGGCACAGGTAAAGTGGAACAGTTGAGAGGAAATCTACAAGGTTTGTGGAGTCGTCGTATAGACAAAGCCTCACGAATAGTGTATCGCATTGATGAAGATGTAGTTTCAGTCTTCGTAATTTCCCTCAAAGGTCATTACCTCGACAAGTAACCTAACACATTTTCCACTTTCGCCTGATTTGTTCAGCGGTAGCCGAGCAGCGCGGAAGTGCCCGACGAAGGCTCGGCGCAGCGAAGCGCCCGCCGCGGTGAGGTTCGGTGGCGAGGCGGAAGCCGAGCGGCGCGGTAGCGCCCGACGAAGACTTGGCGAAGCGAGCATAGCCCGGAGCCAAGGCGTGGAACAAGTTATTAACATTTTTGCTCTTTTCGTGGAACATTTCTTTGGCTATCTCGCCAAAAATGCTTTACTTTGCAGAAAATAATTTAAATCAGCCGATTAAATGGGTAAAATCATAGCAATCGCTAACCAAAAAGGTGGCGTTGGCAAAACCACAACCACCATCAACCTCGCCGCTTCGCTCGCGGCCGAAGGCCGTCGTGTACTTATCATCGATGCAGACCCCCAGGCGAATGCCACTTCGGGCTACGGCATCGACCCTCGTTCCATGACATCTTCTATCTACGAATGTTTAGTCGATGGATACCCCCTCGACGGCTCGCAAGTAGCCACTTGCGTCGAAAACCTCGACCTTATCGGCTCTCGTATCGACCTCGCCGGTGCCGAACTCGAACTCGTGTCGAAACCTAACCGCGAACGAGTGCTCGCTAACCTCCTCCAGCCTATCCGCGACAATTACGACTACATACTCATCGACTGCTCGCCTTCCCTGGGTCTCATTACCGTCAACGCTCTCACAGCTGCCGACTCGGTCATAATCCCCGTGCAAGCAGAGTACTTCGCTCTCGAAGGCATCAGCAAACTCCTCAACACCATACGCATCATCAAGTCGCGCCTAAACCCCGACCTCGAAATCGAAGGCTTCCTCCTCACCATGTACGACGCGCGTCTGCGCCTGGCCAACCAAATCTACGAAGAACTCAAAGGCCACTTCGCCGATATGGTATTCGACACCGTTATCCCGCGCAACATCCGCCTTAGCGAAGCGCCAAGCCACGGTCTCCCGGTGCTCCTTTACGACCCCGACTCTCGCGGTGCAACTTCCCACGTCCTCCTCGCTAAAGAAATCCTCGCTCGACACAAGTCTAAAAAACAACATAAATAATCGCTGCTATGTCAATCAAACGCAATGCCCTTGGCCGAGGCCTCGATTCTCTTATTTCTATGGACGACGTGCCCGCTCGCGGCTCTTCTGCCATCAACGAAATAGCGCTCGACCGTATTACAGTCAACCCCGACCAGCCTCGCCGCTCCTTCGACGAAGAAGCCCTCCAAGAACTCGCTGCTTCCATCCGCGAACTCGGTATTATCCAGCCTATTTCACTTCGCAAAACCGGCCCCGACTCTTACCAAATAATCGCCGGCGAACGCCGTTATCGCGCTGCTCAAATCGCTGGTCTCGCTACCGTGCCCGCTTACATCCGCACTGTATCCGACACCGAACTTACCGAGATGGCTCTTATCGAAAACATTCAGCGCGAAGACCTCAACGCCATCGAAATCGCCCTCACTTTCCGTAAACTAATCGACCAATATAACCTCACCCAAGAACGACTCAGCGAGCGCATCGGCAAAAAACGCGCCACCGTGGCCAACTTCCTTCGTCTCCTCAAACTTCCCGCGGAAGTCCAACTCGGACTGCGCGACAAACGCCTCGACATGGGTCACGCTCGCGCTATTCTCACCATTTCCGACCCCGCTCTCCAACTCAAACTCTACAACGAAATCCTCCGCAACGACCTCTCCGTCCGTCGCGTCGAAGAACTCGCCAAAGCATATAGCCAAGGCCAAACTCCTCCTGCCGAAAAACCAAAACCCGCCCCGGCTGGTCGTTACAACCGCGATGATTTCGACATCCTCAAACAACACCTCTCTTCTACTTTCAACACCGCCGTCGCATTCAAATACGATGCCAACGGCAAAGGAAAAATCACTTTCTCCTTCGACAACGACCAACAACTCGAACACCTCATCTCTATCTTCGACTCTCTAAAACCTCAAAGTTGAAAATCCTCACCCGAAATATTATCTCTATCCTCACGGCAGCTTTTCTGCTCCTCGGCTTCGCATCGGCCAATGCTCAATCAAGCCAGCGTCGCCCGGTAAAACGTGCCCACACATCTTCTTCTATCGATGTGGACTCCGTTGCTACATCTGCCGCCGACGACTCCATCTGGACCGCTCAAGTCGACTCCATCCTCGCCGCTTTCGACCCATTCCACGACTTCGACGTGTGGCAACCTACCAAAGTCGAATTCAACCCAAACCCCACGCGCGCCGTCTGGATGTCGGCTCTCTTCCCCGGGTTGGGACAAGTCTACAACCGTCGCTACTGGAAACTTCCTATCATCGTCGGCGGTTACCTCGGTTTGGGATACGCTACCTCGTGGAACAACGGCATGCTGCGCGACTACACTCGCGCTTACGCCGATATTATGGACAATGACCCCACTACTCGCTCTTATATGAACTTCTTCCCCTCAACTACTCGCGAAGAAGACCTCGATAAAACCTGGCTCACAAACATCCTCAAATCTCGCAAGGACTTCTACCGACGCAACCGCGACCTCTGCATCATATCCATGGTTGGCGTTTACCTCCTCGCTATGCTCGACGCTTACGTCGACGCTTCCCTGAGCCACTTCGACATCTCCACCGACCTATCGATGGACGTTACTCCTATCGTATTTCAAGAACAACGTGGCGCCCCGCCTTGCTTCGGCATGGCTTGGGCCTTCACTTTTTAGATATTCTCTCTCCAGTTTATAATTATGTATACCAAAACACTGCTTGCATCCCTACTGTTATCCGCTGCCATCCCCGCTATGGCTGCCCCGCGTGCCGCCTCTGTCCTTGAAATGAGCGACACTATGCACATCGACCCTATCTTCCTCCCCGAAAGTTACGAAGCCGACACCCGAGCCATGCAAGAAGGCTGGTTCCTTAGCAACTACGCGGCCATCGACACTCAAGCCGACTCGCACCCCGACGCTGAAGTGTCCGACCAAGAAATTATAGCGCGCCTACAACGATTGCCCTACACCATCGAAATGACTTACAACTCCATCGTGCGCTCTTACATCGACGCTTACGTCAACCGTCGCAAACAGATGGTAACTAATATGTTGGGCCTCGGCCTTTACTACAACCCTATCTTCGAACAAGCCCTCGACCGATACGGACTCCCGATGGAACTCAAATACCTCCCTATCGTGGAATCCGCTCTCAACCCCAACGCCGTATCCCGTAGCGGTGCCACCGGCCTTTGGCAGTTCATGCTCGAAACCGCTCAAGGCGAAGGCCTCGAAGTAAACACTATCGTCGACCAACGTCGCGACCCCATCGCCGCTTCCGATGCCGCAGCCCGATACCTCAAAAAACTCTACAACATTTACAACGATTGGCAGTTGGCTCTCGCCGCTTACAACTGCGGTCCCGGCAACCTCAACAAGGCTATCCAACGCTGCAAAATTCCCGGCGACAAAAAAGACTTCTGGCAAATCTACTACGAACTACCTACCGAAACTCGCGGTTATGTCCCTTCGTTCATCGCCGTTTGCTATGTAATGAACTATCACTCTGAACACAACATCGCTCCCGCTGTGCTGCGCCGTCCCGTTGTCACCGACACCGTCAACGTCACTCGTCGCGTTCACTTCCAACAAATCTCCGACGTGCTCGGCGTGCCTATGGACGAAATTCGCGTGCTTAACCCCCAATACCGCACCGACCTCATTCCCGGCGACATCCGACCCTACTCCCTGGTGCTCCCATCGCTCCAAGTCTACGCTTATGTTGCCAATGAAGACTCTATCCTTAACCACAATGCCGAACTCTACGCTCGTCGCGACGTTGTCGAACCCGCCGTCCCCGGACAAGTCAACGGCGCCGAATCCCAAGGCCAATACGTCGAAGAACTCGTTGTGCGTTATCACACCGTCAAACGCGGCGAAACACTCACATCTATCGCCAACAAATACGGTGTAACCGTTGCTTCTATCCGCGAAACCAACAATATCGGTCGTCGCGTCAAAAAAGGCCAGAAATTGCGCATCAACACTTACCGCCGTCGCCAAATCGACACTACAACTCCTCAATTGGCTCAAACCGACTCCGTGCCTTCCGACTCCGTCACAATCGTGGCTTCTGTTCCGGAGCAACCCACCTCTGCCGAAAGCAACCGCGTAGCAGGCTCGATGCAGCAAAGTTCTCAACAACAGCAACAACAAGCACAACAAGCATCGCAATCCAACTCCCGACGCAACAACTCCTCAACTTCTCAATCCAACAACCGCAACCGACAAACAGTCCACACAGTCCGTCGCGGCGACACCCTATCTTCCATCGCGCGTAAATACGGCGTTACTGTCAACGCTCTCCGTCAAGCAAACAATATCTCCGGCGACCGCATCAACGTGGGCCAAAAACTCAAAATCCCCGCTAAACGCCGTTAATCCTCCGATATTTACAAACTAACTATAATACTTGATATGAAGACCGTTCCCTTAGAAAAAAATCGGCCAATTGTGGATAATCCCGCCGATGAGGATCCCACTTCCTTGCCCGAGAACGCTTTCACCGAACTAAAACCCGGCGAAGAGTATCGCCCGGTGATGCACCCAACTCGCCAATACCGTGAGGTGACTCCCTACTCTGTGATTACAGGCCTCATTTTGGCCATCATTTTCAGTGCCGCTGCCGCTTACTTAGGCCTCAAAGTGGGCCAAGTGTTTGAAGCCGCTATCCCCATCGCTATCATCGCCGTGGGACTGTCTACCGCCCTCAAAAAAGAAAACCCGCTGGGCCAAAACGTTATCATTCAATCCATTGGCGCATGTTCCGGCGTTATCGTAGCCGGCGCTATCTTCACCCTCCCAGCCCTCTACATCCTGCAAGCAAAGTATCCGGAAATCACCGTCAACTTCTTGCAAATTTTCCTCTCATCGCTCCTCGGTGGTGTGCTCGGTATTCTGTTCTTCACCCCATTCCGCAAGTACTTCGTCAAGGATATGCACGGCAAATACCCCTTCCCCGAAGCCACTGCCACAACTCAAGTGCTCATCTCTGCCGCTTCTTCTGCCAAAGAAAAGGCTAAAAACGGCGGCCAAGCACTCACCCTCCTTATTGCTTCGCTCATCGGCGGCGTTTACGACTACCTCGTGGCCACTTTCGGCGTGTGGGCCGACACTATCACCACCACTGCCACTACCTGGGGCCAAACCATCGCCGACAAATTCAAATTCGTGCTCTCTTGCAACACCGGCGCCGCCGTCCTCGGTCTCGGCTACATCGTTGGACTTCGCTACGCCTTCGTTATCTTCGCCGGCTCCATCTTCGTTTGGTGGATTATCATTCCCCTGTTTGGCACATACGGCGCTGATACTTCTCTATCGCCCGACCTAATCTTTAAAAACTACGCTCGCCTCATGGGTATCGGCGGCATCGCCATGGCCGGCATCATCGGCATCGTCAAATCTTGGCCCATCATCGCTCAAGCCGTTGGTCTCGCCTCCCGCGAACTCCGCGGCGCCAAGCAAAGTGGCAACGTAGTGCGCTGGCAGCAAGACATCTCTATGAAGCACATCACCTACTTCATCGCATTGGCCCTGATTGTAGTGTTTGTATTCTTCTGGATTGGTGTTATCAACAACCTCACTCAAGCATTAATCGCATGGGTGGTAGTGACAATCATCGCATTCCTCTTCACCACCGTAGCAGCCAACGCCATCGCTATCGTTGGTTCAAACCCTGTGAGCGGTATGACTCTCATGACCCTCATCGTGGCTTCCGGCATTTTCGTCGCTATCGGCCTTAGCGGCTCAAGCGGCATCGTCGCTTCTATGGTACTCGGTGGCGTAGTCTGCACCGCCCTCTCTATGGCCGGCGGCTTTGTCACCGACCTCAAAATCGGCTACTGGCTCGGCTCAACCCCGCGCAAACAAGAAAGTTGGAAATTCCTCGGCACTCTCGTGTCGGCCGCTACCGTCGGTGGTGTAATCCTCATGCTCAACAAAGTTTACGGCTTCTCCGGCGACGCCCTCGCCGCTCCCCAAGCCCACGCCATGGCTGCCGTAATCGAACCTATGATGATGGGTGGCAGCACCGAATGGGTCCTCTACATCGTTGGCGCTATCCTCGCCCTAATCCTCAACTTCTTAGGCGTGCCCGCCCTCGCTTTCTGTCTCGGTATGTTCCTGCCCCTCCACCTCAACACCCCGATGCTCATCGGCGGCCTCGTATCGTGGTTCGTCGGCCATAGCAGCAAAGACAAAGAACTCTGCCGCATGCGCACCGAACGTGGCACTCTCATTGCTTCCGGTCTCATCGCCGGCGGTGCTCTCTTCGGCGTCTTCTCCGCCATCACCATCATGTGCGGTGTGCCACTGCCCTCCACCGGCAGCCAACTCCTCGGCCTAATCGCATACGCCGGCATCATCCTTTACCTCTACTTTGCTTCTCGCGCCGTTCGCAAATAACAGCGTGCTCAAGTAAATAATCATCCGAAGTACGATACTGCGAACCTCGCTTCGTAGCATCGTACTTCGCTTATCAAATCGCCAATGAAATCAATCAACCGCCAAATAATGGCCCTCGCGCTGCCGGCCATCATTTCGAACATCACCACCCCGCTGCTGGGGCTTATCGACGTGGCAATCGTAGGCCACTTCGGTGCCGCCTCTTACCTCGGCGCCATTGCCGTCGGCACCACCATGTTCAATATGATATACTGGCTATTCGCTTTCCTTCGTATGGGCACCGCTGGCATCGCCGCACAAGCCCACGGTGCCGACAACCTCGCCGAAGCATCAGCCACCCTGCGCCGAGGCCTGCTCATGGCTGCCACATTCGGCTCACTGATGATTGCATTGGCCATTCCTCTCTGCTCCTTAGCCTTACGGCTCCTCCATGTCGAAAGTGAAGTTGCCCCTCAAGCACAAACTTACTTCTACATCGCCATCGCCGGCGCTCCCGCCGTCCTCGGCACATACGTGCTCAACGGCTGGCTCCTTGGTCGCCAAAATACCCGCATACCTATGTGGATTGCTCTTATGACCAACTTGGCCAACACCGCCCTCTCCCTCTTCATGGTTTTCTGCCTGGGGATGCGCATCGAAGGCGTGGCCCTCGGCACAGCCATTTCACAATGGCTCGGCTTTTCCGCCTGCCTTATCGCCACCATCCGCAAATACCGCCCGCAGAAAGTCACATTCGCCGTCCTGCTCCATCGCCATGCCCTCGCGCGCCTGTTCAAAATCAACAGCCACATTTTCCTGCGCACATTGTGCTTAGTGGCCGTCACTATGTGGTTCACACGCCGCGGTAGCGAATTTGGCGTCACCATCTTGGCCGCCAACGCCTTGCTGATGCAACTATTCATGTTCTTCAGTTACTTCTCCGACGGCTTCGCCTTTGCCGCCGAAGCACTCGCCGGAAAAGCCGTCGGCGCCAACGACCTCACGACACTTCACACCGTCGTAAAAACCTCACTCCGACGCGGCATCGAAGTCGCAATCACATTCACCATTGCATACCTCCTCGCCGGACCATTTATCATCTCACTCCTCACCGATGTGCCTCAAGTCGTCGCCTCCGCTCGCACATTCCTCCCATGGGCCGTGGCGGTTCCACTCTGCGGCATACTTGCATTCATCTACGACGGCATATACATTGGGCTCACCAACACCCGCGCCATGCTTCTCAGCATCTTCTTCGCAATGCTAATCTACTTCGCTGTCGAACTCACCCTCTCCCCCACCCTCGGCAACCACGCCCTCTGGCTCGCCTTCATCCTCTACCTCCTTGCCCGCGGCATCTACCTCCACATCCGCCTTCCACGTTAACCTCCTCCCAAACAAAACTCAGTGGCTTGGCGAAAAAATCGTCAAGCCACTGAGTTGTAGGCGCACCATCTTTGAAGACAGGCGCGTCTGTCGCATGGGTTAGTGGCCGGTAGCGATGTACTCAAGTGCGCGGTCGAGCCAGGTGTCTTTGCTGCCGCCGTACACGTCGTTGTAGTCGTAGGTCAGAGTGATGTCGGGGGTTACGCCCTGACCTTCGAGTATGGTGCCGTCGGTGGTGCGGGTGCAGCGGTCGCACAGGTAGCCGTAGTGCGGACCATCCATAGAGCCGAACGTGCCGGTGTAGTACTCGTTGAAGTCGCCATAGAGCACGCCGTGGCCACCGTAGGTGCGTTCGCCCATGAGCACCGCGTTTGGCATCTCCTTAGCGAGCAGACTGGTGATTTCCGCCATGCTGACGGAGTAGAGGTCGCACAGCACCACGATCTTACCCGAAAGCAGGCGGGTGCGTTCGTAGGGATAGAAGGTGTGGGGTATCCAAGGCGAGTAGTCGTAGCGACCGATGCCGGATTTGTGTCGGGTGTATCCGGCCAAGGTCGGACCGTCCATGAACAGGCCGAGCACGTAGTACTCGTCGGCCAAGTAGCCGCCGGTGTTGCCGCGCACGTCGATGATGACGTCGGTGATGACGGGGTTGTCGAGTGCGTTATGTATATATGTGTCGACCACGTCTTTGGTCTGCTGCACTGCGAGCCAAGCATCGTGGTCGGATTCGTATTGGTCTTCGTCCCAGTAGTCGTCGGGCTGCGGTTCGGGCGCAGCGGCGTCGTTCATCAGTGCGGTGATGTCTAAGCCGGTGAGGCCGAAGTAGAGCACGTGGTTGTTGATGATGGCGGAGCAGTAGTAAGTGTCGCCGTGCGAGGCGAATTGGAGGTCGGAGACGTTGAGGTCGTTATTCAGATGGTCATACGCTTCCCACACGCCGTAGGTGTCGAAGCGGTGGTAATACGGCCGTTGCTTCAACTCGTTATCCGCGGGGCTGACATAGATTTTCTGATTGCGTTCATTACCTTCGCCCCAGAGGTTGCAGACCATCACCATCATGTGGTGGTCGAGCAAGGTGGCGGTGGCGCCTTTATACAGTTCGCGCAACTCATCGGAGGATACGCTTTCGCGCTCATCCAAAGCGCGGAAGCGGGGCATGTACTCGGCATAGACAGCGTCCCAGTCGGTGGAATCCACGTCCCAGAACACGTAGTTTTGGTTGATGGAGCGCCACACAGCGTCGAATTGCTCCGAGGGTGTGGAGTAAATCATCATTTCGTCGGCACGGAGCAGCTCCGGCTCGTCGTCGCGGCAAGCGGTGGTGGCCATGGCCAGCAAAGAAATGGCCAGCAACGCGATTATGGATGTATGTTTCATAGTCGGAATCATTTAGCGGTGAAGTAATAGATGCAACCCACCTGAAAAGAGAAGGTGGAGTTGTAGCGCGGAGCGAGGTTGCCATGCGAACCGGAAGCAGTGTCGATTACGCTGTAATGAAGCACGGTTTCAGCGCGTGCTTCGATGCGCGGAGTGATGCGATAACCCACGCCGAGCGAAGCCACCAAGCCTGCGTCGAAGCGTTGATCGCGCTCTGAGAGGAAGTCGACACACTCGTCGTAATAATACCAGTGACTCTCGCTGTTGTCCTCAACCGAGCCCCACGGACCCATGTTGATAATATCCACACCTGAGCGGTGAGAGTGTAGCCAATAGCCCACGTAGCCGCCCAGTCCGAGATAGCCGCGCACTTTAGCCGTGCCGAAGCTGAACTGCGCCTGCACGGGGAGGTGCAGGTAATGGTCGCGCACGTTCTCCGTCGGACCAGCATGATAGCCGGTGCGGTGCATCTTGTGACCCTTCTGCAAGTAAGCCAAGTCAGCGCGCAGCGCAAACCAGTCGTTGATGGTGTACTGCACCGGAACAGACATTGCGAAGCCGCTGCGACCGCCATAACGCAGGTCGTAGCCGTAGCCCTTCGCGTAGTTATAACTATTATAGTCATAGCCCACCATCAAGCCCGCGCTCCACTGCGCGCGCAACCCGACAGCCGCCACAACCATTGCCAAAACAATGAATAAACGCTTAATCATAACATTGCGATTTACGAGTTAATAAAAAATTTTTTCGCAAAGTTAACAAAATTTTTTACATTGACCCAAAATAATATAACATTTTATTACTGTCCGGTAAAACTTTTGCTAAGAAAATAAATTAGGGCTGACACTTCTCACGAGGTATCAACCCTTTTGGTTATCTTTGTTTTTGAGAA
>SFNM01000122.1 GCA_004552725.1 Bacteroidales bacterium | reverse complement strand
AGAACTCAATCGGCGCCCTCACTCTCATATCCTGGCCATCACCTTCACCAACAAGGCCACCCAAGAGATGAAATCGCGCATCCTCAAAGAATTGGACGACCTGACCAAAATACCGAAGGAAGGAGACAAAGATTCGTCGTCGTATGCCAATGATTTGATGACGGAATTCGGATGCACTCGCCAGGAATTGGCCGCGCAAGCGCGTCGCGGGCTATACGACATTCTCTTTGACTACAATGCGTTCAACGTAAGCACCATCGACTCGTTCTTCCAAAACGTGCTGCGCGTGTTTGCCGACGACATCGGCTTTCAAGGCGACTATCGCGTTGACCTCGACAATGATTCCATCTTACAAATGGCTGTCGACTCGCTCTTCCTCGAACTCAACGACAAGACTTCTTCGCATAGCCAAGCCCTCAGCACTTGGTTCAACTCGTTGGCGTTCAACCGCTCAAACCTCAGCGACTCGGTGAACCCGTTCAACCGCAATCGCGGACTGTACACCGAATTAATGGCGCAAGTAGGCAAAATTTACCAAGAAGCGTTCGAACAGCGCGAAGCGGATGTGCACAAATATCTTGAAAACCGCGACAACATCAACACCTTCGGTGAGCAATTGGACAATTGGATAGGTTATTGGATAAACCGAGCCAAAGATGCGGCAGAAAAAGTGAAACAAACTCTAACTGCACGCGGTTTTACTTTCAAATACGCCGGTTTAGTCAAAGCGCTCGAAGCATCACTGAATGGCTTCTCCGAGAAAAATCCCGCCAAAGATTACTTTAAATCCTCTATAACAAAAGCCACCGGCCCGGATGCTAACGTCAGAAACCAAAGCGACCGCGAGCAGATTGTAGAAGGATGGTTCAAAAATAATTTTGACATCTCCGCCCCACTCTGCTCCGATGTAATTGTATGGGTTGATGCTCTCTACGACTGCAATTGCGCCCAAATAATATATTCCGGCATCAAAGCCGGCCTCAACACCCTGGCAGTCTCCAACCACATAGCGGAAATCATCGCCGAAATGCGCGCCCAAGACAATATGATGCTCCTCGATGACACCAAGATGCTCCTATCGTCGATTATCACCGATGGGCCGATACCTTTTATCTACGAGCGCATTGGTGTGAACCTTCGCCACTTCCTTATCGACGAGTTCCAAGACACTTCGCAAATGCAATGGCGCAATCTCGCCCCTCTTCTCACCGAATCGCTCGGCTACGACCACGACTCATTGATAATTGGCGACGTGAAGCAGTCAATTTATAGTTGGCGCGGCGCCGACAGTTCGTTGCTCCACTCACAAGTGCAATCCGACCCCGAATTTCGCGGTAAAATCGTGCTCAAAGGCTCCAACGTGGGCGAAAACACCAACTACCGCAGTGCCCACCTGTTGGTGAAATTCAACAACACACTGTTCCGCCGCCTGGCCGACAAGTACAGTTGCGCGGAATACGAAGGGGTGGAGCAATCTCTGGCCTCAAAGAACAAGGACCTCACGGGATATATCTCCATCACCGACTTCTCCGTAGAGAACTCGCTCACCATCTCACCTGAAGAAATGCAACTCTACGGTGCGGAGGCATACGTTTCCGACCGCGCCCGCGCCATGTTTAATTGCGCCAAGAATATTCTCCGCCAGCACGATGCCGGATACCAATGGCACGACATCGCCATCCTTTGCCGCAAAAACGTCTCCGCTGCTTTTGTGATTGAATACCTCCAAACCTACTTCCCTCAAATTCCGGTTATAAGCGAGGAGGCTATGTTAATTTGCAACAACGAGTCGGTGAAACTCATAGTCAGTTTCCTCGAAATCATCGCAAAGCGGTTCTGCACAAGTCCTTACAACTCGCAACGTTCCAACCAAGAGGAAGTCATACCCGCCCAACCCATCGACTTCGTCAACGTCAAGAACTCCGACTCGCTATGCTATCGTTTCGAATACTTCAAATCATCGCACCTCTGCGACGATTGCGCCACCGAAGATGAACGCGCCGAAAAAGCACTCACTTTGGCGCTTGATTTCGAGTGCGCAATTCCTGAAACGCCCGATGCCAACACCGCCATTGCTCGCGACGTGGACGAAATCCTCGGTCAAGGAGCGTCGAACCTCGCCACCTTGGTCGAAGCAATTATTATGCACAAAATTCCGCTCGACCAACGACAAGCCGACCTCGCTTACATCAACACATTCATGGATGTAGTCAACGAATATTCGCTCAACTATCCCGCCACGCCCTATACTTTCATCGATTATTGGAAAAAGACGGGCCGAAAAGCCACCCTCTCGGCCGGTGCCGATGCCGATGCCGTGTCGGTGCTTACCATCCACAAAGCCAAGGGCTTGGAATGGGACTGCGTGCATATTCCGCTCCTTAATTGGGATTTAATCGATGAGAAAGTGAAGGCATGGTTCGACTTTAAGTCGCAAAAAGACCTCACACTCGCCCCGCCTATCATCTATCTTAATGCCGACAAGGAATATGCCAATCCGCGCGTGTCGCCTTTCGCCGGTGAATACAACAGGCTCTGCGCTAAAAATCTCATCGACAACCTCAATGTGGCTTATGTGGCCTTTACTCGCGCCGTGCGTGAACTAATCATCGGTGTTGTAGCCTTCAAAGCCCCCAATTTGCCGGCGAGCATTTGGGAGGTCTTCAGCAGCCAAACCGCCCCCGCCGACCCCAACCTCCACCTCGACCTCCATCAATTCTACTCATGCGAAAAGCGGTCGTCGAATAATCAAGGCAGTGGCCAAGAAATCACCTTGCGCTCATTTACTGCCGGTGAGCCTACCACCTCCTCCAATCAGGCTGCGTCGCAAGCCAACACCCCGGCCGACACTACCGACAACCCCTTCCCCGTGCACTTCACCGGCGTAAACCGCGTGTTCACTGTGCTGGAAGATATGGTCAATGACCCCGACACTTACCTCTCGCCCGACAAGGCTCCGGCCGAGAAGCCGTCGCTCAGCCCCGAAGACGAAGCAATTCGTATTCAAGGCATCGACCTCCACTGCATCCTCTCCAACATCCAACTCGCCACCACACCCAACTTCCTCGACCGCGCCATCGCCCTCAGCCAAAAGCACCTAAGCGCCAATCCACCCATCGACAAATACAAACAAATCATCACCGAAGCACTCCAAAGTCTCGACCAAGACCTTTTCGACCAATGGTTCGGCAAGCAAGTGGAGCGAGTGCAATGCGAGCAAGAGTACTACATTCCTGATGGCGACCGCTTCTTCCGCCTCGACCGCGTGGTGTTCACCAAATCCGGCCAAATCCACCTGGTCGACTTCAAATTCACCAACCACCCTCACCCTTCTCACCAACAACAAGTTCACAACTACCTCCACCTTATGCGACAAGTCGGCTACACCGACGTTATAGCCCATCTGTGGTACCCCCTCGCACAAAAAATCATCCCTGTATCCTAACCCCACTGCGCTCCGAAATCAAAATTTCCGCTTTTTATTTGGTTTGCTCACAAATTTGTGCTAAATTTGCAGAAAATTGTGGGTCTATACCTACACCCTAACCCTTGAAAGAAAATCTTAACATAATCCAATAATTTCTTAAACACTCATCTTATGTGGTTAACAAACTCATCTATAGGACGTAAGTTTGTGATGGCTCTCACAGGCTGCTGCCTCGTTCTATTCGTTACTTTTCACGTGTTGATGAATGCTGTGGCTATCTTCTGGCCTACCGCCTACAATGCCATCTGCGGCTTTTTGGGCGCTAACTGGTACGCTTTGATTGCGTCAGCAGGCCTTGCCGCACTGTTCATCATTCACATTGTCTACGCTTTGTGGCTCACTATCCAAAACCGTCGCGCTCGCGGCAACGACCGCTACAACGTCACCACCATCCCGCCCCACGTGGAATGGTCTTCGCAAAACATGCTTGTTCTCGGCATCGTTGTTGTGGCTTTCCTTGCCGTGCACATGATTCAATTCTGGGCCAAAATGCAACTTGTTGAAGCGCTCCACACTCCTCTCGCCGACTTACCCCAAGTAGCCGGTGTGGCTGCCGCTCCCGAATTCGGCACACTCTTCCTCCAAGCCGCTTTCGAACAAGTATGGACACCCATCGTTTACATCATCGGCTTCGTGGCTCTCTGGTTCCACCTCAACCACGGTTTCTGGTCAATGCTCCACACTATCGGTTGGAACAACAACATCTGGATGGAACGCCTGCGCAAAATCGGCCTGTGGTGGAGTTCTATCGTTGTTGCACTCTTCGTAATCCAAGCCGTTACCTTCTACGCTAAGGCTAACAGCGCCGACAACAACTACCTCCAAGACCCCGCCCTCCAAGAGCAATACGCTGAATTCTGGGCCGAACAAGCCGAATCAATCGTGCCCCAATTCCAAAGTGAATTAACCGAGTACATGGCTTCAGTTGACCAAACCTCACAAATCGCCATGCAACAGGCTCAGGTTACTTTCATCCAAGAAAAACTCCCCGTTATCGTTGAACGCGCTCAATATATCATCGCCGGCTTCGACGCTCAATGCTCCAAAGTAGGCGACAACGAAGCAATCAACGGCATCAAGCAATTCGTTGCTCAAATGCAATATTACATGATGAGCGTAGTGCCCCAAGTGCAACAACCCGACGCAGTTGCTCCCGAACAACCCGAAGAGCAACCCGCTCCCGAACAAGAAACAGTTAACCAATAAAATTTCTCAGAAAAATGACAGACCTCACTAAAATCCAAGGCATGATTGATTCAACCCCTATCATGAAGGACTATGCCGACGTCGAATCATGCAATAAGCCTGAGTATCAAGTCGATTCCAAAATTCCCGAAGGCCCCGT
>SFNM01000121.1 GCA_004552725.1 Bacteroidales bacterium | reverse complement strand
ATTGAGGTGAAATCTTCTGGGTACAAGGCTCATAAATCGCTGGATATCTTTTGTCAAAAGTATTCACATATAATAGAACGTAGATATTTGATTTACACCAAAGACCTCCAAAAAGACGGAGAAACTCTCTTACTACCAATGTATATGTCTCCATTTATATAAGAACTATTTATTATTAATATGAGAAGAATTGGAATATTTGTGGCATCAGTCTGCCTGCTAATTAGTTGTGGAGCGATGGCCCTGGGGCAGACCTCAGTTGTGGCTCATCGCGGTGTGTGGGATGCTCCTGCATCAGCACAAAACAGCATCGTTGCAATGGCGCTGGCCGATTATATAGGCTGCTACGGCTCCGAGTTTGATGTATGGCTCACTGGGGATAGTGCACTGGTGGTAAACCATGATGCCTCGTTTGGCGGGCGCGCCATGGAGACGTCTTCCTTGCAACAGTTGCAACAATTACGCTTGGCCAACGGAGAGCAATTGCCTTCACTCATCGATTATTTCACGGCAGCGCAAAGCACCTCCACTCGCCTCATTCTCGAATTAAAGCACCACTCATCAGCAACGAGCGAGAGCACTGCTGTAGAGAAGATAGTAGCGCTGGCCGAAGCGATGGGCTTGTCTGAACGAATCGAGTATATCTCGTTTTCGTTGCACGCTTGCCGCGAGTTCGTTCGCATAGCCCCGGTCGGCACACCTGTATTTTATCTCAATGGCGACATCGCCCCGGCCGAATTGCATGCTATGGGCATCACCGGCATCGACTACCATCACTTGGTGATAAAAGCACACCCGGAGTGGGTGGATGAAGCCCACGCATTGGGTATGAAGGTCAACGTTTGGACGGTAAACGATGCCGCTACTATGCAATGGCTCATAGATTTGGGTGTAGACCTCATCACCACCAATGCCCCCACCCTACTCCAATCCTTACTGTAACCCACGAAAAACAAGTTGCCCCGAAGCCGGTTGTCGCATTGCAGTGCAAGCCGCGCAAGCGCTCGCTACGCCGTAAAGCCCCCGACCAGGTTTTAATCAACCACCTAATCAATGCTAAGTAGTGACCTTTGAGACGTGTATTTGTTAATATCTGTTAATTAATCGCAAGCAATTAAACCTTTTGGAAGCTAAATTGTCATAGAGACAGAAGCAAGAAACTAACGACTTTTTCAAATACTAAAACTGAGGTAACAACAGTAAAACACAATCTTTTTTTGATTAGATACAGCGCCCCGACTCGAGAAGAATCGGGGCTTTTGTATGTTGTAAAGCATATTTTTTAAGCAAAATGTGATGGTATATTATTTTTTAACAAAAAAAGTTTCGAAAATTTCCTATTATCTCAAAAAAAACTATTAACTTTGCGACATACTACCTACACTACTAAAACCGATAATTTTTCAACCCAAATTTCAATGAAAAAGATTTATACCCTACTTTTGCTCTCTGCAGCAGCACTTCCTGTTGTAGCACAGAGCAACTTTAGTACCGGGGCAAAAGCAATTATGGGAATTTATAATTCCTATCAAGAGAACCCGGTGCAATCTCTCCAACTGCCTATGGGCACACCCTTCTCCTTGGAAGAATGTTCGCGCGCAGATGCACGTGCCACTGTCTTTATCACCGTGGCTGAAGGATACGGCGAGGCCGACATCGAAGCCCGTGGTTTCGACATTGTGCTCAGCGCCGCCGACGTAGTGGTTGCCACCGGCTCGATGGACGACATCGCCGATTTGGCCAACTGCGATTTTGTAAAATACGTAGAATTCTCCTCCGTAATGCAACCTCAAATGGACCAAGCTCGCAAGCTATCGAACGTTGACGTAGTCCTCGACGGCACCGGTTCTGGTCTCTCGCGCGCTTACACCGGCGCAGGCGTCATCGCCGCTATGTACGACAACGGCTTCGACCCCAACCATGCTGTGTTCCTCGACTCCAACAAGAAGAGCCGCATCAAAAACCTCTACTACTTCTCCGGTCAAAGCGGTGTGTACTCCACCATCGCACAAGATAACATGTCGACATTCACCACCGACAACTCCGACGACTACCACGGCACTCACGTAATGGGCATCGAAGCCGGCTACTTCAACGGCAAAGGCAACGGCAAAGTGGCTTATATCAACTCCTCCGGCCGCGCCACCGTCAGCACATCTTACAATAACCCCTACTACGGTGTAGCTACAGGTGCAGACATCGTGGCTTGCGCAGGTCACCTCACCAACTCAAACATCCTCAAGGGTATCCAAGCCGTGCGCGACTACGCTCAATCCACCGGCCAACCCGCCGTAATCAACCTCTCGTTAGGCGTAAACTACGGCTCTCACACCCCTTATAGTTCGTTCAACAAGGTAATCGACGAATACGGCAAAGACATAATCATCTGCATCGCCGCAGGCAACGAAGCCGAAGACGGCATCTCAATCGACCGTACTCTCGCTGCCGCCGGCGATACATACCAAAGTTTTGTATCGGTGTCGGCAAGCGCCTCCGGTGCCATCGACATCTGGGCTCACGATACTAACGACTTCACCGTGACCCCGTTCCTGTATCAACCCACCGCCAACAAGATTGTGTGGGAATATGAGTTCAGCGCTTCATCATCGCAAGATTACTACATGGCCACCAGCAACTATACCAGTTCAGCCTATTCTCACGACGACAACTTCGACAAAGCATTCACCTCCAGTTATGTCATCTGCTCTGCCGCTCGCGAACCCGGTTCCAACCTCTACAACGTGCGCTTAGATTTGCAACTCACTCCCAACAACACCACCAACGTCAAAGGCGCCGTGTATGTGCTCGGTTTCCGTGTTAAAGCCAATAAGGCCAACCAACGCATCACCTCTGTGTTCCAAACCAACTCCGGTCTCAAATTCCAATCTCTCGGGCGCTCCGGTTATGAAGACGGAAATGGTGAATACTCCATCAACGACATGGCCGGTGCCAAAAACTTGATTGTAGTCGGCGCGTGGAACTCCCGCTCAGTGTTCCCCATCCTCACTTCTTCCGGCACCGCCTCTTCGCTCGACTTCGCCTCCGGAGGCGACGGCTACAAACAAGGCCAAGTCACCGGCTTCTCCTCGTGGGGCACTATGCCCGACGGCCGCAAGTTGCCGCACGTGCTCGCGCCCGGTATGGCTATCGTCGCTGCCGGCTCCACTCCCTTCTACGAAAAAAATACAGCCAATGCAGGTAGTGTGTACATCGCTGCTAATCAGAAGTATAACAACCGCCAGAACTACTGGTTCGAATCCCAAGGCACCTCAATGGCTTGCCCGTTTGCATCGGGCGTTGTGGCTCTGATGCTTGAGGCTGTGCCTGGATTGAATGTGGAACAAGCACGCGAATGTCTCACCGCCACCGCCACCACCGATGCCAACACCACCGCCGCCGGCATTCAAGCCGGTGCCGGTAAGGTTGACGCTTTGGCTGCAGTGAAATATGCTATCACCAAATATCAAGGTGGTGTGAACGATATCACTCTCGACGACAACCACTTCATTGTAAGCCCTGAAGGCGAAAATGTGTGGAGCGTATTTGTACCCGCCACCTCTTCTGTGAACGTAGGCGTTTACAACATCGCCGGCCAACAAGTGGCCACCGCCGCAGCCGCTGGCCAAGAAGCCACTATTGACCTCACTGCCCTCACCCCCGGCGTGTATGTGCTCAATATCAACGGCCAATACAGCAGCCGCGTAGTAGTGAAATAATCACCACGACCGCATACCCACAGCAAAGGCGCCTCCGCAACGGGGCGCCTTTGCTATGGTTGCCTCCGTTATGCACAAGTGCGTGCTGAATTATTACCGGTACTTAGCCGAAATGAACGATTCGACTTCAATACCGCTAAAGCGGAAGTTGTCGACTTCCTTAATGGATTTCTTCAATTCACTGATGATGAATGGGAATTTATAAAGTGCTTCAATCGTAGAGAATACTGTCCTGAGATCTTATTTGGAGGAGGTGAGATAGCCAAGCGGATTTCCACACATCCAATGGCTTTATGTAAATGCCGCTCCAAAGAATAGCCCGCTTCTGTATCGGAAAGGAACAACTATCGCAGCACCGTCACCCATTGGCAGGCCATCCGGAATCGAAGAAACAGAAACAACCCGGTTAGAGGGTGAGGCGGAGGAGGTGGCGGCGCAGGTTGGCGTATTTGGTGCGGGTGTCGGTGATTTGGAAGCCGGTGGCGAGAAAATTGTTGAGGCTGTGGGCGTTGTCGGGGTCAACGGTAGCAAGGATGTTGGCAGCATCGTGTTGGCGAGCGTAGGTGATTGCATAGTCGATGAATCGGCGGTGTAGACCATAGCCACGGGTGGCCGGATCCACTATTACTACATCAAAGGTGATTGCAGTGGTTGGGTCAAGGTTAAAGTCCAAGGCAAGGTTTCGGTCGCCTTGGCGCGGATTGACTAAAAGAGCCATTGCCACAAGGCGGTCGTCAGTGTAGAAACCGAAGAGTCGATCAAGGTGAAGCGATTCGAAAATTTCATCGCGCGAGAGAGGATAATACATCTCGGGGGAAGGGAGTGCATCGACTACACGTTGCTGAAGTTCAAGTATTTGGCGCACGTTTTCAAAGCCAAGCAAACGGAGTTGGAATTGGCGGTTGCGAATGGTGTAATTCCCGACAATCCTGTCGGTGGGTAGTTCACATTCGTGAAGATACATTTGGCGCTTGAGATAGTCTTGCGAAAGCACATACTCACCTCCGGGAATAGTGCGTTTCCAACCTTGCGGATTCTCGTTCTGGCCGATGCGGTAGTTTAGCCACGCTTCATAAAGACGAAAGATTTGAACGTATGATGACGAAGTGGGTAAAATCCATTGCTCTTGAATGAATGGGTTGTTCATGAACAGGAAGAA
>SFNM01000120.1 GCA_004552725.1 Bacteroidales bacterium | reverse complement strand
TTATACAAAGTTGGAAGGTGTCTTGTCAACAAATTTAATATTCGTTATATCCGGAGGAGAGAAACGGGAAAAGGACTTCTTGCGAGAGCTCATTCGTCAACAAACTATTCATTCATTGAGAGTGGCATTTATCTCTGAAAAAAGTCAAGGATTACAACCAAAACAGATGTATGCGCGATTGAAGCAAATACAATCCCATGGATATTGCAAAATAAACGATCAAGTTTATAATTTGGAGCTTTCCGACAAAGTCTTTCTCCTTACAGACGTTGATGAATATTATAGCCAACTGCAAAGTATCTTTGTTGAAACCCATCCATGCGATAATGTTTCTTGGATAGTAAGTAACCCATGTTTTGAAATATGGCTATATTACTGCTTTCGCAATGACCCTAAATCCGATTTGAACATTTTAGCAATTGAACATACATCAAAACGTAGCCAAAAACTCAAGGCTTTAGGCCAAAAAATTATTCCTGGCGGACTAAATCCTTGCATTGCTTTTGAAAGGATGGCTGAAGGTATTAAAAACAGCCGGGTGCATTTTGCCATTGATAAGTATGGTATACCGGTTTTATTTGCAACTCAGATGCATCAAATGGCTCAATATCTTGTTGACACAATGAACAAAAGTAACAACGAATATGCAGAATATATCTCTCGCAAAGAGGCAATACGAAATTGGTATAGGAGTAGATAGTTGCTATTGGCGGCGGGCATCGCGGATTTTGCGGAGTTGAGTCAGGAGCATCGCGGATATTACCACTGTGGCACAGAGGTCGGAGATGGGGAATGACATCCACACGCCGTCGACACCGAGGTTTAAGCCCCAAGGGCTTGAGAACCACAGTAGAAAAGGTATCATAAATATTACTTGGCGAGCCAGGCTGGCCATAAACGCCTTGCCCGGTGCACCGGTGCTTTGGAAGAAGGTGGTGGCTATAATTTGGAACCCTACTACGCCGAATGCCCAGAGGGCAGTGCGCAAGCAGTGTACGGTGGTGCTGATGAGCACCTCATCCGAGGTGAACATCATCGCTACATACTGAGGCAGGCAGAGGCCTACAACGCTGCCTGCCACGCAAATCACCGAGCTCACACCGGTGGCCAACTTCAGGCCGCGGGTGAGGCGGTCGAGGCGCCCGGCGCCGAAGTTGTAGCCGATAATCGGTTGCAGTCCGGTAGATATGCCCAGAATAAAAGTGACGATTAGCGAGGTGTATGTGACAAAGATGCCGGCAGCGCCGATGCTCATATCGCTACCGGTGGCTGCGAGTGATTGATTGATGATAGCATTAATCAAGCACGAAGCGGCATTAATCACGGCCGGTGCTATGCCGATTGCAAATATGTTGCGCATCACGCCCCATTGCGGTTTGAATGTGCCGCGGCGGAAATGCAATGTGTGCTTGCGATTGCAAAGATGGCGCAGTACGAACACTGCAGATGCCAGCATTGCAATGTCGGTGGCAAGTGCTGCTCCGAACATACCCCAATCGAGCCACAACACAAACACTGCGTCGAGGCTCACATTTGTCACAGCGCCGATAATCATCGTAGCCATCGCTTGGTTGGGATAACCCGAGGCGCGCATCATATTGTTGAGGCTGAAAGCCAAATTGGTGAAAAACAGTCCCGGCAAAACCCACACCATATACTCGCGCGCGTATGGTAGGGTGGCGTTACCGGCTCCGAACGCATACAAAATAGGCTCAATCCATGTGGCGAATATCGCGATGTATGTGGCAGCGAACATCCATGTAAGGGTGAACGCATTGCCCAAAATCAACTCTGCTCGTTTTAGATTTCCGGCGCCAAGGACTATCGAGGCGCGGGTGGAGCCACCTACACCTACCAGCACACCAACAGCCGTCGTGATATTCATCACCGGAAAGGTGATGGTCATACCCGCAATCGCTTCCGGGCCAACTACTTGCCCGATGAATATGCGGTCAACTACATTATATAGCGACATCACCAACATACCCACTACTGCGGGCAAGGAATATTGCCAGAGTAGTCGGCCTATCGGCTCGCTGGTGAGGCGCGTTAACTTTTCAGATTGAATCATAGTTGCTTAACTGAAGAAAGCCGGGCCTTTCAATAGCCCGGCTTCTTGTATCTTATGGAGGTATAGACTTGTCTACGCCGAGCAATTATTTGCCGGCAGCCACGCGAGCGCGTTCGCGGTATTTGCGAACATCGAATTGGGAAGCGCGCAAGAATTCCGGATATTGGTTCACGATTGCGTCGTATGCTTCGAATTCAGCGGCATAATTTTGTTGAGCGCGGAAGATGTTGGCGCGCTTAATCAAAATCAGGGGAGCAACCATAGAGTTGCCCTCGGCTTTGTCGAGCGCTTTGGAGTAAGCGTTGAGGGCTTCGTCGTATTTTTCGAGGTTTACGTAGCAGTCGCCGGTGAGGGAGTAAGCGCCGGCTGCGATTACTTCGTCGTCGATTGAAGCATCTTCGAGATATTCAAGGGCTTCTTGATATTTGCCGTCTTGATAGAGGTTGATTGCTACCATCAATTTAGCGCGGTTGCCACTCTTGTGGCCCATAGTAGCGGCCTCTTTGTAGAGTTCCAAGGCAACGGAATCATTTTGTTCGATATCAGCCTTGCCGATGGCTTCGTCGGCTGCGTTTGCGCCGGATTGATTGATAAAGTACCAACCAAGGGCTATCACTACCACAGCCACTACGGCTACGGCGATGCCGGTGATGAGTTTGCGGTTTACTTTCTTTCCTTCTTCGTGTTGAGCGGCCACTTGGCCGGTAGGTTGAGTTTTGGGCTCCTTAGTTTCCATTTAGTATAATGTTTTTTTGTTTTTTCGTCACTAAAAAGGCTTACGCCTTTATTTCAAGGTGCAAAAATAGTGCAAATTCCTCAAATAATAAAATTTTCGGGCAAATAATTTCGATTTTGGGCAAAAAAAGACTAAATTTGCACTCTAATTCTTATTTTCATCGGCCATAATCATGAAAAATTTCACTATAAGCATACCGGTGGAGGTTTTCTCTTACTCTGAACTATCTCCCCAACACGCCCAACTGGTAGACTTGGCGCGTCGCTATACCGACAACGCTTACTCGCCATATAGCAAGTTCCGTGTCGGTGCAGCCATTTTGCTCGACAACGGCCAAATCGTATGCGGTGCCAACCAAGAAAATGTGGCATACCCATCGGGAACATGCGCCGAGCGCTCTGCTTGCTTCGCCGCCGGCGCGCAATTCCCCGGAGTGGCATTCCGAGCCATCGCCATCGCTTCGGTAGGTACCGACGGCCTTGTGCCACAAGACCCTACGGCCCCATGCGGTGCATGTCGTCAAGCCCTGCTGGAATATGAAACGCTCGCCGGACGAGATGTGCAAGTCATCTTGGCCGGACGCGACAAAGTATATGTGCTACCCTCTGTGAAATCACTCTTGCCTTTGGCCTTCTCTGAATTTTAACAACCTACTAATATGAACTTTATTGAAGAACTTACCTGGCGCGGCATGATTCACCAGATGATGCCCGGCACAGAAGAACAACTCAAAAAGGAAATGACCACCGCCTACCTCGGTATTGACCCGACGGCCGACTCGCTTCATATCGGCCACCTGGTAGGGGTGATGATGCTCAAACATTTTCAACGTTCGGGCCACAAACCCATTGCACTTATCGGTGGCGCTACCGGCATGATTGGCGACCCCTCCATGAAGAGTCAAGAGCGTAAACTCCTCGATGAAGAGACGCTCCGTCACAATCAAGAATGTATCAAGCGTCAACTCGAAAAATTCCTCGACTTCTCATCCGATGCGCCCAATGCCGCAGAAATGGTCAACAACTACGATTGGATGCGACAATTCTCCTTCCTCGACTTCATTCGTGACGTTGGTAAACACATCACCGTCAACTATATGATGGCTAAAGACTCCGTGAAAAAACGTCTTTCGGGCGAAAGCCGCGAGGGTATGTCGTTCACCGAATTCTCTTATCAACTTTGCCAAGGCTACGACTTTTTACACCTCTACAAAGAGAAGAACTGCCGTCTTCAACTCGGCGGTTCTGATCAATGGGGTAATATCACCACCGGTACTGAACTCATCCGTCGCACCGTAGGTGGCGAAGCCTTCGCCCTCACTTGCCCGCTTATCACCAAAGCCGATGGCGGTAAATTCGGCAAAACCGAGAGTGGCAACGTGTGGCTCGATCCGCGCTATACCTCGCCCTACAAGTTCTACCAATTCTGGCTTAACGTCTCCGATGCCGATGCCGAAAAATATATCAAGATTTTCACCGCGCTCCCCAAAGAGGAAATCGACGACTTAGTGGCCCAACAAGCCGCTGACCCCGGCCAACGTCCGCTGCAAAAGCGTCTTGCCCAGGAAATTACCACAATGGTTCACTCGGCCGAAGACTATCAAATGGCTGTTGAAGCATCGCAAATCCTTTTCAGCAACAAAGCGCAAGAAATCCTCCACAAAATCGACGAGGCAACTCTGCTGTCAGTGTTCGAAGGAGTTCCCACCTTCGAAGTGGCGAAATCCGACATCGAGGCCGGCATCTCCTTGGCCGATTTGTTGGTGGAAAAGGCACAAGTATTCCCCTCCAAAGGCGAAATGCGCAAGATGGCGCAAGGTGGCGGTCTTCTTATCAACAAAGAAAAAGTAGCCGACGCATACGCCCCCGCCTCTGCCGAGATGCTTCTGCAAGGTAGATATATCATAGCCCAACGCGGCAAGAAAAACTACTTCCTTCTTATCGCAAAATAATCCCTGAACTCCAAAGATACACCTAAAACCCGCAACTATCATCCAATACACGATTAAGGGTAGATTTATGAGTCGTTAGTAGCAGCTTTCAGTAAAAAGCAACAGCACAACATCAATATGTAGCCACC
>SFNM01000119.1 GCA_004552725.1 Bacteroidales bacterium | reverse complement strand
GGTATTGCCGTTGAACTGGCTGATTATAGCTTCAACCTTGAATTCGCCTGCAGTAGGAGATGACATGGAAACCTTGGAATAGGTCGGTTGCTTGGGCGCACCGGTAACCTTGATTCTCATTTCGTTACCCTTGGGGTCGAGCATTTCTATCTTTACATAGTAATTTTCGGCTTCTTCATCTGTCATTGCCGTATACCATGTCTCACTTCCGGCAAACTTGAAATTGTAGGATTCAAAGATGTTATTTCCTTTGGTGTTATCCCATGCTTTTCTGCCGCTGACTCCGTTTGAGCAAACAGGAGTAAGACCGGGCGCATGAGGCGAGCCCTTCCAACAGTTCGGCAGTGTTTCGGATTCCATTATTCCCTCGTCAACATGCCAAATCTGAATGCCCCTTTCCGCAGGATCAATGGCATCAAATGTCTCGGGAGTTACAGTATATCTGTTCTCTATGAGATAATATTCCTTGGGATTGTTTGTATTTACGCGGATAATATTGTATTCGCCCTTCTCACTCTCGCGGGAATAGAGAGTATATTCGCCGTCCTGCGCAACGGTAACACCCTGAAAACCGTACCATGTAAGGTAATATGGGTCAATGGCAGAAGGAGCAACACCCTTCTTCACGCCCTTGTTTCCGCCTATACCCGAGCCGCCGCCCTGAAGAGCTATTTCGCCGGGACCGCCGCACCATGTATAGCCGCCGTATGTATAAAGGTCATTTGCACCGAGCACATGACCCAGCTCATGCGCGATGGAGCCGAAGGAAAGCGGGCTTCCCGAGGACTGCATTTCGCCTACAACGGCATATTTTGCGCCGTCGTCGCCCTTCATAACGCGCACTCCGTTTATTTTCGTATGCCATGCCGTACCGTTCTGCTTATAGCTGCCCATACGCCATGTGCTGATACCGTCATCAGCCATACCGAATTTCGTGCTGCGTCCGGCAATGATATAGACAACGCTGAGCTCTTTCCAGCTCAGACCCCCGCTTCCGTCCTTATCGAAGCTCTTGAAATCGACATATTCCGCTGCCGCATTTAGCGCCGTAATTCTTGTTGTACCGATATCGGTGGGGTTGACAGAGCCGCCGGCATTGCCCGGGTGCTTTTCTTTGAGCGTAACATAAACGATACCGTTGTTCGCCTCACCGTATGTTTCTGCGGCGGGCGTGAAGTAAAACTTGTCATTTGACATGAGCTTGAAATAATTCTTCATCGTATATCCTTTTATTTCTTGATGCGCCGAGCCATAAACTCGGCGCTTTTCCCGCTTTTTTACACCCTTTCACAAAAAAATCTACAAAAAATTGCAAAAATTAGGCCATAATTTCGTAAATTTGCACTGCTATTGCTATACTTAGCGAATTATTAACCCTAATTGCAGAAAATATACAATAATTAATCCCTTATAAATAACCAATTTATAACATGAAAAGAGTTTATACATTTGGTGACGGCAAAGCTGAAGGTACCGCCGAAATGCGCAACCTCCTCGGCGGCAAAGGCGCCAACCTCGCTGAAATGAACCTCCTCGGCATGCCCGTGCCTCCCGGCTTCACCATCACTACCGAAGTCTGCACTGAATACACCTCCTTTGGCAAGGACGAAGTTGTTAAACGCCTCAAAGAAGACGTTGAAAAAGCTATCAAACACGTCGAAGCCCTCACCGGCAAAGAATTCGATAATCCTGCTAATCCTCTTCTCGTTTCCGTGCGCTCCGGCGCTCGCGCTTCCATGCCCGGCATGATGGACACAGTCCTCAACCTCGGTATGAACGATGCCACCGTTGAAGCCCTCGCTCAAAAAAGCGGCAACCCCCGCTTCGCTTGGGATAGCTACCGCCGCTTCGTACAAATGTACGGCGACGTGGTGCTCGGCATGAAACCCAAATCCAAGAACGACATCGACCCCTTCGAAGAAATCATCGACCGCGTTAAAGAAGAAAAAGGTATCAAATTTGATACCGAACTCACCGTCGACGACCTCAAAAACCTCGTTAAGCTCTTCAAAGGCGCCGTTAAAGAATACACCGGCAAAGACTTCCCCGAATCCGCTTGGGAACAACTCTGGGGCGGCATCTGCGCCGTATTCGACTCCTGGATGAACGAACGCGCCATCCTCTATCGCCGCATGAACCAAATCCCCGAAGAATGGGGCACAGCCGTCAACGTTCAAGCAATGGTTTACGGCAACATGGGCGACAACTCCGCTACCGGCGTGGCCTTCTCCCGCGACGCTGCCACCGGCGAAAACCTCTTCAACGGCGAATACCTCATCAACGCTCAAGGTGAAGACGTGGTGGCCGGTATCCGTACACCCCAACAAATCACCATCGAAGGTTCCAAACGCTGGGCCGCCCTCCAAGGCATCTCCGAAGAAGAACGTGCTGCTAAATATCCTTCGCTCGAAGAATCCATGCCCAACTGCGCTCAAGAACTCTTCTCAATCGCCGACCGCCTCGAAGAGCACTACCGCGATATGCAAGACATGGAATTCACCATCCAAGACGGCAAACTCTGGATGCTCCAAACTCGCAACGGTAAACGCACCGGCGCCGCTATGGTGAAAATCGCCATGGATCTGCTGCGCGACGGCAAAATCGACGAAAAAACCGCTCTGCTTCGTATGGAGCCCCAAAAACTCGACGAACTCCTCCACCCCGTATTCGACAAAGACGCCCTCAAACGCGCCAAAGTCGTTGCTAAAGGTCTTCCCGCATCCCCCGGTGCTGCCGCCGGCCAAATCGTATTCTCAGCCGACGAAGCCGAAGCATGGGCCGAAAAGAAACGCAAAGTGGTGCTCGTTCGTATCGAAACATCTCCCGAAGACCTCCGCGGTATGGCCGTGGCTCAAGGCATCCTCACCATGCGCGGCGGTATGACCTCCCACGCTGCTGTTGTGGCTCGCGGTATGGGCAAATGCTGCGTTTCCGGTGCCGGCGAAATCAAAATCGACTACAAAGAAAAGACCATCGAAATGGCCGGTCAACTCTACCACGAAGGCGACTGGATCTCCCTCAACGGCTCCACCGGTGAAGTTTACGACGGCCAAGTGCCCACCGCCGAACCCGAACTCGGCGGCGACTTCGGCGCTATCATGAACCTCGCCTCCAAATTCACCAAAACACTCGTTCGCACCAACGCCGATACCCCCCGCGACGCACGTCAAGCACGCAACTTCGGCGCACAAGGCATCGGCCTCTGCCGCACCGAACACATGTTCTTCGAAGGCGACCGCATCAAAGCCGTCCGCGAAATGATCCTCGCTTCCGACGAAGAAGGCCGTCGCATCGCTCTGGCCAAACTCCTGCCCATGCAACGTGGCGACTTCGAAGGCATCTTTGAGGCTATGGACGGCTTCGGCGTTACCATCCGCCTGCTTGATCCCCCATTGCACGAGTTCGTACCCCACCAAACCGCTACACAAAAAGAACTCGCCGACGACCTCGGCATCGATCTCGCCGACGTCAAAGCCAAAGTTGACTCCCTCGAAGAATTCAACCCCATGCTCGGCCACCGCGGTTGCCGACTCGGTATCACATATCCCGAAATCACCGAGATGCAAACCCGCGCAATCATCGAAGCCGCCCTCGCCGTTAAAGACCGCGGCATCGACGTACACCCCGAAATCATGATCCCCCTCATTGGCTCACTCAAAGAAATCCAAAACCAAGCCAGTGTAATCAATACCACCGCCGAAAAAGTCTTCGCCGAACAAGGCAAAACCGTAGCATACAAAGTTGGTACCATGATCGAAGTGCCCCGCGCCGCCCTCACCGCCAACGAAATCGCTACCGTTGCCGAATTCTTCTCATTCGGTACAAACGACCTCACCCAAATGACCTTCGGCTTCTCACGCGACGATGCCCCCAAATTCCTCAAATACTACAAGGAACACGGCATCATCAAAGTTGACCCCTTCGAAGTCCTCGACCAAGAAGGCGTCGGCCAACTCGTGCGCATGGGCGTTGAAAAAGGCCGCGCCACACGTCCCGACCTCAAAATCGGCATCTGCGGCGAACACGGCGGCGAACCCTCTTCCGTAAAATTCTGCGCCAAACTCGGCATGAACTACGTAAGCTGCTCCCCCTTCCGCGTGCCCATCGCCCGCGTAGCAGCGGCGCAAGCTGCTATTGAATAATTTGGCTTAGGTAGTATAACTTTTTTTCTTAGGCTGTAATTGACTGGCATTAAGTCAATTACAGCCTAAGTTGTTTTATTACAAACGTACACTTAACAAAACTAATTTATGCAAATTACGTCGTTAAATTCTATAATCGCATAGCATAAGCCGTGTATACTGTGTGTATTTTTGTTCTTAATTTGAAATTGACAGGTAAATTTCGGTATTTTAAATGAGATATTTACCCCCCGTTAAACATGTTGTAAAGCATATTTTTTCGCCCCATAATTGCTTCACAACAACAGAAAGCAAAAAAGCAAACTAAAACCTAAACACAAACGTAAACACAAACGCACTAATATGCGACACTCTTTCTTAAACCTTTTATCTTTTTTGTCGCAGCACCGCGCAAATTCGAATATCGCGCCCCAAAGCCCACCAATCTGATACCGTCGGCGGTGGAGTTCGGTGGCGAGGCGGACGCCGAGCGGTGCGGAAGCGCCACACTCGCCTCACCCACAAAGATTTACAGACAAAAAAATGGCCATAGGTGTTGAAGGTGAGAATGGGCTACCGCTTGAAATTATCCAATCACGATGAGAAATGGATAGCGGTCGAAATCAACAACCTATGGCCAATATGGCGCAAAATGTGTTAAACTACTGTTTAAAATAAAACACTTGAAGTCAAAGAACTATTATATAGGTAATATCAAATAGTAGTTGCGCTTCAAGTGGTGTTTCATAATCGGGTGCAAAATTACGCATTATATTTGAGATATGCAAATTATTTTGCGTAATTTTTTGCAGATTTTTTATTATCGCTAAATTATCCACGCGGATATCAAAGAATATCATCGTCGAGGTCCATATTGCTGTATTCATCATCACACGAAAAATCGCTTGTATCGTAGTTGTCGCGATAATCACTCGCATCATCTAATTCGTGGTCGAGA
>SFNM01000029.1 GCA_004552725.1 Bacteroidales bacterium | reverse complement strand
TGCCAAGCATCCGCCCAATATGTATCCGATAATCGACGCTTCTCCGCCGGCCTTACCTTAGTGAAACGCGAAGGTTTAGATATGAGTTACAACACCATCGTAGAACTCGCATACCGCTTCACTCCGAAGGAAAACCAATGCATTTTTCTCCAATACTACAACGGCTACGGCGAAGGTCTCCTCGACTACAAAGTATTCAAATCACAAATCCGTATAGGTATCGTTATCCGACCAAAACTATTTAGCGACTTCTAACTATGAAACGAATTTACAGCACTATCATCATCACCACCTTGCTTCTCTGCCTATCTCTCAACTCCTGCTCCGACAACGACCCTCAGTATGTCGACGTCTCCGGCACTTGGTACGAAGGCTCTATTACATCCGACAACGTATACGACTACACCGAATACACTCTCCGCTCCGATGCTTCTCTAATCATAATTCATACCGTAGCCAACGGAGACGCCCCTGTCAACACCCAGCAAATCGGCTCTTGGGGCACCGACAACGACCAAATCGTGCTCGTTCCCATGGGACAACCCTCATTCGCCTACACCCTCAAAGAATACTCCCGCTCACGCCTCATCCTCGAGCGCAACGGCGCCACCATCTATTGGCACTCCTCCCCTTCAGCCCTCCGCAAATAATTCCGCGCCACCATATAAAAAGCCCTCTCAACCAATGAAGAGGGCTTTTTTCTTTACATTTTTTTCACGAAAGAGCGGGGGAGCAAGATATTTTCAACCGAGAGTGCCGCGCGGAACAGCGGTGCAATTTCATCATCCGTGAAGCCGGCGATACCGCACCCGATACGTGTCACCAAGAAAGTGAGGTCAGTACGACTGCGGGCAAACTCTATAAATTCATCCACATAAGGACTGATGGTATCAACGCCGCCTTGCATCGTCGGAATTGCGTAAGATTGCCCTTGCAGGCCTACTCCCACACCCATTACAGCACCAAAGCGTTGACAGGCCACGCGGGCCGCACCGCCACCGTGCATACCCTGAAGATTGCTGCCAAACACAAATATCTCATTATCTTTGAGTGTACTAATTCTGTCTGGAGTAAAGGGACGGTCGTAGTTGTTAGGGACTTTATTAGAATTGTCTTCCAAATCCATGAGTTAATCGTGAAGTGCGTAAGTAATAGTTGTTACCAAGCGGATTTGCTTGCGGTAGGGCGTTGTTGAGTCGAGGTCTTCGATAGAGATTTGACCCTGCGAAGCTTCGGTGATACCACCGAGTGTGCTACCGCTGACAGTGGCAAATTGGTTGGCGGTGACGCGTGCATTGGCTATTGCTTCGTCCATTAGGGTGGATTTGATATCGCCCAGGCCGGTGTATTCAAAGCGCACATAATTTTGGTAGTCGGAAGCGATGATGGCCACCCCTTGCGACAGCAATTCGCCTTGGCGTTGCATCAATTTGCGCACTTTATCCACTTGCTTCGACGACACGGTGATTGTGTTAGAGATGTTGTAGCGGTCGGTTTTGGTGTCGTAATATGGGTCAGCGATGCAGTCGCGCACTTGCGGGGCATTGATAGAGATTTCATCGTCGGTGAGGCCTCCTTCCTTGAGGAATTTCACAATGATATCGCTCACCGTGTTGATGCGCTTGTGCAGAGCCGGCAAGTCATTGCCCACTTCTTTGAACACAATGGGCCAATATACTTGGTCGGCATCGACCACACGCACGGCGAGGCCTTTAACAGTGACATTGCGGCCACGTTCGGCCACTGCTACTACTCCGGAGCGCACAAACCAGCCACCCAAGGCTATACCTACGGCCAAAACCACGGCGGCTACCACTTTTGCTTCTTTGAGGAAAGTCAATTTCATAATAATTTGCTTTTGTGTTAATGGAATTACAACAATATGTGCACAGCAATAGTTCGTTATGGACGCGCCTTGGCAGCCAAAATACGATGGCCGATACGGCAATATAAGCACTTGCGTTGCTCGCAGTAATTGCGTCGCAACTGTATGATTGCTTGCGAAGTAAATGCGTCGCTACATGGAATGCCGGCATCGGTAAATATGCTCACTATCGAATTCTTTTCCGCAGGTAATGACTGCAACAATGCAATCGCGGCATCTAACCGCGCATCATCGCCAAACTGCAAGCCATAAGCCACCATCAGTGGCGCCACAGCATTGATAAGCAACGAAGTAACAGACTCGTCGCTCAACGCTCGCGGAACATAAGGGCTTTTGTGTCCGAAGGTAAAGTGATTTACCCAATATCCACCAATTTGCACGTTGAACAGTGCCCGAGCCGTGGCTTCGTCGGTAATTTGAGAGATGTGGCGGCCCAATGGAAAGCCGGCTGCAAGCATTGCTACCAGAGCCGCAATCCTCCGATGAGGGAAATTTTGCGGTCGCATACGTGCCATTTTCCAGCCTAAATTATCGGGCTTTTGCAAATTGTATTTGGCCGCCATAAATTGATAGTCTTGGCGAAGGCGGTTGATATAATCCTGCTCCTCGGTATCGTCGGCCTGAGCATTATCCAAAAAACCGGCTTGCCCGTAAAGCACCGCTTCGAGTAGTTGGGGGTCGGTGCGATGCTTCAGTAGCGGACGCAGCGGGCTGGCCAATGCCAACCGCTCAAACGGTTCACTATTGGTGCTAAAACCCATAGCGCGAGCCAAGGTGACGTATGCAGTCGCTTGCCAATCACCATTAAGCCGCGACAACAGGGCGGTCACTCGGTCGACCTTGCCATACACCCGTTCATATCCCAACGAAGTGAGCCAATCAGTGAGATACACCGGCGAAAAATCGTGCAACGACTCGGCACACGGCAACCGCGACGGATTATTGACCATCTCATCATAGCGGGCGCGATAATCGGGAGTGTACGGAAGCACCATCTGTGGAATGGAATCGCCGTTGCGACGATATATGATTTCATCTGAATGACCCACCACGTGGAGGATAATTGTGTCGTAAGCGGGGTCGAGATGGTGATTATGGCGCTTCCAATCCGATGCACGAGTGTGGATTTCCACGTTGCCGGCCCATAGTTTGCCGTCTATTATGATTTTGGCATTGAAAAAATCCGGACCTGCATCAGTGTTGCGACGCCCTTGGTCTATCACTCGTATAGGCCGCCCATCGGTCGTGGACAAATCGCACTGTTGCCACAAGCGATTCTCCCAAAGGTATTGCAACAGCATCTCAGCGCCCATAGTTCATCCTAATTAGAGATGGTTTGATATTTTGCAATCATCTGAATGACATCATTTTTTAAGTTTGGAATGTATTTGATGATTAGCAACCATAAATCATTTGTTTTGAGCGGTTTATGGTACGGATAAAGTGCTGATTGCGGAGGCCTCTGGCTTCGATAAGGTCGACGGGGCGCTGAAAGATTGACTCCAATTGCTCTTGCAGTCCGAAGTAGTTAGCCACGTAATCAAAGGTACTATGGTCGGTGGGCTCGAAGTCTACCAACAGATCCACGTCGCTTGCGTCGGTGAATCGGTCGGTGAGGATGGAGCCGAACACGCAGAGCGATTTGACCCGATGTTTGAGGCATAGAGCGGCGATTCGTTGCTTATTTTGCGTGATTAAGTCCATAGCGAACGATTTTATGTGGCAAAGATAATAATTGTTTATCAGATATACAATTAGGAGGGCGAAAAAGTTCACACTAAGCGGGCGAATGAGGCGGGAATGGCGCAGGTAAAGTTCATATCGTGGCGCGTGATGGGATGGATGAAGCGCAGTGTTTGTGCATGCAGCGCCAAGCGGTGAATGGGCGATGTGCCGGAGCCGTAGCGACGGTCGCCGCTAATGGGGCACTTGATGTCGGCCAAATGCACGCGGATTTGGTTCTTGCGGCCGGTGTCGAGTTGCAGTTCCAACAATGCGCGGTTGCCACGGGTTTTGAGTGTGGTATATCGCGTCACTGCTTCTTTTCCTTCCTTGGGATCATCGGTGGAATAAACTTCGTGGGCTGAATTTTCAGCCAAATAACTGCGAATAACGCCCTGTGGCTGCTCCGGAATACCTTCAGTCACAGCCACATATCTACGCTCAAGCACCATATTATTCCAATTATGCTGCAGTGCTTCTTTGGCTTCCACGCTTTTGGCAAAGAGCATCAATCCGGAGGTGTGTTGGTCGAGCCGATGCACGATAAACACCTTTTGGCGTGGGTCGACGCGTTTCACCCACTCGCGCAGTAGCCAATAAGCCGTGCCCTCACTCTTGCGGTCGGTCCCTACCGACAACAATCCGTAGCCCTTCTCTACCACGATGATGTCGGCATCTTCGTACACGATTTTCAGTCGCGGATTAGAGAATACTTGGAATTGGCGCGAAGTGTTCACTTTCACTTCGTCGCCGACATTGAGCGGGAGGTTCCACTGTGTGGTAACATTGCCGTTGACCATCACTTGCTGATGCTTAAGGTAGTCTTTCACCGTAGTACGTTTGCGGTCGGACATCACCTCCAGCAAGAAGTCGAGCAACCGCTCTTCGGGCTGCTTGGGCACAAAGTGGAGTATCACATCGGGGCGGAAACTGCGACGCTCGGCCCCTGGTTTGGTGGTTAATTGTTTTGCCATAGCGATTACTTTTTAGCGCGACGCGGCTTGGCCGGTTGCTTATCCTGCTTATCGATGATTTCGAGCACTTGGTCTATACTCAAGTCGGTGGGAGTATAATCCTTGGGGATTTTGTAGTTCTTGCCATTGGCGGCGATGTAGATACCGTAGCGACCGTTGAGTACCTGGATTTCGGGATGTCCATCGAACGTTTTCACTACTCGATTGGCTTCGGCCGAGCGTTTCTCCACAATAAGGGTGATGGCTTGGCTCAGGGTCAACTCAGTAGGTGCAATGTCTTTCGGTATTGACACAAATTTATTATTGTGGCGCACGTATGGGCCGAAACGGCCGATTGCCACCGTCACATCATGGCCTTCGAACTCGCCCAAGTCGCGTGGGAAATCAAATAAGCGCAAGGCTTCTTCCAGGGTGATTTCGCTGATTGACTGACCTTTAAGCAACGATGCAAAGCGAGGCTTCTCTTCGCCTTCGCCATCGCCGATTTGCACCAGCGGCCCGTAGCGACCGATTTTCACCGATACGGGATGCCCCTCAGCATCGGTGCCCAACAAGCGCTCGCCCACTTTGTGCTCCAAGCGCATATTCATCGCTTCGGCCACTTGCGGGTGGAATTTCAAGTAGAACGAGCGAATGGCATCGTTCCAAACCGCATGGCCTTCGGCAATTTCGTCGAAACGCTCTTCCACTTGAGCGGTAAAATTATAATCCAAGATTTCGGGGAAGTACTCAGTAAGGAAGTCGTTGACCACCATACCTACATCGGTAGGCACCAACTTGCTTTTCTCATTGCCCACTACCTCGGTGTGAGTTGTAGTGACCACTTTGCCTGAGGCATCAGCGCGCATTGAAATAAATTCGCGTTCTACGCCCTCGCGCGCGCCTTTTTCTATATAGTCGCGACTTTGTATAGTGGAGATGGTAGGAGCGTAGGTTGAAGGACGCCCAATTCCCAATTCCTCCATCTTCTTCACCAAAGTGGCTTCGCTGTAGCGCGGTGGATGCTGCGTAAATCGCTGATTTGCACTGATTTCTACCGGCGACAAGGCTTGCCCGGCCGACAATGCCGGCAGTAGCGAGGTTTCGCTTTCGGTATCATCCGGATCGTAATCGGTATTATAATTGTAGATACGTAAATAGCCGTCGAATTTCACCACCTCGCCTGTGGCAGTGAACACATCGTTGCCATTGGTGATTTCAGCGGTGGTTTTCTCGGTCTCGGCATCGGCCATTTGCGAAGCGATAGCGCGGCGGCGAATTAACGTGTAGAGTCGGCGCTCGCGGTCGGTCAGTTCAGCAGGTGTCTCCACGCTCACATCAGTGGGGCGGATGGCTTCGTGGGCCTCTTGCGCGCCCTTCGACTGAGTATGATACTGGCGCACATGCAGATACTCGCGCCCCATCTTGGCGGTGATTTCGGTGCTGATAGCGGCCACCGCTTCAACCGACAAATTCAACGAGTCGGTACGCATATATGTGATATAACCGGCTTCATATAAGCGCTGAGCCACCATCATGGTCTGAGCCACAGTGAAGCCCAACCGCCGCGAAGCCTCTTGCTGCAAGGTGGAAGTAGTAAATGGTGGCGCAGGCGATTTATGCACCGGACGTGTCGTCACTTCACTTACCCGAAATTGCTTTACCGCGCAACGTTCCAGTACGGCACGCGCCTCGGCCTCGGTCGATACTCTGTGAGAGTACTCGCCGCGCACCTCTGCACCGCCTTCGGTAGTGAAACGTCCATTCATGCGGAAATATGGCTCGGACACGAAATTGGCAATCTCTTTCTCGCGCTCTACAATCAAACGCAGAGCCACCGACTGCACGCGGCCGGCCGACAATTTCGGCTTAATCTTGCGCCAAAGTACCGGCGATAATTCAAACCCAACAATGCGGTCGAGCACTCGGCGTGCCTGCTGAGCATCTACGCGCCCACGGTCGATGGTACGCGGATTGTCCAGCGCAGCCAAGATAGCCTTCTTGGTGATTTCGTGGAATACAATACGCCCGGTAGTGTTCGGGTCGAGATGCAACACCTCGGCCAAATGCCAAGCAATGGCCTCTCCTTCTCGGTCCTCATCAGATGCCAACCACACCTTGTCGGCCTTCGATGCTGCTTGGCGCAACTCGCTTACCACACGCTCCTTGTCCGACGGGATTTCATATATAGGAGCAAAATCATGATCCACATCTATACTAAAACTCTTCGACTTCAAATCACGAATATGTCCATAACTTGACATCACTTTATAGTCAGGGCCCAAAAACTTCTCAATGGTTTTTGCCTTAGCCGGAGACTCCACGATTACCAGATTTTTCATCTTACACATTAAATAATTAGGTTTTGTGGCGCAAAATTAGTGAATTTCTCTAAACCAATCCACAATTTTTTTGAAAAAATTTCCACCATCCACCTATTACAATAATATATTATTGTAAAAAATTTCACCGTCACCCACAGTATGGCGCAGCAAAACACCCGGCCGCAGTGCGGTTAAGTGGCGACTGTGTAGACGCAAAGCACCGGAGCACCCCGTAAGCAAAAATCGCCAAAAAATTGGAGCAAAAGTATTATTCTACTTGTTAATAAATATTAACGAAGTGATAATCAGCCTCATTTTTAAAAATAATTGCCGAAAAATTTCCGTATATCGGAAATGATTAGTAACTTTGCATCGCAAAAATAATAACTAATCATCAAAATTAACTATTATGTCAGAAACTGCAAATCGCGTTGCTGCGATCATCGTAGACAAACTTGGCCTCGCTGCCGAACAAGTAACTCCCGAAGCTTCCTTCACCGCTGATCTCGGCGCAGACTCCCTCGATACCGTTGAACTCATCATGGAATTCGAGAAAGAATTCGACATCGAAATCCCCGACGAAGACGCTCAAAGCATCAAAACTGTAGGCGACGCTATCAACTACATCGAATCGCACCAAAAATAAGAAAACTTACATCGTGCGGCTCGCCTCCACGAGCCGCCGATTGTTTTCTCGATTCTTTTCACCTCTCCCCCCTACCTCTTCATCCCTTTTCTTGATAATTCAACCTCGCTATAAACATGGAATTAAAACGTGTAGTAGTAACCGGTTTGGGCGCTGTAACTCCCATTGGCAACGACGTGGAGACTACTTGGAATGCCGCAATCAACGGCGTGAGCGGTGCCGGCCCGATTACTCACTTTGACGCCTCACTTTTCAAAACTCAATTCGCCTGCGAAGTAAAAAACTTCAATGCCGAAGAACACTTCGACCGTCGCCGTCTGCGCCAACTCGACCTCTACGCTCAGTACGCCTTAGTAGCCGCCGCTCAAGCAGTCAAAGATGCCGACCTCGACTCTGAGGCTGTCAACAAAGACCGCGTCGGTGTTATCGTCGCTGCCGGTATCGGCGGCCTTCACACCTTTGAAGAAGAAGCCGGTTATTATGCCAAAAACGAAGAAAAAGGCCCAAAATACAACCCCTTCTTCATCCCTAAGATGATTGCCGACATCGCCTCCGGACACATCTCCATGGACTACGGCTTCCACGGCCCCAACTATGGCGTCGTTTCCGCTTGCGCTTCTTCCAACAACGCTATCATCGACGCCTTCAACCTTATCCGCCTCGGCAAAGCCGACGCAATGGTAACCGGCGGCGCTGAAGCCGCTATTTTCCCCGCCGGTGTGGGTGGCTTCAACTCTATGCATGCCCTCTCTACCCGCAACGACTCTCCCGAAACCGCCTCGCGCCCCTTCAGCAAATCCCGCGACGGCTTCGTGATGGGCGAAGGCTCCGTGGTTCTCATCCTCGAAGAACTCGAACACGCTCTGGCTCGCGGCGCTAAAATCTACGCCGAAGTGGCCGGCGGTGGCATGTCGGCCGACGCTCACCACCTCACCGCTACTCACCCCGAAGGCCTCGGCGCTATCCTCTCGATGCAAAACGCTCTCGACGACGCTGAAATGACTGCTGCCGACATCGACTACATCAACGTACACGGCACCTCTACTCCCGTCGGCGACATCTCCGAAGTAAAAGCAATCGTAAAAGTATTTGGCGAAAACGCTTACAAACTCAACATCTCTTCAACCAAGTCCATGACCGGACACCTCCTCGGTGCTACCGGCGCTCTCGAAGCAATGTTCAGCGTTAAAGCCGTACAAGAAGACATCGTACCTCCCACCATCAACCACGAAGAAGGCGACGACGATCCCGAAATCGACTACAACCTCAACTTCACTTTCGGCAAAGCACAGCACCGCACAGTCCGCGCTGCTCTTTCCAACTCATTCGGCTTCGGCGGCCACAATGCCACCGTAATCGTCAAAAAGTACGAAAAATAAGCCCTGTCTGATATTTTCCCATAAAAGCCGGAATTTGACCACAATCAAATTCCGGCTTTCCTTTACCCCTTACCGCCCTCTCACTTTGCGTAATGTGTTGAGGCGGATGTCGTACATCAGCCAATCACTTGCTCGTATCGGCCAATACACATTTACTGAGACTCTTTTTGCCTTAGCATAAATTAATTGACTTGGTCATTCGTAGCGGATGGTGACACCTTCGGGGGTGACTTCGAGCAATATATCGGCGGATTCTATCACCGGCACGTTGTGGTCCACATGGCCAATTGGTGCATTGAAGGCGATAGGTATGTTGTACGAAGCCAATGTGGCGGCAATCATTTCTTCCATTGATGCGAAGGCTTCGTCGGGCTTGTAATTTGTAAATTGGCCCACGATGATGCCGCTAAGGCGGTCGATGGCGCCGCTAAGTCGAAGTTGGTAAAGGATGCGCTCCATCTTGTAGATGGGCTCGCCCACGTCTTCGATAAACAAAATTGAGCCGGGTTTCACCAAGTCGAATGGGGTGTCGATTAATTGGGCGAGCACGGCAAGATTACCGCCAAGCAATTGGCCACGTGCCGAGCCAACATGGTTGGCTGAGTCGGCAGCAAAGCACACATCATTGCGCCGGCCCTGCATAATGTCGAAAATAGCTGAAATATCCGGGTCGTCGAAGCCACGACGGATACCGGCGCACATCAAGCCGTGAATACTTTCAATGCCTTTGGAGGCCATCAGTCCATGGAAGGCTGTAATGTCGCTAAACCCCAACACCCATTTAGGGTCGTCGCGCAGAGGCATAGTTTGGAGCGAGTCGAGCAAGTGCACGAACCCATACCCTCCACGAGCGCAAATGATAGCGCGCACATTGGGATTGGTGAATGCATCGGTGAGGTCGGCAAGGCGCTCTTGCGGTGTACCGGAGCAATAGCCGCTTTTGCCAAAGGTGTGAGGATAAATCTTCACGGCAAATCCCGCGGAGTCGATTTTAGCCGCGGCTTGATATACTAAAGTAGAGTCGATTGGCCCTGACGGGGCAAGGATGGCTATGGTGTCGCCCGCAACAAGTGAGCGAGGTGTAATCGTGGCTAACATAGAGTTACAAACGGAAAATGATACTGCCGCAGCAGCGATAATTCGTAAGAGTGATTTCATAATTTAGTAATAGGTAAGTGATTAAAAAAGTGCCAGATAGATATTCCGGTCGACACCGCCACATTCAGCGAATGTTTTGTGCCGAACTGCGGTATTTCGAGGCATACGTCGCATTGGTTCACGATAGTTTGGTCCACTCCATCCACTTCATGCCCGGCAATCAGAGCATATTTGGCCGTTGCATCCGGCTCGAATTGCTCTAAACTGACTGACCCTTCCACCTGCTCCAAGCAGCAAATGGTGTAGCCGGCGAGTCGCAACGCTTCAACAGCCTCGGCTGTGGTGGCAAAATACTGCCAATCTACCGAGTCCTCCGCTCCGAGCGCCGTTTTGTGGATTTCCGGCGATGGCGGCGGCTGCGAAATGCCGCACAATACCAAACGCTCCACCGCAAACGCATCGCAAGTGCGAAAAATCGAGCCAATATTGTTGAGCGACCGCACATTGTCCAACACCACGGTCAGTCTCATCTTCGGAGCCGTGTGAAACTGCTCCGTGCTCATACGGTCCAAATCCAAAATCGTCTTTTTCTTCATAATTCGGCTGGAGTTTTCTTGCGGATGATGGTAAGACCGTCGCGTAGTGGAATGATTACTTTCTCCACCGTTGTGTCGGCGGCCACAAATTTGTTGAAGGCATCGATTGCGAGGCTTTGCGAGTCGTGATTGGCCGCGGTGTCGAGCACCTTGCCGCTCCACAGAGTGTTGTCGGCGATGATGTATCCGCCCGGGGCTACACGCGGCAATATAAGTTTATAATAATCAAGATATTGGCGCTTATTGGCATCAATAAAAACCATGTCCCACGGCTCGTGGACGCTCAGTTGCGGAATGATATCAATGGCATTGCCGATGAGCAAATGGATGCGGTTGGCCCAAGGCGAGGCATCAAACTCTGCCTGAATGTCGGGCGCTGCCTCGTCGTCAATCTCAATTGTAAAGAGATGAGCGTCGGCCGGCATTCCTTCGGCAAAACACAAGGATGAATATCCGCTGAACGTGCCCAATTCCAATATGCGATGCGGTGCAATCATTCGCGTGAGCATCTTAAGCAGTCGGCCTTGCAGAGGTTCGCAACACATCCGCGGATAGAGCCGTTGCAAATGTGTGGTGCGATACAGCGCGGCCAATTGGGGCGTTTGGCTGTCACTTAGACTTGTTGCATATTGTTCAATGTCCATAATTGCTCACAATTAATAACATAATAGCAGCTAAAACCATCAGTGCCCACAATATCCAAGCCACAGTGCGCCGCTGTGGATACGATGCCACGGACAACGCAGCCAATGCCACTGCATATACCGGAAAAAGCCACCCGAGATCCAACGACTGTGGCGATGCCGATAACACCTCGCGAGCCGCACCCGCAAGTGTCATCAGCGGCAAGGCAACAGCCACATTAATCACGATAAACCACCATGGTGCGCGCTTTTTCATTTCTTTTTATCGGCTTTTTTGTCGCGAAAATAGGCTTCAACGGTGGCTTGCACCCCGCGTTCAAGCGAGAACTTCGGTTGGAAGCCAAAATCGCGTTGAGCATCGGAGATGTCGCACGACCAATTGCGTTGACGCATAATTTTGAACTTATCGCGATTTAGGGTAGAGGGTTTGCCACCCACCGCAGCCCATTTCTCGCATAGCACAGAAGCGATATATACCACCCACATAGGCAGTTTCAGCGGTATCACCACCTTGTGGCCCAAGGCCTTAGCCACCAACTGGCGAAAATCCTTTTGCGTATAAGCGCGGTCCTCGCTGATGATGTATTTGCGATGCACTGTATTGGGCGCTTCGATGGCTTTATACATTGCCTCCACTAAATCATCAACATAGATGAAGGTGATGAGTTGACGACGGAAACCCATGCTCACATCCCAATGGGAGTCGATGGTTTTAATCATCATCAAATAATCTTTTTCGTGCGGGCCATATACCCCGGTAGGGCGGAAAATCACCCATGGAAAATCGGGAAGCGTTTCGAGGAATGTCTCTGTCTTGATTTTCGACAATCCGTAGCGCGTGTTGGGGTTGGGGCGAGTCGACGACGTTATAGGGGTGTAATTCACCTCATCACCGGGGCCGACTGCGCTAAGCGAACTCATATATAAGAACTTCTGCGGCACCCATCCGCGGCGACGAAGCATTTCCACAAACGTGCGCGGATAGTTAAAGTTTACCTGATTGAACATCAAGAAGTTAGCCGCCTTAGTTGCGCCCAAGTTCCATATAATAAAATCCCATCCCGTTGGTGCGGGCAAGGCTTCTTCCACCGCCTTTTCCATTGCCTCCGGGTCGTCGTAATCAAGTTCCAAGAAATGCAAACGCGAGTCGGTGAGGTATCTCCGCGAGGTCGAAGCGCGCACCGCCACCCATGTGTCGTAGCCGCGACGTAAACCCTCGGCGGCGATAAAACCGCCGATAAACCCGCCGGCTCCCACCACCAATATAGTTTTCTTTTCAGAAGTCATTCTTTTCTTTCATTTAGTTGCCCCAAAGTTAGCAAAAAATCCTCAAACCGCCAAATCCATACTCAATATCGCTTTTTTTTGGCTGCGAAGTCGGAAGTATCGAAAAAAATCGCTAAATTTGCACTTTAATTAAAAAGGAATTCCATGCATAAACGATTATTCATTTTGCTTTCTGCCATTGCGGCTATGCCCGCCATGGCTCCTGCATTAAACATAGACAACACTGCCGGGCATCTCAATGAGGCTGTTGGCGCTGAGGCTACTACAATCGAGGATTTGACTGTGCGCGGCTCGATTGACGTGACCGACTTGGTTTTTATCGACCAACAAATGAGTGCATTGCGCTCGCTGGATTTGAGCGAAGCATCCATCGTCGAATATAGTGGTGCACGCGTGTTGGGCCTTACTACTCATGCCGGTGCCACTATACCCGCTCGCAGTTTTGTGGGCAGCGCCATCACATCCATTGCGTTGCCATCCAATTTGATGGCAATCGGCGACGCTGCATTCGCCGGCTCGGCATTGGAAAGCATCTCCTTAAGCGCAAACATTACCGCCATGGGCGTTGGTTGCTTCAGCAACTGCAACGCGCTGAAATCAGTAGAAATCAACGTTGACCATCTGAGTGAAAGCACATTTGCCAACTGCACCGCATTGCAAACAGTGACCATCACTTCTTCCACCACTATCGCCACCGGTTGCTTTAATGGATGCACCTCACTCAATACCGTCAACGGCTCTGAAAAAATTTCTTCAATCGGCAACAATGCCTTCAACAACTGCTCCGCACTGCAATCCTTCGCCTACGGTAGCGTCTTGCAATCCATTGGCGACGAGGCATTTGCACTTAGCGGCATAACATCCGTGGACTTGACTCCCTGCGAAGCGCTACTTTCGGTAGGCAAATATGCCTTCGCCTTTATGCCGGAAGTTACCGCCATCAACCTCGGCGCCGTGCCCTCGCTGGGCGAAGGTGTAGTAATGAACTGCCCCAAATTGGTGGATTTCACCTTCTCTTCGACCGCAACCAGAGTGCCCGACTTCGCTTACACCGGCAATACGGCTATGGACACTACATATATGTTCAACGACAACATCACCGCCATCGGCCGCTATGCCCTCAGCGGTATGTCGCAAGTGGACGCTATCACCATCCCGGAAGATGTCACCGAAATCGGCGACAACGCTATGGAGCGACTCTCCGGCTTGAAACGTATAAACGTGCCCACTACCGTTGTACCCACACTCGGCGAGAATGTTTGGGCCGAGGTGGAGCAACGTCTGATTACTGCTTATGTATGGGATTCCATGCTCTCGGAGTTTGAAGCAGCCGACCAGTGGAATGAGTTCGATTTAGTGGGTGTAAACCCCTCCGGAGTGGAGGATGCCGCTACGGCCGATAGCGGGCTGCGCGGTCGCGTAGTCGATGGCGTGCTCTATATCGAAAGCACTTCCAAGGCTCTTGCCTCCGTGCGCGTTTACGCTGCCAACGGCCAACTCCTGGCCTCCACCGGCGCGTCAGGCTTGGAAGCGCAAATAGCAATAGGCCATCTGCCCGCTCAAGCACTCGTAGTTGCCGTAATGATGGCCGACTCGTCAGTTGCCTCCCTCAAAATCGCCACCAACTGATGGGCAAAAACAAACTACGCAAATTTGCCGAAATGAACACCATCGACTTGGTGTTCCAATACCCATTTGGCCGCCTCAAAGCCGAGGGCTTCGACAGTTTTCCCCTCAAGGGCAAGTGGAACAGCGATTTTTTTGCCAACGACAATCCAATCGTGCTCGAATTGGGTTGTGGCAAAGGTGAATACACCGTTGGTCTGGCTCAACTATTCCCCGACAAAAACTTTATAGGCATCGACATCAAAGGCGCACGCATGTACACCGGCGCCACCCAAGCCCGCGATTTGGGGCTCAAAAACGTGGCTTTTTTGCGCACCTCCATTGAATTGCTGGAGTCGTTCTTTGCCCCGGGCGAAGTAAGCGAATTGTGGATTACTTTCCCCGACCCGCAAATGAAAAAAGTCACCAAACGCCTCACCGGCACGCGCTTCATGCAACTCTACCGCAAAGTGATGCCCGACGGTGGCGTGGTACGCCTCAAAAGCGACAGTCCTTTCCTCTATGCCTACACTCGCGCCATGGTCCAACTCAACGGCCAGCAAATCTTGGTCGACACCTCCGACCTTTACCACTCCGATATCGTCGACCCCATCCTCAACATCCGCACTCACTACGAGAGCCAATGGCTTGCCCGCGGTCTCTCAATAAAATACTTGGCCTTCGCGCTCGACCACAATACCACCCTCCAAGAGCCGGAAGACGATTTCGAACGCGACACGTATCGCAGTTACTCGCGCGGTTATATTCCTCTTATTGAAAATCCCGAACTATAATGCAACAATTATATCCCAAACTCATTCTTGATGCCTTGAGCCAAGTGCGCTACCCCGGCTCCGGCAAGAATATCGTGGAACTGAATATGGTGGAGGACGACCTCCGCATCGACGGCCGTAAGGTGGAATTTTCTCTCATCTTCGACCGACCCACCGACCCGTTTATCAAATCTGTGGTCAAGGCCGCTGAAAATGCTATCCTCACATTCGTGGCTCCCGACGTTGAAATCGCCGGTAATATCCATGTAAAGACTCGCCAACCGGCTGCGCCCGCCACCAAAGCAGCACCCGTGTTGCCGGGCGTGAAAAACATTATCGGCATATCTTCGGGCAAAGGCGGCGTGGGCAAATCCACCGTGGCTGCCAACTTGGCCGTAGCCTTGGCTCGCGAAGGCTACCGCGTGGGACTGCTTGATGCCGACATCTTCGGGCCTTCCGTTCCCAAAATGTTCGGCATCGAAAACGAGCAATTGTACATGCACCATGTCGACGGCCGCGACCTCATCATCCCCATCGAGCGCCACGGCGTGCGACTCCTCTCCATCGGCCTCGTTATCGACCCCGACAAAGCAGCCCTCTGGCGTGGCTCAATGGCCTCTAACGCTCTCAAACAACTCATCGAACAAGCCGACTGGGGCGAACTCGACTACTTCCTCATCGATATGCCACCCGGCACCTCCGACATCCACCTCACTTTGGTACAAACATTAGGCATCACCGGCGCAGTTGTAGTCACCACCCCACAGCAAGTGGCACTTGCCGATGCCCGCAAAGGCATCGCTATGTTCCGCGAAGAAAAAATCAACGTGCCGGTGCTCGGCATCGTTGACAACATGGCTTGGTTCACCCCGGAAAAACACCCCGACGAACGCTACTACATCTTCGGCAACGATGCTTCCGTAGATGAACTCGCCGCAAAATACCAAGTGGAAGTCCTCGCCCGTATCCCGCTCATCGCTGATATCGGCGACCACAACGACAGCGGTGAGCCTATCGCTCTCAATCCCGACTCCCTCTCCGCATCGACATTCACATTCTTGGCCCACCAAGTCATCGATGCCGTCGACCGTCGCAACGCTGCCCTTCCCCCAACCCTCAAAGTAGATATATCGCACAAATGAAACTACTGATTATCAACGGCCCTAACCTAAATCTCCTCGGCGCCCGCGAGCCGCAAATCTACGGCGACACGGCCCTCGATGCGGTGTTGGACACCCTTCGCGCCCGCTTCCCTCAAGTGGAATTACTCCACGAGCAGAGCAACCACGAGGGGCGAATCATCGACCTCATCCAACAAGCCAATGCCAACGGCATCAGCGGCATCGTGCTCAATCCCGGCGGCTACAGCCACTCGTCTGTGGCCATCGCTGATGCAATCTTGGCCGTCGAAACCCCGGTGGTTGAAGTTCATATATCAAACATCTTCGCCCGCGAAGACTTCCGCCAACGCCACGTCACCGCCGTAGGCACACGCGGCTTCATCGCCGGCTTCGGCATCGAAGGATATGCCTTAGCCATTCAATCTCTCCTGAAATGAACAAACCGCTTATTATTCACATAATTAACTTAGTGTTGGCCATCGCTCTCAGCGCCTGCGGCCATTCCGACACCTTCGTTGTCGACGGTTCAATCGAAGGTAACCCCACCATGAACATCCGCGTCGTTTACACCATGAACGGCCAAATTTACACCGGTGTCACAGCCGCCACCAACGGCAAATTCTCCTTCAAAGCCGCCGCTCCCGACACCGCAATCGTGGAACTCTTCGACAACGACTACGCTCTGCTCGGGCGCTTCATCACCGTCAACGGCCAAGACATCTCTCTCAACCTTACACGTTCGCCCTACAACCTTTCTATCGAAGGCAACGACCTTTCAACCCGTTGGGCTTCATTCCTCAGCGAAAACTCCGACGCACTCCAAGCCTCACCCAAACAACACAACGATGTCATTGCCAAATACATCGAAGCAAACCCCACCGACCAACTCTCAACTCTCCTTCTAATCACCGACTTCAACATCGCCAACTCCGATGCCGACGTGCTCCGCGCTCAGCAACTCTGGCAAGACATCCAATGGAAGCCGCTTGGCCTCACTGCCGCTTTCGCTCTCCAACTCAACGCAATCGCACCCTCCGACCAACGCAAACCCATCAAAACACTCCGGTACCTCCGCTCCGGCAACACTCACGCCACTTTCAACGCCTCCGACCACCCTCTTACTCTAATCACCTTCTCAACCGAACGCGACGGACGCGACTCAACACTCACCCTCCTACGACGCATCAAAAACAACAGCGGACGACTCGCCGATGGACGCGCCGTCTACATCCTCGATATCTCATTAGACACCGACACCCTCGAATGGAGCCGCACTCTTCGCCGCGACAGCGCCACATGGCAACGAGGCTGGCTCCACGGCGGCATCGCAAACCCTCAAATCCGCCACGCATCCATCCCTTCAATCCCTTACTACATCCTCATCGACTCCACCGGCCTCCAACTCACCCGCACCACCTCCCCCGCCCTCTAATCCCGAGTTCTGTGGTGAGGCGGAAGCCGAACTACCACGCCTCCTACTGCTGCCTTGTATAATTGGGTGATTTTTTTGCTGAAAGGGTGAATTTATTGGTCGTTTTGTCGCTTGACGGCAACTTTTTTTGCGCCGTGTACGTTTTCTTTCTGAAATTGTACACACGCGTGATGAAACTACTTAACGTTTTTCTCTCCTTGCTTGTGCTGGCCGTGTCTCCTCTGGCCGCGGCCAACACTTCCGCGTCTTTCGACCGCGACTCGCTGCGATTGGAAGAGGTGGAACTGGTGCCCAGCACCGGCCACACCCCTTTGTCGCCTTATGCTTTGCCCTACACGCACGATGCCGTACAGAAGGATTGGCATCGCTTGTGGCAAAACACGGCCGTGTTGTCGAGCGCTTTTGTTGGTACTTTGTTGGTGTTGGAATGTTTGCCCGAAGATGCCACTGCCTGGAATCGCGCTGAAATCCAATCGGTGCCGCCTTTCAAGCGTTGGTATCGCAATATTTTCAAACGCGGACCGGAATGGGACCACGACAACGCTATTTTCAACTATATCCTTCACCCCTACGCCGGGGCGGTGTACTTTATGAGTGCACGCTCGTGTGGCTTTTCTTATCAAGAATCGTTGCTGTATTCAGCCGCGGTGTCGACTATTGGTTGGGAGTTTGGCATCGAAGCATTTATGGAACGGCCTTCGTATCAAGATTTGATAATCACGCCGGTGATAGGCAGCCTCATCGGAGAGTTGTGCTATCGCGGCAAGCGGCAGATTATGGAGAATGGATATCAATTGTTGGGCTCTTCGGTACTCGGGCATATTGCCGCCATAATTCTCGACCCGGTGAATGGGGTGATTGATTTATTTCGCGGCGACCCATCGCGCAAGCAATATGGTGCTCTGAACATCCAGCCTCAATCCGTAGGGCTGACCATCGTGTTTTAACCACTTTCATTTGGTACAATAACAACGGGTTTTCATACAAAATTCCCCTTCCTTCTTTGGCGATTAAGAAATAATTGCTAAATTTGCAAAAAAACGAAAACCCTCATCTTTTTTGATGCTTTCTCTATTGCCCTTATGAGTGAAAATTCTCCTACTACACATATTTTAGCCGACGGTCAGCACGTAGGTGAATATATCGTGGAGCAGTTTATCCACGATGGTCTTTTGTGCCAAACCTACCGCGTGCGCAATGCCAACGGCGATGCTTGCTTTCTTAAACTCTTCGACTTGGAGCGTGCCGCAGGCCGCTTGAAAGCCGACAACATACGCGAAATCACATATACCCGCGGGCTGGACCACCCCAACGTGGTGCATTATCTCGCCGACGACACAATCGAACTTGCCGACAAGGCATATCCATACTTGGTGTGCTCCTATTTCAGCGCTCGATTGCTGAGCGAACCCATTTTGGCCGGCACAAAGTTCGACTTCAACAGCGCCGTCAACATCTACCGACAAATTCTCTGCGGTTTGCAATATCTCCATGGTCTCAATTTGGTGCACAACGACATCACTCCACGCAATGTGATGTACTCGCCCGAAAGCGGAGAAGTGCGCATCATCGACACCGGACACCTCTCGCGCGCCAACTCTCGCGAAGACTCATATTTGGTCGATGACCTCACTCCGGCATACCGCTCGCCCGAATCATTCCGCCTGATTTCATCGCCCGCCGGCGACGTGTTCTCAGCCACCGCCGTGCTCTTTGCCATGCTCACCGGCCACGCACCATGGCACGATGTGCTCCCCGCCGACGGCAACAAAACCGGCGTGCACATGGCCCGCAAACATAGCCTCAATGTGAGCGAAATCCCCGACCTGCCCCGCTGGGTGGCCCACATCCTTGTGGGTGGGCTCGACCCACACACCGACCGCCGACTCTCCATCGAGCAAATTCTCCAAGCCATCGACTCCAAAACCTCGCCCATCGACGAAGCTCCGGCCGCCGAGCCTGCATCCGACAAAGATTTCTCCGAAAAATTCGGCAAACAACGTCAATGCACCGCATCGTCCGATGCAGATGCAGATGCAGAAGTGGTGACTCCTAAGGGCAAAGGCTTTGCCGACGTGGCCGGCATGGACCAAATCAAAGATATGCTCCAAAAACGTGTGCTCTTTGTGCTCAAAAACAAAGAGCGCGCCGAAAAATATCGCCTCACACCGCCCAACGGTATGCTACTATACGGCCCACCCGGCTGCGGCAAAACATATTTCGCCGAAAAATTCGCCGAAGAGTCGGGCTTCAAGTATAAGATAATCAAGGCCTCCGACTTGGGTAGCATCTATGTGCACGGCGGACAAGGCAAAATCGCCGAACTCTTCGACAAAGCCCGCAAACAAGCACCCATCATCATCTGCTTCGACGAATTCGATGCAATGGTGCCTAACCGCTCGTCGCGCTCCGCCGAAAACATCTCCGGCGAGGTGAATGAGTTCCTTTCCCAACTCAACAACTGCTCCAAGCACCAAATATTCGTAATCGGCACCACCAACAAGCCGGAGTCGATCGATCCCGCCGTGTTGCGCAAAGGGCGCATCGACCTGTCGGTGTACATTCCCGCGCCCGACAACACTGCTCGCCGCCTGATGTTCGAACTCTACCTCAAGGACCGTCCCTGCGGCGACATCAATGCCCAAGAATTGGCCGACGCCACCGCCAACTATGTGGCTTCAGATATCGCTTTCATCGTCAACGATGCCGCTCTCATCGCTGCCTTGCGCGACGAACCCATCTCACAGCAAATGCTCTTGGAATGTATCCGCTCCACTCGCCCTTCGCTCAACGAAAAACTCCTGCGCGATTACGAAGACTCGCGCAAAAAATTTGAGGACATTTCCGGTGTGGACCAACGTCCGCGCGTGGGCTTCAACCAAAACTAATTATTAACCTCACTTACTATTCTAACTATGGAAATCTACAAAAACTGGCTCTACGAAAATGGTGTAAAATACGAAGAACACGACTACGGCTTGTCGTTCAAATACCAAGGCGGCTTCTTTATCATCGCACAAAACGAAAACGACAAACAATACTTCAACATCCTGATGCCAGGCATCTACGATTTTGAAGAACACCCCGACACACCGCGCCTAACTGTGCTCGAAGCACTCAACAAAGTCAACACCCGATACAAAGTGGTGAAAGCCGTTTGCGACGACGAAGGATGCTGGCTCTCATCTGAAATCTTAATCGACTCAACTCCCGACGTTGAAGATTTCATCGAACGCCTGCTCAACATCCTCCACCAATCCCGCCTCGACTTCTTCAAATACCTCGAAGAAGAATAATTCTTCCCAAAAAACAAATGCATAAAATCGCTGGCTCCACGCCGCTTTTTTATGCATTTGTTTTTTATAAATAGCACCTTTCTCAATTACATTATTATATTCAAAATGATAAAACGCACTGTTCTCTCGCTCTTTTTTCTTTTATTCGCCCTCTGCAGTTATTCACAATCATTTTCCGGTTTTAAGGTTGACTCTATTGGACGTCAGGTCAAAGAGTTTCAACTCGACTCCATAAATCTTTCTTCCCCGTTAAACTATTTTCTGTCGCGAGCACAAGTGCGGTTGTCTGGCAAATTCAGCGACTGGGGCCCCATATCAACCTCTATGTTTGATTACAGCGCCAACGTTCCTGATGAAGAAATAAGCGAGGACCTTCGCTTTTATATCCTTAATGAAAAAATTGATTATATAGTCACATACTGCGATTCCATAGCGTGTATCATTACTCATAACGATGGTGAAGATCTTTTCCTACTAAATAATTGCTGGCTTGAAGACGGAAAATGGGTCAATACCGGCCAAGGAATAGCCGACAACTGGAACGAG
>SFNM01000118.1 GCA_004552725.1 Bacteroidales bacterium | reverse complement strand
AAAAAATTAAATAACTTTTAAGTTAATTCTCTTGACACAAATGATACAAAAAATCGAGATTAAAAAAGTGCGTTTTTTACTCGATGCTACATTTGATACAATAACGAAATCGGTTCCATTTTGAATTGGAAAGTGGCGAAATTGCCTCTAAAAAATTAAATAACTTTTAAGTTAATTCGAGTGCTACATTTGATACAATGGGCAAAAATCTCTAAAAAATTAAATAACTTTTAAGTTAATTCGACTGATACAAACGCCCTCTTACACCATATTGTCCACGGGGGCGACCTCAAGTCGGGTGTGTGTGGTGTAGCAGGCTGTGCGAGAAACAACGACTTGTCGTTCTGGACGCATGTGCAAAACGAGAATGTCTCCATCACGCACATCCGCCTCGGGGTGCATGTGGACGCGTAGTGTTGAGGATAAATGCGTGTAGCCTGGTGTGCCCGTGAGATTTTCCTTTGGGATGGGGTGATGCGACACTTGGCATTCCACACCTTCATGCAACTTCTCGTATCTCTCGGTGTCGCCGCCCACGTGGTCAACACCCTTGACGGAACGCCAGATGTCGCACGTTATCAAATCGTCGAAGACGCGCTTAAGCCTATCGGCATACAGATTCCATTTAACAGTGTCCACGGCGTCCCCCTCGCGGCATTAACCGCCACATTTGCAGCAATAGGGCATAATCCTTTAGGAACTCCACATTGGCGTTATTCTTGTCCATCGAGAGCACGTAGGTATCATCTTTGTCTTGAGCCTCAAACTCCACATCGTCTTGGCGTATGCGCTTGAGGTTGTCCATGAGTGGGTCGGCGTTCGGACCACCATCTCTGTCTACGTCAGGCGTGCGGTAGAGCAACAAGTCTGCGGCGATGCGCACTTGCATCCAGTCCAACTCTTTTGGCAACTGCGTGCGATTGGTGTAGCTGAGAATGAGCGACGCCGCCTCGTGCAAGGTAATGAGCACTTTTGTGTGGCTGAACGTCTGCTTGTCGCCTACAAGCTCGTAGACGTAGCGCACCTTTGTTTCCATGTCCGTGTCGGGCGGTTCTTTTCCAATGTCGATGGGCGGAATAAAGTTGGGAACGGGCTTCGGATCTAACATTTGTACGCCTCCTCTTTTTTTTTTCTTGACAGCGGTGTGTGCCTCTGTTATAGACGCATTTGTCTAACCGATAAGAGCGGTTTGTTGCCATTTTCGTTTTCCGCTCGAAGGTCGCCCTCACACTGGCGCAAAGACTTGTTGTTCATTGTGTGATGAATATGTGACTGTTTCACAGATCATATTTTTTCCTTATTAGAATAAGTTGGTGAAGAAGCGGGACTTCGTGAGAAATCCCGCTTTTTTTTTGTACCCGCCCCACGCTACGGGTGGCGGATGGCGGGCGAGAAGAGTACGCACACCGTGGACTGCGCGACCCACCATCCAAATCCTCGACGCTACGCGTTCAATTTGCCGCGAAGCACACAGCATTTTTCCATCATACCCGTATCGAATGCAGGGAAGATGTGCGCCTCGATCGTTGTCTTAATCTTGTCGGGGTCACTGTACTCGACGCAACGGACAACCGCGCCCGTTTCGTCGTCGTATCCGATGTCGGGACGTTGCGATTTGTTGCGGAGCATATCGCGGAAAAGGTCGGATTCGGAGCAAACGATGTGCCCGAGACGCTGATTCGGTACGATGCAGATGTTGCCATCTTCGATGTACTTCTGCTTCGGCGTCGTATCCGCCAACTGCGTCTGGAACGACGTGTTGTCGATCATGATGTTGACGCCGAGCGTGCTGAAGTAATCGCGCGGATCGACGCGACGCATGTTGAAGAGCCATTCGCCGAGTTTGTCGTTGCGTTTGAGCAAGTTCCACGTGTAGGTGTTCATGATGAGCGTACCCATCACTTCACCGTCATTCTGGATGTAGAACTGGTCAATGAGGTTGTTAATGTCTGTCAGCGCGTCGCTCGCGGGGTCGGTGAGATTGGCAGCACCTTGAACGACGTTGTGTGTTTCCCATTCGCGGTCAACGTCGAAATTGGCTTCGACCATCGCGAACGTTCCGTCGTCCACACGATTGCGGAATTGGAATTTTGCATATTGGAGCAACTGCGCACGGAAAAACTCGGCGTTGGTGGCGATACCGTTCATCAACTCAAGATATTCGCGATATTTCTGATCCAAGACAGCGAGACTTTCGGGTGAGGCGCCGTAATCCTCAATATAGCGGGATATTTCGCGAACCTCGCTATTGTAGAGGATGATGCCTTCGCGGAACTCGGGGATCTCATATTCTTGAATCGTCAACTTTCTCGACCCACGGATTGTCGCTTTGCTGTCGGGGTCGCAAACGTTCAAGATGACGTTCGAGTTTTTGTAACCCTTGATGGATTTGATTTTGTCCTCAACCGTGCGTTTGTACGGGAAAAGGGGCGACAAGGGTTTGGGGAAATTGGATGCGCGAACACGCGACCAAATCGAAAGAAGATTCGTCGGATTCCAATACTTGGAAATGAGCATTGCCATGATATATGCCTCCTATTAAGCGGTTTTTGCCACGATGACCATGTTCGTCGAGAACGGCGTTTCCTTGATGCTACCCGCATTCAAAACAACACCGACACGCGAACCCGCATTGATGAACACGTCTCGCGTAACGGTGAACGTGACACTATTCGATGCGCTATCAACCGCCGAGCAAATGAGCGGTAAATCTGCAGCGACGACGCAAACATCCGCAGGGACGAGGGCGTGGTCAAACGTGAATCCCGTCTCGAGTTTGATTTCGCCCGAGATCGTCGCGCCTTTCGCCAATTTTCCAACCGTGAGAACAGTGGGGGAGGCGGGTTGAGCGAGCACGAACATTTCGGCAGGGACGCCAGACGAGGGATGTTCGGACGAGAAAACGATGTTGTTGAGAGCCGTTTTGGCGGCGGCGTTCACTTTTGCGGGCAACAAGTCTTCGTCGATGTGACCATGCGTGATGAGCGAGAACGTGGCGAAACGTTCCTTTTCGGCATCCAAGATGACATCTTTCAAGACGATACCGAGAGCCGACGCGTCATTCGAGGGGTAAACAGTACCAGCTTTGAGGATCTTTTCACCATCTTCATCAACGGCGAGTGCGCTATTCGTTTCGATAGCCATCGTCATCGCGGTGTAATGAGAATCCTGCAAGAAATACGGATTACCATGAAGCACTACTTTACTTTTCATGTTCGATCTCCTACTTGAGAGAAACGTTGTCACGGCAAATCCGCGCGACAACCGCATTCAAAAAACGTTCATTTGCCGCTTTGTCATCCGCGCTCGATGAAGTCGAGCTCTTAGACGGAGCGACAGTCGTTACCTTGAACAAATACGGGCGAGTGCCGTAAATGTTGGCAATCGCATCTTCAATACTCCCACCTTGCTCTAAAATCAAACGTTCCACTAGCGCCATGTCATGTGGGTACAATTTTCGTTCCGCGAGCCCGCTTCGTATCTTGGCGCGTTCCAACTCCGCACGCATATCCGCCAATTCACGTTGGAGTTTTTCGTACTCCTTATCTTTCTCGGGCGCTTGGGCGGGCGCTTGGGCGGGTGCGGGTGTCGGCGCAGGCTCGACCGCAGGTGTCGGAGCGGGCGGCTCGGCAACGGGTGCGGCCTCGGGAGCGGCTGGTGTGGTAGCAGTAGCATCGATTGTTGTGTTCGTGTCCATCAGTTTGTCTCCTCTCTTTTTTTTTTCAACGATTTTGCAATTTCCCTTTGACTTTTTTGCAAAATGTTTGTAAACATACACCATAACGGGGCGATGGGCGTCCCACCTAAGTGTACTAGGCGAATCGTACACCATCATACAAAAATGGGCAAAATTATGGCAGACTTATTTGAGAAAAAAATCATCTTCGACTTGGAGTGTTATCCAAGCCTATTCGTCCTATCCGCGTTGTCGCTGGAGACGGGCGAGATGCAATCATTCACATCCCCACGCGATGCGTATGAGTACGTGCGGGAGAATGGCGACGCGCTTTTCATCGGCTACAACTCCAACGCATACGACGACCATATCATCAATTTTATCCTCGGTGTCAACGGCGAATGCACGGCTGAGGACGTGCGAGAGATCTCAGACGCACTCATCAACGACGGGATTCCCGTTCGGATTAACCGATTCCGTTCATACGACGTGTACGACCCCATCGAAGCGGGTATGCGCTCCCTCAAGATGTTCTGCGGTTCATACGGTCACACGACATACGACAGCCCCTATTCGTTCAAAGATGAACGAGAGTACACGCCAGCCGAGGTCAAAGAGATTGTCGGCTACTGCGAACAGGACGTTTACTACACACGTGACGTGTTCAACAATGAATTTGGGTACTACGAGGCGGCATGTGCGCGTGTGCCAGTCTTGCAAGAGTACGGGATTAGCTTCGACGACCCACGCCGCGTTGTGTGCTTTCGTAGTGCCGCGCTCGCCCGCAACGTCTTTTCCGCAATGTGTACAAATGGGCGATCGCCGAAAGATGACGCCCGCACCACAATCAAGTTCGCCATCGATTACACCACGCGAGAGGGAATTGGTGATGCATACGCGTTTTATCGTAGCATCGTAGAGAAGGGGGATGAATTAAGCTCAAAAGAGGAGTTCTACAACAAAGAGACGCCGACTGTGAGACTACTCGACGGATTAGATGTTGCGTTGGGTTGGGGCGGCGCCCACGGTGCTATTGAGGGTTACGTCAAGCCAGACGACGTGAAGATTCTGTACGCCGACGTTTCATCCATGTACCCCACACTGATGATCAAGCACGACTTCTATCCGTACACCTTTACACCACACGCACGCGGTCTCTACGAATTTCTTTACCACTCCCGCCTCACCTACAAAAAGCAGGGTGAAAAACTGAAAAGCCAAGCCGCCAAGCGCCTCATCGCATCTTTAACGGGTATGCTCAAAGACAAGTTCGCGGTGTTCCGTTCGGAATGGTCAAACAACTCCATCACCATCAACGGTCAACTATCCGTCACAGATCTTGCTTACCAGCTATCCAAACACTTCCGCATTGTTCAGGTCAACACCGATGGTGTTATGGCCGAGGTAAAGCCAGGTGAGGAAGACACGTTTCGCCGCATCGTCGATGAGTGGTGCGTGCTATACAAGTACGAGGTGTCGTCGCACGAGGTGAAAGAGCTGGTGCAACTCAACGTCAACAACTACTACATGGTGGATGAAGAAGGCGTCACGGTCAAGGGCGCCAGCTTCTCGCTCAATCGAGATTACTTCAACGACAAAGCGGTGTGTAAAAAGGCATTACCGCTGTCCGTCGTGAGAAAGTGCGACCCGCTCGAAATCATGGAAGATATGAACGATATCCGAGATTATCTCATTCTCATCAAAACGACAGACACGTTCCCATACCTGTACGACACGTTGAGTGGGGAATGTACGGAGAGTCGTTGCATCAGATGTATCGCCGCCAGACCGAATGGGGCATTGGCCAAGCTCGCAGGCGTGCGATTTGTCAACTACGTGAAGATGCGTTCCTCGAAAGATAAGAGTAACACGCAGAAAGTGTC
>SFNM01000117.1 GCA_004552725.1 Bacteroidales bacterium | reverse complement strand
CTCGGCGTGGGTGGAGTTGCACGCAAATTTATACATAATTTCTAAAATACACAAATTTTTTTCAAAAAAAATTTGTGTCTCATTCTCTACCTTTATCTACCCATTCTTTACCATTCTCTACTTGTTTTTTGGGGTGAGGATTTTACTTTTGGGCGGGAGGTAGGTCTAAGGGGTATGAGTGCTGAAATTGATATTGTTAAGGCGATGCAACGTGATCCCCAGGCCGGCTTCCGTATGCTGATGGCTACTTATATGCAGCCTCTGTATTGGCATGTGCGGCGCTTGGTGGTGGGGCATGAGGATGCCCAGGACGTGGTGCAGGAGACGCTTGTGCGCGCCTTCCGTTTCTTCCACCGTTTCGAGGGTGATTGCTCGCTGAAGACGTGGCTCTTCACCATCGCCACCAACGAGGCTCTGCGCTGGCTCGGGAGCAAGAAGCAGTTCGACTCGCTACCGTTGGATGAGGCAACGGCCAACCTGCTCCAAGCCGACTCGGCCATCGAAGGCGATGCCATTGAAGCGCGATTGCAGCGCGCCATTCTCAATCTGCCGACCAAGCAGCAATTGGCTTTCAACCTCAGATATTACGACGAGATGTCTTACGAAGACATCGCCCGGGTGGTTGGGTCGTCGGCATCGGCTGCCAAAGCCAACTATCATTTCGCCAAAGAGAAAATTATTCAATATATGAACAGTAACGACTAACGGATATGAAAGAGGATTTTAGTTTTGAGCAAGTGGGCAAACGTATGCCCTACGATGTGCCGGAGGGCTTTTTCAATGACCTCGAGACATCCGTGATGGCGCGCATTGCCAGTAGACGCCGCGCGCGGCTTATTTGGTGGAGCGGTGCAGCGGCGGCTGTCGTGGCCGCGGTAATGCTTTGTGCGAATATATGGCACCGCGACCAAACCTCGCTCGACAGCGTTGTGGCCGCCTACGAGTGCCTCTCCAATGACGACCAAGAATACTTGGCGCAATATTATGATAGTGATTTCTTTTTCTACGACGACTCTTTTGATGAATAACTATGAAACGGACCTTACACATAATTCTCCTATCTCTTCTGGTAATCGCTTGCACTTCAACCGCTGAAGCACGCGGTCGGCGCGATGGCAATGCCAACCGTCAACAGCAACGCGAGCAGTTGGCACAACGCCAAGCCAATTATATCGCCGACCAACTCAACCTCGACGACCAAACCACCCGCCTGTTTGTCGACACTTATTGCCAATATCAGCGCGAAATCTGGAAATTGGGCTCGCCTTCGCAACGACGCAAGAATATGACCGACACCGAAGCGCAAAAAGCCTTAGACCAACGCCTCGAACGCAACCAAAAAATCCTCGAACTGCGAAAAAAGTACCAAAAGAAGTATAGCAAATTCCTCACCCCGCAACAAATTCTCCAAGTCTACGACCTCGAAGACCAACTGATGCAACAAATGCGCCATCGCCGCCGCAGCCGTCGCTAATCATTCCCTCTCCTCACCCCGCAGCCACACGCTGCTTACATCGGTTCAGTGGCTCACACCAATTTATCCTACAATTGGGGATAATAATATCAGTCACCAAATGTAGGATAAATTTACTTATTAGTTAGTAGAGGTCTTCGATGATGAGGCCGGCGAGGCGTAGGCCGAAGATGGCCGTAGTGTGGGCAAAAGTGCCGTTGGGTGCGCCTTTGCGCAGGGCGGCATCGGTGGTCTCTTCGGCCGGAAGTTGGATGCGATTGGGAATGGTTTCGGGCGAGTAAACGCAACGGAATTTGCGTGCCGGACGGCATCCGGTGCGTTTGAAGTATTGGCGCAAAGCCCTTGCCAACGGACACCCTTCAACTTTCCAAAACTCCGCCACGGCAATGCGGTCGGCATGGAGTTTGCGTGCCGCGCCCATCGATGAGATGAGGCGTGCCTTCGAGGCGGTGGCACGCTGTATCAGCAACGCTTTGCATTGCAAGGTGTCGATAGCATCAATCACATAGTCGTATTGATTAAAGTCGTATTCGTGGGCAGTATCGGCACTGAATACATCTGCAATGGCGCGCAAATCCATCTCGGGATTGATTTGGCGGAAGCGTTCGGCCAAAACTTCTACTTTGGGCCGTCCCACGGTGGTGAGGGTGGCCGGCAGTTGGCGGTTGATGTTGGTCACAGCCACATCGTCGTTATCCACAATTGTGAGATGTCCCACGCCGGAGCGTACTAACGCCTCGGCAGCCCACGAACCTACGCCTCCCAAGCCGAAAATAATCACTCGACATTGGCGCAAGCGTTCCATCATATCATCGCCGGCCACCAACCACAATCGCTGAAACTTATCGTCGGACATAATGATTATATATAGCAAACGCCAACAGCGGCAACAATCTTTGGCGGTTGTTGCTTCGCTGTTGGCGTTATTTTATAGATTAGATATCTTCTTCGATTGAAAAATCTTCGTCGGGCAAAGTGTCGTCGAAGGCCGCTTCAGTGGTCGGAGCAGCGGCGGGTGCTTCTTCCTTTTTGATGGCGCGCAATTTCGGGCGAGCGTTCTTTTCGGCTTCTCCGAGTGCTTCGAAGATTTTTGCCGATAATTCTTCGGCCAACTCGGGATTATCATCGATGACGCGCTTGGCTGCATCGCGGCCTTGAGCCAACTTGGCACCGTTGTAACTAAACCACGAGCCACTCTTGGTGATTACACCGTATTCCACGCCCAAGTCGATGATTTCGCCGGTGCGCGAGATGCCTTCGCCGAAGAGTATGTCGAATTCAGCACGTTTGAAGGGAGGTGCCACCTTATTCTTTACTACTTTCACGTATGTGCGACGACCCAGCACGTCTTCGCCGTCTTTAATCGACGAGCGCGAGCGGATGTCCAGGCGCACCGAAGCGTAGAACTTCAAGGCGTTACCACCGGTGGTGGTTTCCGACGGACCAAACATCACACCGATTTTTTCGCGCAACTGGTTGATGAAGATGCAGCAAGTATTAGTGCGGGAGATGGCACCGGTGAGTTTGCGCATGGCTTGCGACATCAATCGCGCTTGCAGACCCACGTTGCGGTCGCCCATTTCGCCTTCGATTTCGCTCTTGGGAGTAAGGGCAGCCACGGAGTCCACCACCAAAATATCGATTGCCGAAGAGCGGATGAGTTGTTCGGCGATTTCAAGCGCTTGCTCGCCGTTGTCGGGCTGAGCCATGAGCAGGTTGTCGATATCCACACCAAGGGATTGAGCGTAGAAGCGGTCGAAAGCGTGCTCAGCATCAATGATGGCGGCAATGCCACCTTGACGCTGTGCCTCGGCGATGGCATGGATAGCCAAAGTGGTCTTACCCGACGATTCCGGACCGAAAATTTCGATGATACGTCCGCGGGGATAGCCACCCACGCCTAAGGCATAGTTCAATCCGATGGAGCCGGTGGGAATGACTTCCACGTCTTCAATCGATTCGTCACCGAGTTTCATCACGGCGCCACGACCGAAATCTTTCTCGATTTTGCCTAAGGCTTGGGCCAAGGCTTCGCGTCGCGCTGCCTGCGGATCTACTGCCGCTTTTCCTTTGCGTGCTTTATCTGATTTTTCCATTTTTATATCGTTTTTCTTGTTATTATTTTCTGTTTACGATGCAAATTTAGCGCCTAACGTGTGCAATTTTATTGCCCGCAATAGTAAAATTTCATTAAAAAATTATTTTTAGCGAACAATTTGGATTATTCTCCGTTATAATGTCACATAGCAAAATTACTTTTTCCATTGCAAGAAATGTGATAATGATTGGTTTATTATCCGATGTGGAAACTCCGGGAGGCGTTTCCACATTTGGTTTTATGGGGTTATCACTCCTCGCAAGCGCAAAGTGGTACGGGCCGAGGAGGTGGCTGTAGCCCCGCGATACCTCACTTTGATGTCGCGATTTACCTCGCCTTCCTGACCTTTGGTGCGATAGGTTATCGTAATTTTGCCCGTGCCGCCGGCCGCTATCGGCTCCACCGGATACACCGGACGCGCACATCCGCATCCGGTACTCACCGACAAGATAGCCACCGCCTCGCCGGTGGTGTTCACAAATGTATAGTCGTGAACTATCTCCTCGGTCTGCGACGACACACTGCCGAAGTCGTAACTTGTATGGTCGAATTGCAACTTACCGGTCTTGCGCCCGGCACTCAATGAGCCAAAGCACAGCAACGTTATTAATATCAATACAATACGCGTGTTCATATTTATTTGGCGCTGAAATAGCGATTTAACACATCGCGAGCAGCGATAAACGACGAGCGACGATTGTTCTCCACCTCGCGGTCCAATCGCTGCAACATAGCCGCGATGTCGGGGTCGTTGTAGAAGTGGGATTTCAACTGCTCATCAATGGTTTCATACATCCAATAGCGAGCCTGCTGACGGCGACGGCGCTCAAAGTAGCCATTATCGGCCACAAAAGCGAAGTAGCGGTCGATCATATCCCATACTTCTTCGATGCCAAGTTCGAAGTAGCCGGAATAACACAGAACTTCCGGTTTCCAGCCCGACGCGGCCGGCGGGAACAATTGCAAAGCACTGCGGAACTGCGCTTGAGCCAACTTGGCGCGCTGCACATTATCGCCATCGGCCTTGTTGATAACAATGCCATCGGCCATTTCCATGATACCTCGCTTTATGCCTTGGAGTTCGTCGCCCGTACCGGCCAACTGGATCAGCAAAAAGAAGTCGACCATAGAATGAACAGCCGTTTCGCTTTGACCCACACCCACAGTTTCAACGAAGATATTGTTGAAGCCGGCGGCTTCACACAGCACAATAGTTTCGCGAGTCTTACGCGCTACGCCGCCAAGCGAGCCGGCCGACGGGCTGGGGCGAATAAAAGCATTGGGATGCACCGACAACTTCTCCATACGGGTCTTGTCGCCCAAAATCGAGCCACGAGTAATTTCACTCGAAGGGTCAATGGCCAGTACCGCCAATTTCGACTTGGGGTCTTTCAATACGTGCAAGCCAAACACATCAATCGATGTGCTCTTGCCTGCTCCGGGCACACCGGTGATGCCGATACGGCGCGAGCGCCCCGAACTTGGCAAACATTTTTCGATAACCTCCTGGGCGCGAGCATAGTGGTCGGGCTTGGTCGACTCTACCAACGTCACCGCACGCGACAACATGGTCATATCGCCTTTCAAAATACCTTCGACCAACTCACCGGCCTCGGGTATCGGCTTGCGTCGCGCACGTCGCAGATAAGGATTTACAATCGGAGGTTGAGCCACTCCGGCATTAACCGTTAAACCTGTATATTGAGAATCGTTTTCGGGATGTTCCATAGTGAAAAAGGTAAGATTTGCGGCGTCCTTGCCGCATACCGCAAAGTTAATCAAAAATTCCGACATTCCATCTCCACTTTGTCAAATTTTTTCGCCGCTTTTATATTATTTCACCCATAATTGCAGCGGAGCCACATTTTGGTGCGGCTCCGCTTTATCTGCTTGATAATTTTCTGCTATCAATAAGTAAGTAACCATCCGAAAGAGGCCGCCTTGTCGGCAACAAAAAAATCTTGCGGAGTCATTCGCAAGATTTTTTGTAATAGTATGGGAGTATCTGCTTGATTTG
>SFNM01000028.1 GCA_004552725.1 Bacteroidales bacterium | reverse complement strand
AAGATGTCGGCACCGTGAGGCGTGCCTTTGTAGCAGACTTTGGGTGTGTTTTTTTCATTTTGCTTAATCCAAACAGCCAATCTACGAAGACAACAATCATAACTGAGACAATTGGAATGATAATTATTTCCATAATCAACGTGTATTTTATGCAAATTTATGGCTTTTATTTGGGAAATGCAAATAAAAACGACGTAATATGATTGTAGAATAGCAGCGCAAAGGTTTTTATTGAGAAAAAAGCGAACAATCGGGTTGATAATTTGATTATTTAAGGAATTTGAAGTATATTTGCAGTCACATCGGATTTATAGAGCGATGGCTAAAGGTATTTTGAAAGTTGCGGCACTATTTGTGCTGTTTATTATAATTTTCGAGTTGCAACGAATTGCATTTATTTGTTGTAACTTATCGATAGTTGGCGAACACGATTTTGCCGACTACTTTTGTGCGCTCTTAGCGGGATTGCCGCTTGATGCAAGTATGGCAGGCTATTTTTCGCTCGGACTGTTAGTGCTAAGTGTCATTCGGGTGTGGAGCGACACTAAGGCATTGCGCATCATCGAACGCAGTTATCTTCTTTTGATATCGGTGGTGGTAGCAATTATCTCAGTATTAGACATTACACTCTATGGCTATTGGGGCTTCCGCCTTGATGCCACACCATTGTTCTACTTCACCTCTTCGCCGGAGGCAGCAATAGCCGGAGGTAACACAGTGCAATTGGTGGCCGGACCATTAGCCATCATCGCATTGGCATACGGTATCACATGGGCTTTATGGCGCATAGCCGATTTACGGATACTTGCGCAGTCGGTGCTCGGTAAGCGTAGCCGTATTTACGCGCTTTTGCTACACTTGTTGGTAGCAGGTCTATTGTTTGTAGCCATTCGCGGCGGCGTGACGGTAAGTACTATGAACGTGAGCCGAGCCTATTTTAGCGAAGACCGCACTCTCAACCATATTGCCATCAATCCCGAATTTTCGCTTCTATATTCATTGACCCACCAATGCAACTTCGGCGAACAGTTTCAATATCTTAGCGAGGAAGAAGCGACCAACGAGTTTGCAATGCTTCATCAAAAATCGGAGGTAAAGACCGACAGCCTGCTCCAGTGCCCTACCCCGGATATTTATCTCATCATCGCCGAGAGTTTTTCCACTCATTTGCTGCCGTCGATGGGCGGTGAGCCAGTGGTACTGCGCTTAGATTCGATAGCGAAAGAGGGTGTTGTATTCACCAATTTCTATGCCAATAGTTTTCGCACCGACCGGGCATTGCCCGCCATCCTTAGCGGATTTCCGGCTCAACCTACCACCAGTGTGATGAAATATGTGGAGAAAGCCGAGCACTTGCCTTCGATAGCACGAGCATTGCAAGCCAACGGCTACGAAGCAAGTTACTACTACGGAGGCGACATCAACTTCACCAATATGCTTGCGTATGTGAAGAACCAAGGCTATACGAAAGTGGTGTGCGACAGCGATTTTCCACTTTCACAGCGAATGAGCAAATGGGGCGCGCCCGACCACGTGCTATTCCAACGCGCGTGGGCCGATGTGTGCGAGCGCAGTTCGTTAGCGCCACAATTTTATGTAATCCAAACATCAAGTTCGCACGAGCCATTCGAAGTACCATTCCACAAAAGCATTTACCCCGGCGAGCCGGAGCGCCAGTTGCGAGCCAACGCATTTGCATACACCGATAGTTGCATTGGCGAGTTTGTGAAGCACTTGCGACAATCCGACCACTGGACTTCGTCGTTGGTAATCATCGTGCCCGACCATTATGGTGCATACCCGCAAATAAGCGACACGGAGCAGCGCCACCGCGTGCCGTTAATTCTCACCGGCGGCGCATTAAATATGAGCCGGCAACGCGTAGCAACTATTGGCTCACAAATAGACATTGCGGCCACTTTGCTTGCCATGTTGAATATTGATTTTACACAATTTACCTTCAGCAAAAATCTTTTTGACCCGAACATTCCACATTTTGCTTTCTTCACTGAGCCCGAAGTGATGGGCTTCATCAGCGATTACGCAACGGTGATTTACAACCTCGATGCAGACCACATTGAAGCCTCAAAAGGCGACTCTTCACAAGCATTAAGGCAATCAAAAGCCTATTTACAAACCGTTTACACTCTATTAGACCAACTATGATAGACTCCTTAAGTGCATTAGACTCCCAACTGACAGTGGCAATGAATTCTTTGCACAATGCCTATTTTGATCAGTTTATGTATCTATTTTCCAACAAATGGATATGGGTGCCAATGTACGCCACAATACTGATTATCTTGTACAAACGCTATAATATCAAAGCAGCAGTGCTATTTTTAGTGGCAATAGCGCTCACCATAACCATCACCGACCAACTATGCGCGTCGATAATTCGGCCGATATTTGAGCGGATGCGTCCGGCCAATCCCGACGAGCCGCTATCGCAGGTAATCCATGTGGTGAACGGCTACCGAGGCGGGCCGTATGGTTTCCCTTCGTGCCATGCCGCCAACTCATTTGCCTTGGCCACTTTTTTGGCGCTGATGCGCCGCCGCTGGCTCTTCGGCGGAGTCGTGTTTTTGTGGGCGGCTCTCAACGCCTATTCACGGCTATATTTGGGCGTACACTTTGCCGGCGACTTGGTGGTAGGTGCGGTGATAGGGTCGATGGTCGGCTTAGGACTATTTGCAATCACCACACACACAGCACGTTTGCGCTGGTTTGAGGGCGCTCCGGCCACGTCTACCATAAATATGCCTACACCGCTTACCATTTATGATTTGCTTCTTATCGCATTTGTGATGACCACAATCATCATAGCCATTGCAGCCTCGTTCTGACTATTTTCGATTGACTAACAACAGCACATCGCCGGGCTGCAAGCGAGTGTCGCCCTTGGGCACCAAATAGCGGCCGTCGCGATGAAGGAGTATCGCCAAACTATCGGCTGGTAAAGTTACTTGTCGCAACAAATCTCCATTAACCAAATAATGAGGTTCGATGGTAAATTCGCGCGTATCCGATGCCACTTCATCGGGCAATTCCACATCAAAATGCGGTTGATGGAGCGGTTCGGTAAGTTGCAATCTGCGAGCCATGGAATTGACCGTAGTGCCCTGTATCAGCAGCGACAAGATGGTGATAAAGAACACCAAGTTGAACATAAATCGAGCATGAGGAACAGCCGGCGACATCAACGCATAAGTGGCAAAGATGATAGGAACAGCGCCACGCAATCCCACCCAACACAAATATGCTTTTGCACGCAAAGTAAAGCACTTGAACGGCACTAAACAAGCCATCACAGCCAAGGGACGCGCAATCAATATCATAAACAAGCCCAACAACAATCCCGGCCAGATGATTTCCAACAGTTCGTGTGGATTAACCAAAAGGCCCAGCGTGATAAACATAGCGATTTGCACCAGCCAAGTAAAACCGCCGAAGAATGTGGTGATGGTGCGTTTGAGCACCACACGCTTATTGCCAACCACCAACCCGGCAATATAAACGGCCAAATAACTGTTACCGCCCACTAAATTGGTAAGTGTGAAAGCAAAAAAGCAACAGGCTACCACCAACACCGGGTACAAGAAATCATTGTCGCATCGCACTGAATTGATTACCTTCACAGAAACTAAGCCGATAATCCATCCGGCCAACACACCTACACCCAACTGCACCGCCAACGTTCCGATGGAATTGAAGATCATAGCACCTGATATATCTTCCCCACCCTCAATCAGCGAAATCAACAAAATCACCAACAAGTAAGCCATTGGGTCGTTCGAACCGCTTTCCAATTCCAACGTAGGTTTGAGGCGCTGCTTCAAACCGATGCCGGAAGAGTTGAGAATGGAAAATACCGAAGCAGAGTCGGTCGATGACATTATAGCGGCTAATAAGAACGACTCCGGCCAACTGAAAGCATAGTCCGGCACCAAAAGGCGCATCACCTCATGAATGAATACTCCGGTGAAGGCCGTGGTGAGTAGTACGCCCACGGTAGCCAAAACCAAACCCGGTCCGAGCACCGGTTTGATGGTGCGAAAATCCGTGTCTAATCCACCGGAAAACAAGATGATACACAATGCCACCATACCGATAAACTCGGCAATAGCGGCATTGTCGAATTGCAATCCAAATCCGTCGACACCGGCAGCCATACCGATGCCGAGGAATATAAGCAATGCAGGCATACCGAAACGGCTACCCGCTTTGCCTACAAGAACGCTGAAAAATAGCAGCACCGCCGCTATCAGCATAATGTTGCCGGGTGTAATCTCCATAATATATCAACTCAAAAGGCGCACAAATTGTTCTACCCCGTTGATGCGGAGCAATTACATCTTGGCGCGCGAGTATAGCACTATAGCAATGATACCGTAAATAAAATTGGGTATCCACATTGCCACCATAGGCGAAGTCAATCCGGAGTAAGCGAAACTCTGAGTGATGGCCATAAAAAGGATGTAACTGAAACTCAACACCAATCCGATGCCTATGTTGAGGCCCAATCCACCTTTGACTTTGCGAGCCGAAAGCGCCATTCCGATGATGGTGAGGATAAATGCAGCGGCTGTCATAGCGTAGCGACGATGATATTCCACCTCAAAACTTTGAATATTTGCCACACCGCGCTGCTGCTGGCGGTCGATATATTGGCGCAATTCGGGAGTGGTCATCTTCTCGTGGTCGTTGGAAGCGATAAGGAAGTCGCGCGGTTCAAAAGGTATGACGGTGTCGAGCGATGAGCCACGGCGAATATACTCGCGATTGTCGCGGAAGTCGCGTATCACATAGTCGTAAACTCGCCAGGAGTACAATGTATCCCAACGAAGCGATTGGGCAGTAAGGCGCGAGGTGAGTTGTTTATCCTCGTTGAACGATTCCAACTGAAATCGGCTACCGTTTTTTGCAATGGCATCGTATCGGCCTATGAAAGCGATTTCACCGGGCGCAACCATCAGCATGATGTTAGCGCCGTAGTCCACACGCTTGTTTTTCACATACGTATTTGTATAATCAATACGTTTTACATTGGCCGGAGGAATAATATAAGCACCCAACACCCAAGTAGATGCTGCGATTACAAAAGCGGAGAACAGGTATGGGCGCAACATTCGGCGGAAACTCATACCTGTTGAAAGCATCGCCACAATTTCGTTGTGGCTTGCCAATTTCGAGGTAAAGAAGATTACGGCAATGAAAGTGAAAAGTGGCGAGAATTGATTGGCGAAATAAGGCAAAAAGTTCACAAAATAATCTACAATAGTGGCTTTGAGCGGTGCACGCAAAAAGGCATCAAGTTTTTCGTTGATATCAAACATCACCACAATTGCCAGAAGCAACATTATGGAGAAGATGTAAGTGCCAAGAAACTTTTTGATTATGTATCGGTCGATTACTTTGAACATTTTGCAAAGGGGTTAAAGACGACGCATCAGTTTTTGCACCATTTCGGCTTTCCAAGCGGGGAAAGTGCCATCAATGATATGAGCGCGTGCTTCGCGTACCAACCACAAGTAAAATGCCAGATTGTGTATTGAAGCGATTTGCATGGCAAGGATTTCGTTGGCGGCAAAGAGGTGTCGGAGGTAAGCGCGCGAGTAAATACGGTCCACTTCACATTCGCTATCTTCCCAAATGGGAGAGAAGTCGGTAGCCCACTTGAGGTTGCGCATATTCATAGTGCCTTCTGGAGTGAAAAGCATACCGTTGCGTCCATTACGAGTAGGCATCACACAGTCCATCATATCCACACCGCGGTCGATTGCTTCGAGGATATTGGCAGGAGTTCCTACACCCATCAAGTATCGCGGACGGTCGGCCGGCAAGATTTCGTTCACCACTTCAATCATTTCGTACATCACCTCGGTGGGTTCACCCACAGCCAATCCACCGATGGCATTGCCCTCAGCACCAAGGTCGGCCACAAATTTAGCGGAGTCGCGACGAAGATCGGTATAGGTGCATCCTTGCACTATAGGGAAGAATGCTTGGCTGTGGCCGTAATGTGGTTGTGTGGCGTTGAAATGGTTCCATCCGCGCTTGAGCCAACGCTTGGTAAGTTCAAGCGAACGGCGAGCGTACTCATAGTCGGATGTGCCGGGCGGACACTCGTCGAGCGCCATCATAATGTCGGAGCCGATGGTGCGCTGAATGTCCACTACTTTTTCAGGAGTGAACAGGTGTTTGCTACCATCAATATGGCTACGGAAGTATGCTCCTTCTTCGGTGAGTTTGCGGTTGCTACTGAGCGAGAACACTTGGAAGCCGCCGCTGTCGGTAAGGATAGGGCCGTTCCAGCCGTTGAACCGATGCAGGCCACCGGCTTGAGCGATAACATCCATACCGGGTCTCAAATACAAGTGATAAGTATTGCCCAAGATGATTTTTGCTTTCACTTGGGTGCTTAATTCACTTATATGCACTGCTTTAACGGCACCAACGGTGCCCACAGGCATAAAGATTGGGGTTGGGATGGAGCCGTGGTCGGTGGTAATTTCACCGGCACGAGCGGCGGAGCCTTCGGCAGTCTTTATCAGTTTAAATTCCATATTGAGATGCAAATAGACTACAAAGTTAGCAAAAATCGCTGAAAAAGGCACAATTTTCAGCGATTTTATTTGTGTAGGATGTATGGATAGGATGGATAGGATTATAAACGAGCGAGGACGGTTTCGATAAGTTGGCGGATACCTTGCTTATAGTTGGGATTGGCATTGTTGTTGTAACGATTGGCAATGATAGAGCAAACGGTGCAGCAACGATGGCCGAGGAGACGTCCCAATCCGGCCAAAGGAGCGCTTTCCATCTCATAGTTGGTGACACGTTGGCCACGGAATTCAAACGATTCGATAAGGCGGTTGAGGTCGGGATTGGCCAGCGGTAGACGGAGTTCGCGACCTTGCGGGCCATAAAAACCAACGGCCGAGATAGTGTTGCCCAAGTGCATATCATCGCCGGCAATTTGCTTCACCAACTCTTCATCAGCATTGACAATGTAAGGACGAGCCCACAGAGGGTTCCAGTGAGTGTGCTCACAGAATGCTTGCTCGTATTCGAGGTCGGCCACAGTGTTGCGGTCGGCATAGTAATTAAGCACGCCATCGAAGCCCAAGGACTTGGCGGCCACAACGGGAGTGCCGATTGTGATGTCGGGTTGGAGCGAGCCGGATGTGCCGATGCGCACCATAGTTAGAGTGCGATGGTTAGGGCGCACTTCGCGAGTAGCGAAGTCGATATTGGCCAACGCATCGAGTTCATTGATTACGATGTCGATATTGTCGGGCCCGATGCCATGGCTCAGACACATGATAGGCCTACCGCCAATGGTGCCACCAATAGTATGAAATTCGCGAGACGACACTTCGAAAGTGCGAGTATCGAAAAACTCAGCCACCATGTTCACACGGCCGGGGTCGCCAACCAATATGATGTTATCAGTCAGTTGCTCGGGGAGGATATGGAGGTGGAAAGCCGAGCCGTCGGGGTTGACAATCAGTTCAGAAGGAGGGATAATTTTTTTAGTCATGGTATATGTGCTTATTTTTATAGGTTTTACACTTTGAGTTGAAATTTACCACCGGGGAGGGCTACAATAATGTCGTTCATCTCCATATCCATCACTTTGGAACTAAGTGTGGCAAATGGCATACATAAAGGAGCAACCATATCATTGAGAGTAGCGTCGGGGTGAGAGCGCAGATAGTTCACAATAGAACGCTGGTCGGCCGGAAGGCTGTCGATGTCGAACACAAACGAGGATTGCTCGCTTGCACCGGCTTTGGCCTCCCAGCGCATCAAGTCCAAGAGGTCTTCTGCGCCACGTATCATAGCGGCTTTTTGGCTCACAATCAATTGATTGCAACCACGGCTATATCTATCGGTTGAACGGCCTGGTACGGCGGCCACTTCGCGCCCGTAATCCGAGGCGAGAGAAGCGGTGACAAGTGCGCCACCGTGAGAGTCGCTTTCGACCACCACTGTCACATCGCACATACCGGCGATGATACGGTTGCGGGCTAAGAAATTGCCACGAAACACGGGCGAGTTCGACGGGTATTCGGTGACAATGGCCCCACCCTGACGCACCATTCGCGCAGCAACATCGCGATGGTCGGCGGGATAGATGGTGCGCATACCATGGGCCACAACACCAATGGTCGGCACATTTTCGGCCAAAGCGGCGCGGTGGGCGTTGACGTCGATACCATAGGCCAATCCGCTCACAATTACTACATCATCGAGTGCCTTGGCTAAATCGGCCACCAATGTGCGCGTGAAGTCGCATCCATACACTGTAGCATTGCGTGTGCCGACGATGGCCACCATGTGACAATGATTGAGCGAGCACTCGCCACGGCGATAGAGCACCGCCGGCGCATCTTCACATTGCGATAATTTGTAACTATATTCCGGTGTATCAAGAAAGAAAGCGTCAACAGGATTACTGCGCAAGAACTGTACTTCGGTTTCGGCCCAAGCCAACAGGCGTTTGCGCTCGGCATCGCTACAGAAGCCTCGCACCCCGCCCATGAGTTGATACAATTCGGCTTGTGGCAATTCAAAGAAACGGTCCACGCCCCCGGCTCGCTCAAGTACCTGCCGCAAATCAACAGCCGTGAGCCCTTTAATTTGCGACAAAGCCAATTGCCTCACCGATATGTGATTCATGCTCATTGAGCCATATATTTTTCGAAGTGAGAAAACAGCAATTCACCGCGGGATAATCGACCATCGACTAAGGTGGCCACTTCTACACGCGCCTTCACCACTAACTCATCTTCGGGTGTAAAAATATCTTGATAAAAAATGAACAGCGGGCCACGACGCCCCACAGCGAGTTTGCTCACCATGCGGTCGCCGAGGCCCAAAGGCTTGCGATACTCCACTTCGATACGCGAAAGTACCGGGTCGACGCCGCGCGAATGCATCTCGCGAAAAGTAAGGCCGGCCCACTCGCAAAATTCATGGCGAGTGTGTTCCAAATAATGCAGATAATTGGCATTATTCACTATGCCTTCGGCATCGACTTCGTAGTCGCGCACCTTCATTGGAAGTTCAAATATATAGTCGGGATGTCCTAAAATCATTTCAAAAAATAATTAGAACTACAAATTTAATTAATTTTTTTGAGATTTCCATCCCCTACCCCAAAGTTTTCTTCAAAAAAATCATACGGTGGTTATCATAGATTGGATATGCGCGAGGATTGTGCCATGGTCCTCGCAGCCCAGCATAAAAATTTTGCCGGAGTGCAAACGAATGATGAAACACTCGGAGCCGCGGCCATAGTAAGCAAAATATCGGCCGAGCACTTTATTAGAGAACCAGCCCCAGTAGCCGAAGAAGCCGCCGGAGCCGCAAATGCGCCATTCGCCCATGGTGGGTTGTACGTCCTCGGCGGAGGCGATGTCGCTCAACTTGAACGAGCGATGACGCAGCGAAAAGTTAACCGTGACAGCCTCGTCGTCAACCTCCACGCTCATCGGGGAGAAGTACAGTGCCGGTATGCACAAGCCAACTAAAAATACACAATCGACGACGGTGACGAGCCAAAAATCGGCCAAGAATGCTATAGCGAGCAAGCCGGCGATGAATATCGTAGAAAGGGTGAGCGACCAGGTGCTGAGGTTGCATTTACGTTTGATTTTGTTCATAATTATGATATTTTGCTCCAATCGGCGGAGCGTTTGATAGAATTACTTAAGGCAATAGCAAATGCCTTGTTTTCGGGCAAAGACAGCGAAGGGTCGTCATTGAGCAAGACTTCGGCCGCATTTCGAGCCAACTGAATAATTTGGCCGTCGGCGGCGAGGTTGGCAATATGTAGTTCGAAAGGTATACCGCTTTGCATAGTGCCTTCGATGTCGCCCGGTCCGCGCATCTTCATATCGGCCTCGGCGATAACGAAGCCATCGGTGGTTTGGGTCATCAATTCCAAGCGAGCGCGAGTGTCGCGAGCGAGTTTTCGCTTTGACATCAAAATGCAGAAACTGCGGTCGGCTCCGCGGCCTACTCGTCCGCGAAGTTGATGCAATTGTGATAGGCCGAATCGTTCAGCATTCTCGATGACCATCGTCGTGGCATTGAGCACGTTCACACCCACTTCAATCACCGTGGTGGCCACCAAAATCTGCGCCTCGCCTGAAGCAAATAATTGCATTTGGTGATCTTTCTCCGCCGGCTTCTGGCGACCGTGGACAAAAGCCACGCGGTATGAGCGGAATGTTTCACAAATATCTTCATAGCCTTCGGTGAGTGAGCGCAATTCCAACTTATCATTTTCATCGATAAGCGGATATACAATGTACGCTTGTCGGCCTTCGCGCAGTTGCTGACCGATGCCGTGGAGCACTTGTTGACGTTGCTCGTCGAAGCGCAACAATGTTGTAACCGGTTTGCGTCCGGGCGGCAACTGGTCAATGACCGACACGTCGAGGTCGCCGTATACAGTCATGGCCAAGGTGCGGGGAATGGGAGTGGCGGTCATCACCAATACATGGGGTGGAGTAGTATTTTTGGCCCACAAACGAGCGCGCTGAGCCACACCGAAACGGTGCTGCTCGTCGATTACGGCCAAGCCCAGGTTGGCAAACTTCACCGGGTCTTCCAACACGGCATGAGTGCCGATGAGAATATGGAGTGAGCCGTCGGCCAACTGCTCGTGAATTTCGCGCCGCGCCTTGGTGCGAGTGCTTCCGGTGAGCAGTTTTACATTTATTCCGATGGGAGCCACCAGTTTTGAGATGGTTTCAAAGTGTTGAGTGGCAAGGATTTCGGTGGGGGCCATCAAACAGGCTTGGAAGCCGTTGTCAATAGCCAAAAGAAGGGCCATCAGCGCTACGAGCGTCTTGCCGGAGCCAACGTCGCCTTGGATAAGGCGATTCATCTGGTGGCCGGTATTGACGTCGGTTCTTATTTCGCGCACCACTCGCTTTTGCGCGTCGGTGAGCGGAAACGGCAAGCACTCGTTGTAAAAACGGTTGAAGAAATTGCCTACACGCGCAAATCTGAAGCCCACAGAATTGCCTTTGCGGCGACGCGAGCGCATAAGCATATCCACTTGAATCATGAACAGTTCTTCGAATTTGAGCCGCTCGCGGGCTTGCTGCAGCAGAGCGGGCGATGAAGGACGATGCACTTGGCGAATGGCTTGGTCGAGAGGCATCAATTTGTAACTGTCGACCACTTTAGCCGGCAATGTTTCTTTGAAAACGGGTTGCGAGTCGAGTACTCCACAAATCCATTCGTAGATATTTCGCGATGAAATTCTTCGATTTCGCAACGTCTCGGTGAGCGGATAAACACCTCTCATTCCTTGGTGCTCGAAAGCCTTTTGGACGGTATCGATTTCCGGATGAGTCATCGACCAATGGCCGTTGAAAAGGTTAGGCTTTCCGAAAAGCACATATTCTTCGCCGACGTGAACGGTTTGGCGGATATGTTTGATGGCATTGAACCACACTACCTCGATAGAGCCGGTGCCATCGGTAAATACACCGATTAGACGAGTTTTAGCGCCTTCGCCGGCGATGCTGAAGCCAACGAAACGGCCACGGAGTTGAATTGCAGCCTCCTCGGAAGCAATATCGCGAATGGCATAGATAGTGGTGCGGTCGAGATAGTTAGTGGGAAAATGGTGCAACAGGTCGTAAGCAGTACGAATATCGAGTTGCTTGGAGAGGAGTTCGGCGCGAGCGGGTCCTATACCCTTCACATATTTAATATCTTTATGTCGAAGCGAGTTCATTTTGAGGAAAAATGCAAGATTGCTTCGGCAATAGCGATGTCGCGAGGGTTGGTAATTTTAATATTGTCGGGACTGCCCTGCGGCAAGGCGATGGATGTAAATCCGGCGGCCTCCATCACGGATGCATCGTCGGTGAATGTTGGTTGATATGGCATCTGATATGCTCGGCGAAGCAAATCGGCACGGAACGCTTGCGGAGTTTGGACGGCTCGAAGCAATGAACGGTCGATTGGCTTGGAGCCTTCGTTACAAATCATTCTGAGAGAGTCGGTTACAGCGATAGCGGGAACCGCGCCTTGAACTTTCGGGTCATCGAAAGCATTGATAACGGCGAGGATCATCTCTTGTGAAGGCAAAGGGCGAGCGCCATCGTGGATAGCAATCAAGTCGGCATCGGCCGGAGCCACGTCCAAAGCGTTCTTAACCGACTGCCAACGAGTGTCGCCACCGATAACCACTTGAGGCGAAGTGAAATGATATTGCTCACAAAGAGCATGCCAATATTCCACTCTATCCGGGGCGAGGACGATGGCACATGAGGCGTTGGCGATGGCACGTTGCAACGCGTCAATGGCGTGCATCACCACCGGGCGGCCGGCTAATTCACAAAATTGCTTGGGCAGCGGACTCCCGAAACGGGAGCCGCTGCCTGCAGCAACTATTATTAAATGAGTCTTTGACATTTAGAATTACCAAGCAAACATGGGATATTCGGCCATGATTGCGTTGACTTTTCCGCGCACTTGAGCGATGCGTTGAGCATCTTCAGGAGCGGAGAGCACGTGGTCTATGAGTTCCACGATTTGGCCCATCAGCGGTTCTTTGGCACCGCGAGTGGTAATGGCCGGTGTGCCAAGACGGATACCGGAGGTTTGGAATGGTGAACGAGAGTCGAACGGCACCATGTTCTTGTTGGCGGTGATGTGTGCTTCTACTAACACGCGTTCAGCCACTTTACCGGTGAGTTCGGGGAACTTGGTGCGGAGGTCGACGAGGATACAGTGGTTGTCGGTGCCGCCGGATACAACTTTGTAGCCGAGGTCGGTGAGGGCTTTTGCCATCACACGAGCGTTGGCGCGAACTTGCGTTTGGTATTCCTTGAAGGCTGGTTGGAGGGCTTCGCCGAATGCCACAGTCTTAGCGGCGATGACGTGTTCGAGGGGGCCGCCTTGCACGCCGGGGAACACGGCAGAGTCGAGCAATTGCGACATCATCTTGATTTGGCCCTTCGGGGTGGTTTTGCCCCAAGGATTTTCGAAGTCTTTGCCCATGAGAATGACACCACCACGCGGACCGCGCAGGGTTTTGTGGGTGGTGGAGGTGACGATATGGGCATATTTCAGCGGGTTGTCGAGCAGACCGGCGGCAATGAGGCCGGCGGGGTGAGCCATGTCGACCATAAGGATGGCACCACAAGCGTCGGAAATTTTGCGCATACGAGCGTAGTCCCATTCGCGGGAGTAAGCGCTTGCGCCGCCCACGATGAGCTTGGGCTTCACTTCCATAGCGGTACGTTCCATGTGGTCGTAGTCAACAAGGCCGGTTTCAGCGTCGACGTTGTATTCAACGGCATTGAATACCAAACCGGAGAAGTTTACAGGGCTACCATGCGAGAGGTGGCCGCCATGGGCGAGGTTGAGGCCCATGAATGTGTCGCCGGGTTTCATGCAAGCCATGAACACGGCCATGTTGGCTTGAGCGCCGGAGTGAGGTTGCACGTTGGCATATTCAGCCCCGAAGAGTTGTTTGATACGGTCGCGGCAGAGGTCTTCCACGATGTCGACTACTTCGCAACCGCCGTAGTAGCGGTGGCCGGGATAGCCTTCGGCGTATTTGTTGGTGAGGCAGGAGCCCATGGCGCGCATCACTTCATCGCTCACGAAGTTTTCCGAAGCGATGAGTTCGATGCCTAAGCGTTGGCGTTGGTGCTCTTGTTCGATGAGTTCAAAGAGTTTTGTGTCCTTTTCCATAAATAGGTTTTGAATTGAGGGTTAGATAGTTTATGTGTTAGTGTTATTATTTGAGTCTGAGTCTGAATTATTTTTTCTTTTTCACTGAGAATCCGAAGTGGCCAAGGGGCTCGCCGGAGGCATTGTATTGGCCATGGGAATAGGTGAGCAAATTGGCGGTATCGAGGTGGAAGGCTCCGGTATCGGCATCAATCAGCGAATCGTCGGCCAACACGTTCACTACGTCGGCAATGAACATATCGTGGCTACCGAGAGGCATAATTTGGCGCACTTTACATTCGATACTCAATGGAGATTCTTTCACCGACGGGCAAGCCACGGCCACACCCGGTTCGGGCGTCAATCCGGTTTCTTGCCACTTGTCGTAGTCGGCACCGGAGCGCACCCCGCACCAGTCGACGGCTCTGGCCATGGCTGCCGTGGTAAGGTTGACGGTGAACTCCATCTGCTCTTTTATCAGATTGTAGGAGAAGCGTTCGGGACGCACGGAGATATAAAGCATCGGGGGATTGGTGCAGATAGTGCCGACCCAAGCCACGGTGATAAGGTTGGAGCGTTCGGCTGTGCCACAACTAACCAACACCGCCGGCAAGGGGTTGAGCATAGTGCCCGGTTTCCACAAGTGCTTCATATTCAGAGTATTTTGGCATCAACGCCGCTGACGGCATGGTTGCAGTAATGACAACGGATAATTACGGGCTGGCGCGATACCACGTCGAACTTGGTTTGCATCGGCTCGTTGTTGGTGATGCACTTGGGATTGTTGCACTTGACGATGCCTACGATGGTGTCGGGCAAAGCCACGGGGCGCTTTTCCACCACTTCGTAGTTGCGAATGATATTTACCACGGCTGAAGGAGCGATAAGCGCTATGCGGTTGAGTGCGGCTTCATCGAAGAACATGTCGGCAACTTTTACAATGCCCTTGGAACCAAGTTTTGCGCTGGCCAAATTGGCACCGATAGTCACGGCGTGGTCGGTATTTTCGAGTCCAAGAATTTTTACCACTTGAAATACAGCGGCCGATGGTATATGATCGATAACGGTGCCGTGCTGCAAAGCGGCCACAGCGAGTTCTGTCTTTTGTTGGCTCATAACTCAAAAGGATTAATGCCGAGGGCGCGGGTGATGATTGCTTGGCGAGCAAAGAGGCCGTTGCGGGCTTGTTCGAAATAGTATGCTTTGGGATTGTCGTCGACGTCGATGTCGATTTCGTTGACACGAGGCAGCGGGTGTAGGATGCGCAGATTATCGCGAGAGTTGGCCAGCATAGCGTTGTGCAAGGCATAAAGGTCTTTCACACGTTCATACTCCAATGGGTCGGAGAAGCGTTCGCGTTGCACGCGTGTCATATAAATAATGTCGGAGGAGTTGATTACCTCAGGCGAGAAGTCGGTAGTTTCTGTAAACTCGATACCTTCGGCGCGGCAGAACTCCTTGTACTCTTGCGGCATGGCCAATTCGTGAGATGCCACGAAATTAAATCGCGGTTTGAAGTATTTCATAGCCATGAGCATGGAGTGCACCGTGCGACCATATTTGAGGTCGCCCACCAATGTGATGGTGAGGTCGGTCAATCTTCCCTGTGTCTTGTAAATTGAATAGAGGTCGAGCATGGTTTGTGACGGGTGCTGATTGGCGCCGTCACCGGCATTGATAATGGGCACATCCGTCACCTCGGTGGCATATCTAGCAGCACCTTCGAGGAAGTGGCGCATCACAATTAGGTCGGCATAATTCGACACCATCTTGATAGTGTCCTTGAGCGTTTCACCCTTCACCGACGACGACGTACCCGGGTCGGAGAACCCGATGATGCGCCCGCCCAAACGGTTCACGGCTGTTTCAAAACTCAGGCGAGTGCGAGTCGACGGCTCAAAAAATAGCGTCGCCACCACTTTCCCATCTAAAATTTTGCTATTGGGGTGCTGCTCAAAATATTTGGCGCGCTCCAACAGATCGAGGATCTCTTCTTTGGAGATGTCGGCGATTGACACCAAGCTGTGAGTATTCATACAGGAATCTACGGTAATGAAGTATCGATTTGGCCTCCATGACCAAACCGACTACAAAGTTAACGAGAATACGGCAAAAAATCAACCCCCACGCCATTTTTTTTGAAAAAAAATGGCCAAAGCGCCTAAAAGAGCCTACGTTGTTGGTAATATCTCCAATGCCCATTGCGGCACCTCGGAGGTATAAACCACTAAAGGTAAATGGCTTCCGCCTCACCACAGGTTTGTGTGGAGATTACTCGGGGTCGGAGAGGGATTGGGCCATGCTGCGGGCGAGGCGAGCGTTGGTAATGCAGCGTGGAATGGCTATTGCCAGGCCTAAGACTAAGCCAACTACACCACCCATCAAGATGTAGGAGCGGTGTTCAGAAGGTGGAAGTACATAGTACATTCCAAATAGGAGTAGTATGGCTAAAAGGGAGCCTAATATGCGGACGTTTTTCTGGTATAGGCGCACTGCAGTGGCGTGTTGGAGGGCTTCTGTGGCCGGGATTTCCAGTAGATTTTTTGAAAGAATAAAATTAGATAGACGGCGGTTGAGTATACACATCACCACGCCAAAGATAGCATAGACGAAACAAATCCACACTGGCATATTGAGACTGAAGTAGAGCATAGGAGCGAGCACGGGCAGCATCAGTCCAGCCCATGAGATGCCTTTGACACGGCCGGCCAAGCGCTGCTGATAACTCTTGGCATTGTTGCGGGCCAATTGGTCGGAGAGGCGTTGGTTGGCTTGTTCCAAGTTGTCAACTTTCACTGAAAGTTGTTGCCATTGCTGTTTTATCAAATCAAGGTCAGGAGTATTCATAACTAAGAGTCAGGATTTAGAGGCTAATTCGGTGAGACGAGTGCGAGCACGGTGCAATCGAGTACCGACGTTAGCCTTGCTGATGCCGAGAATGTCAGAAATTTCGTCGTAAGATTTTTCGTCGAGCCACAGAGTTATGAGGGCTTTGTCGATAGGAGAGAGTAAAGAGATGAGTCGATATAATTCGCGCAATTGAGCCACAGAATCATCGTTGACGTCAGGGATATCGAACACTTCGGTGAGCCCCATTCGTCCTTCGATGTGTCGGCGATTAGTGCGAATGAATGAGATGCATGTGTTGATAGCAAGGCGGTAAATCCACGATGAGATTTTGGCTTTTCCTTGGAAAGAGTCGATACCGGCCCAAAGATTAATCAACACTTCTTGATATAGGTCGGCAAATGGCACATCGGCAGATGCATAAATAGAACACACCTTTGCGACCACATTTTTGTAGTCGTTGGCGATAGCAAGGAATTGCTTTTGGCGTTCGGTGTTGCGTTCAGCAGTCATTTGCATGAGTCTATCATCGCTATATATGACGTAGCAAACTCAAAAAAATTACATCAATCAGCGAAAAAAATGCTGATTGATGTAATTTTTTGTGGTTAGCGAAATTTTTGGTTGTAAACTACCATAGATCGCTGATTCATTTGTTCGACGATGGGTCTTAGTTTTTCAAGGTCGATGTATTCCACTGAATTGTTTCCAATGATTGGGATTGTGGATTGGCGTAATTGATTGGCCTGATCGCAGGCGATACTGCGCCACTGGGGTCCGAAGGGCAAGAGTTCGCTCGGGATAGAAGTGAGTGTAACGTGATACACCGGAGCGCAAGGGGGATACCCCAAGGCCGCCCACATAACTATTTTAGAGGCATCGTCGGGATTGTTGACGCCTTCGACCACAATGGATGCTGTGGAAATCGGTCGCGGAATAAAGTCGGCATTAACCACATATTGCACTCCGCTATTGAGGAAGTCTTGACCTAAAAGGCTATGATAGAACGAGCGAGAGAGGGTTTCGGTCAGCAGCATCGGGGTGACTTGTCCGCTGTTGACAGCATCAAAACTGAGTCGGCGGGCAGTTTGATAGCGGATGTATCCATGACCTTCGCCTTCTTGGCCGGAGAATGAATAGTTAGTACGAATCAACACTCCGGAAGGATCATCGTTGGCATCGAAACGAGTCCATGAGTGGTCGGTGGTTTCGAAGTAAGCGGCTCCGCCATAGGCATCGATAACGCCGAAGTTGGCTTGCACGCCGAGTGGTTTTGGCAGTTGGGCCAGGAGCGCCTCGAATTGGTCGACGGAGGCGCAATGACGCAGTGCCTCAGTCATAACGAATGCTTCGCGGTCGACATAGTCGGTGGTGTCGGGTGCAAGGTTGTACGAAGCGGTATTCATAATAGCAAAACCGACATCGTTCATACCCATCCACGCCTCGCGCAAGAGCGAGTCGCCGGCATTAAACAATCCCACGTAACCATAACAACCTTCAGTGGGTTGGACGCGCTGCAGGAAGTTGTTGTCGGCACCGGTGTCGCGGTGTTTCCATAGAAGTGGGCGCCCCGAAGCGGAAGCGCGAGCGCTCACAATCATCGAGGTGCAAGCATCAGCATCGCAAATGGATGCCAAAACTATAGTCAAAAGCAGAAGAATCTTTTTCATACCACAAAAGTAAGCATTATTTTTCAATTCTCCAAAAAGAATCTCAGCTATGCAGGCTAATCGCGGTCGAGAAAGAATCTCGGAATGTTGCAGAGGAAAATGTCGGGTCGCTTTAGCACGTCGGCGGCATCACGCAAGCGGTCGATGCTAACTCGTCCGATGACGTATGATGCGGAGGCTGATGAGTAGCGTTCGTCAATAGCGTTGAAGCCTATAGCATCAACCACATCTGGGTCGGTAAATCGAAGATACACGTGCAGTTCCACGTCAGTAGTATAGTTCGGGCGGCCGATATAACTCATTTTTTTGTACTCATAACAATAGTTGTGGCGACGAGCCATTACATCGCTGAGGATTGAGGAGGCGGTGGGCAATGCCCCGGCTCCTTTGCCGAACATAAACTGGCGGTCGTAGCACTCGCCGCGTACCACTACCCCGTTGTATTCATCGTCGACACTATAGATGTATTTCGAAGGCGACACAAACTCAGGCATCACAAACATTGTGAATTTGTCGTCGGTGACTTTCACCACTTGCGCCACCAATTTGATTTTCCACCCTTTTTCGCGAGCGTAGGCAATATCGAAGTCGCTGATGGCCGCAATTCCATGGCATAGTACCTGCTCGGGATGAACGTACACACCCAAAGCGTGCACGGTGATAATCACCAACTTAAACAGCGAGTCGTAGCCGAGGATGTCGAATGACGGGTCGGCTTCGGCAAAGCCAAGCCTTTGTGCTGAAGCGAGGGCTGAGGCGTATGATTCACCGTGATCGAACACTCGCGAAAGGATGTAGTTGGAAGAGCCGTTGAGGATGCCTTTCACCTCCAAGAGCAAGTCGTTGTCGTAGTATTCTTCGAGGTTGCGAATTACGGGAATGGAACCGCATGATGAAGCATCATATAGGAACGCGGCACCGGTAGAACGCTGTAAATCAATAAGTTCAGGCAAGTGCTGTGCTATCATGGCTTTATTGCCCGACACCACCGGAATACCGCGTTGCAGAGCCGTTTTGACTATATTATATGATGCGTTGGCATCGTCGATTACCTCTACAATCAGGTTGATAGAGGGGTCGGAAAGCAGGTCGTCGGGATTATTGGTAAGCAACTTTGGATCGACGTACACGTTGCGCGGTTTGGCCGGATTGCGCACGCAGATGCGGGCGATTTCGGCGTGAGCATTGCGGGCAATGGAAATTACACGCAAAAAACCTTGGCCAACGGTACCCAAACCGAACAAGCCGATGCGAATATTAGTATCTGTCATAGCGGTGAGTTCATAAAAGGAATTAGAATTGAGTTGAGTTTGTCGTTTTCCACCAAAAAGCCGTCGTGACCCATATCGGAGTCGATTTCTACATATTGGGCGCAAGGCAATGCGTCGGCAAGCGCACGCATTGCCGATGGCGGAAATATCAGGTCAGTAGTGATGCCGATTACCACTGACTTGGCCGGTATCGAGGCCAATGCGGTGGCAATACCACCGCGGTCGCGTCCGATATCGTGGGTGTCGAAAGCGTTGAGTATCGACATATATGAGTAGGCATTAAAACGGCGCACCAACTTGAGGCCTTGATGTTGCTGATACGAGCAAGCACGATGCGTGGGGATTGGCTCCACCGCCGGAGGGTCTTGCTGAGTGCGATTGTAAGCGGGACCACCGCGATAACTGAGAAGACCGATTGCACGTGCAGCAGCCAATCCGGCAGCGGCAGCATCCTCGCGTGGTTCGCCCCATGATTGGTCGGCACGGATAGCCATGCGCTGGGTCTCATCTAAAGCGATTGCCCACGGCGTGGCCAACGGAGCCGTGGCAATGAGCACAAGGCGGTCGAAGCGCGCGGGATGCGCGGCAGCCCATTCCAATGCTTGAAAACCTCCAACGGAAGAGCCAACCAAAGTGTTAATACGCCCTACCCCGATGCCGTCGGCGAATTGATGCAACACACGCGCGATGTCGCGCATAGTCAGCGCCGGAAAGTCGCCGTAGTATGGTTGAGCAGTGGCAGGGTTTATGCTAAGCGGGCCGGTGGAGCCATAGCAAGAGCCGGGAATGTTGGCGCACACCACATACCAACGTTGCGGATCCAGGAATTTGCCGCTCTCCACCGTGCCGGGCCACCAGTCGGCCACGTCGCTATTGGCAGTAAGGGCATGACACACCCACACCACATTGTCTTTGGCCTCGTTGAGTTGGCCAAAAGTGTGGTAAGCAATGGTCAATTCCGGCACAACGGCACCCGACTCGGTGTGGAACGGCTCAGAGAAGTGATAGTATTGTATCATAGTCCGGCAGCAGAGAATGCTTGAGCAAAATCAGCGATGATGTCGTCGGCATCTTCCAATCCCGGAGAGATGCGAAGTAATGTGGGCGACACGCCTGCGGCAGCCAAGTCGGCCTCGCTCAACTGTTTGTGAGTGGTAGATGCGGGGTGAGTAACGGCGGTGACTGAGTCGCCAATCATTGTCATGTGCACGCAAATCTTCAATGCTTCCACAAATTTCACAGTGGTTTCCAGCGAGCCTTGCAGTTCAACATTGAGCACGGCTCCGGCGCCGAAGCGGAAGTACTTTGTAGCGTTTTCGTGCCAAGGATTGTCATCGAATCCTACCCACGACACACGCTTAACGGCCTCGCTTGAGCGTAAGAACTCAGCCAAACGACGAGTGGAGTCCACTGCATGGCGCACACGCAGCGAGAGAGTTTCCAATCCGAGCATCATCAAATAGCAGTCGAATGGGGAGGGGCATGCGCCGAGATCGCGCAGTCCGTCGACACGGCATTTCACGATGAATGCTGAGGTTGCGAACGCATCTTTGAGGTTGAGGCCATGATAGCCTTCCGAGGGGCAATCAATTCCGGGAAAACCTGTCCAATCGAAGTTGCCACCATCCACAATGATGCCGCCCATGGCTGTACCGTGTCCGTTAATCCACTTAGTAGCGGAGTCGGTGATGATGTTTGCGCCCCACTTCAACGGGTTGCATAAATAGCCGGCGGCTCCGAAGGTGTTGTCTACCACAAAGGGCACGTGGTGACAACGAGCCACCACGCCGATGCTCTCCAAGTCGGGCACGGCACAAGTGGGATTGCCCATACTTTCGGCAAAGATGGCACGTGTGCGCTCGTCAATGAGACTTTCGAACGCTTCGGCAGTGGCTTGCGAGGCGATGCGTACTTCGATGCCGAGTTTGGCCAATGTATGACGGAAGAGATTGTATGTGCCGCCATAGAGGAATGGGGACGCCACAATGTTGTCGCCGGCTGAAGCCAAGCAAGTGATTGTGACCAAAATGGCCGACATGCCCGATGAGGTGGCCAACGCCCCTACTCCGCCATACAAGGCGGCAATGCGGGTTTCGTAAGCGCTTGAAGTAGGATTTTGGAGACGTGTATAGATATTGCCGGGTTGCGACAGTTCAAACAAGCGAGCAGCGTAGTCGCACGAAGGGAAACTGTAAGCGGCCGTAGGGTAAATGGCATTGCCACGAGCGCAGGTGGCATTACCACGGTCGTGTCCTGCATGAATCTGCAAGGTGTCGAAGTGAAGTTTGGTGTAGTCCATTGTTGTTGATTAAAAAACGAGCGACCGACTCAATTACTTGTGCCGGTCGCCTTTATTATATACATTAATATATTATAGCATGCGAAGCGCGGCACATTGATTATCCATCATGCACATCACCATCATATCCATAGCCATTGCCATCGATTTTTGAGAGGTAATACTGATGAGATTGTTAATCATTTCGGTGCTTTGCTTTAAATTTGTCGCAAAGTTAGAAATAATATTTTAAAACGCATAATATTTTGTGATATTTTTTATTTTTTCCATGCATAGGCGGCATCAGGC
>SFNM01000116.1 GCA_004552725.1 Bacteroidales bacterium | reverse complement strand
CGATATGCATTGCAAAGTTACGGATTTTTTTTCATACAATAACTATTAATTCAAAATCTTTTTAATATGTTATATAACATATTTCTAATGATTTGATTTTTATGATTATTACAAAAACTGTTGGCCGAATCTGCTTATTTGCAAATTTGAAATTTATACTAATCTGCGCACAAAAGAACAAATAACTGTTTCAATTACAAAAAAGTTGTTTCTTTGCGCTCAATATGGCCGCCGTCTTTCCGTTGGATTATCGCACCCAGAGAGGTCTTCGAGCTTTATATGATATACAACAAGGAACAATTAACACTGTAAGAGACCGTAAACATACTAAAAAGTCGCAGTGTGTTAATTGACGTTGATCGGAAGTTCAAATCCGCCCTCAGATTTCGTTATATTACTATCTACGATTACGGAACAATCTGTCAGATTTTCACTTGTCATATTCGTTGTCAATTATTGCAAAGGTACGAAATTATTCGAGGTATGGATTCTTTATTCGGATTATTTTGCTGCCGGGTGGCGGTGGGTGGCGAGGGACCGGCGGTGATGGCGGCCAAGGTGGAGCGAGTGTGGGCCATTACTTCGGCGCGAGGCGCGAATTCGGGCAAAGGGGTGGGGGCTCCGGCGCTGTGAGGGCACACGCGGCGGCACACGTCGCATCCGTAGACCATTGCACCGAGGTTGGCATCGGCGGGGAGGTCGCCGCGGTGCTCGATGGTGAGATATGACACGCAGCGGCGAGCGTCTAATTCAGAGGGACGAGGGACGAGGGACGAGGGATGAGAAGGAGGGGCGGATGGGGTGAGGGCGCGACCGGGGCAGGCTTGGAGGCAGCGGCGGCAGCCTTGGCAGGTGAGGGTGCAGGGTTGCGATGGTTGAAACTCCGCGGTAGTGATGATTTCGGCGAGGAACATGCCGGCGCCCATGTCGGGGACGATGAGTTGGTGGTTTAGGCCGATGAAGCCCACGCCGGCGCGCACGGCCCAGTAGCGTTCGAGCACCGGAGCGGAGTCTACGCAGATGCGCGCTTGGCCACCGTGGGCGGCGGTGATGGCATCGGCCACGGGTTGGAGGCGTCGGCGCAGCACGATGTGATAGTCCTCGCCCAGAGCGTAGTCGGAGATGCAGGGGTGGTGATAGCCGTCGACCGGCGCGTAGGGAAAGGCCATAGAAATGACGGTGCGAGCGCCTTCGACCAGCAGTCGCGGGTCGAGTCGCAGGTCAACGTAGCGCTCCATGTAGGCCATCGAGCCGTGGCACCCGGCAGCGAGCCAGCGACGAAAGCCCTCGGCTGTGGCAGCATCAACGGCGTCGGCTGTGGCAAAGCCCACAGCCACGGCGCCGGCCTGCCGAGCCAAGTGGCTGATTGTGTCATTATTGCATTGGCAGGGGTTCGAATTCATAGCCTTGCGACAGAAGCCATTCGATAGCCTTGGGGAGAGCCACGCGCATATTGGGCGCTGCTTTTATGGAGTCGTGGAACACGATGATGGAGCCGTTGCGAGCGAAGCGTTTCACATTGTTGAGCACCTGCTCCGGATTGAGTTTGCGCGAGTAGTCGCGAGTCACCAAGTCGTACATTATAATATTATAATGGTCTTTGATGGCCTTGGCTTGCGCCCAGCGCATAATGCCGTGAGGCGGGCGGAACAGGGTGGTATCAATCAGTGCGTCGGCCTCGGTGATGTCGCGCATGTATCGGCGCGAAGTGACCTTCATGCCTTGGAGGTGGTGCATGGTGTGATTGCCCACGGAGTGGCCGCGACGGCGCACTTCCTCGAGCAATTCGGGATGACGGCGCACGTTGTCGCCTACCATAAAGAATGTGGCGCGGATGCCGTAGCGGTCGAGCAAGTCGAGCACCCAAGGCGTCTGCTCCGGGATGGGGCCGTCGTCGAAGGTGAGATACACTACGCGGCGATTGCGGTGTTTAAACCGCCATATCGCCTCCGGAAAAAGGAGGCGATATAGCAGTGGAGGTCGTTCGATTAGCATCGGCGATGATTATTTAGCGAAAGTGCTCCAAACGGCCATGTCGAAGCCGTATTGCTTGGCCAACTCGTTCGACAGCGCCATCGGCTCGATGCCTGCTGCCTCGTGGGCGGCGAGGGTGCGCAGAGCGGAGTTGAGAATGGCGGCACTTTGGCCTTCGGCTTGTGGCAGCACTTCCTCAATTTGAGCGCGAGTATATCCGTCGACGTAGAGCATCACATGTATCATGGTATTCATATCGTCGGCGGTGCGTTCCGACCACGAAGCAAGGATTTCAGCGTTTGCATCCTTGTTCTCTTCGAGTTTGCGGAGCACGGCTATGCGGTTGAGCATCATCACGCCGGTGGCGAGGTTGTCGATTTGGTAGTAGTCGTAACCCATCAGACGGCGCTGCGAGGGTTGGAGCGAAGCGATATATTTTAGCATTTGCACGTAATCCACCAGATGGTCGGAGATGAGGTGCTCGGCTTGGTCGAGGTCGGTGCGGTTGCCGGTTTTGATGTAGAGGTCGTAGAACGACTCGGCCATGTACATCACCACTTCGCCGTCGATGCGGCAGGCTGCGTCGGGCAACTTCTCAAGCATGGTGATGAGCAGAGCGCGAGCCATGTCGTAGCGAGTGTTCATGGGCAGACCTTCGGGCGCGTTGGCCTTGGCCCACGCTGATGCGGGCTGGTTGCCGGAGCGATAGAGCGAGCGCACCACTTCCAGCAGCGACGAGCGGGTGGAAGCAATCATGCGGCGCACGGTTTCGTCGAGGTACAAGTCTTCGGGATGCTCACAGTCGAGGCCGCCCCAGCGGAAATTGCCCATCACGTTTTGGTAGGCCTTCTCAACCACCGGCGACACCGGAGCGTTGAAGAATGGTGTGATTTCCAAAGCCATACCGGTAGTGTACATATAGGGCGAGAGACCGAGGTAGTAGCTGGTGGGCACGGTGGAGCAGAAGTAAACCGGACGGTCGAAGTTTTTGCTCACCGAGTTGGCCAGGAAGTCGAGCGACATCGTATTGCCGAGGGTGAGGCCGCCTTTGCCGGAACGTTGGCAGAATTGTTGGAGGTCGGTGAAGATGTCTTCGACGGTATTGGCCACTGCGGAGTCGGCTGGGTTCACGTTGAAACGTTTCAGCGCGGCGTCCTTATCCACCGGCAACACCACTTTGTTGAAAGTAAGCACCGGATATTTGTAAATGTTGGGGCTTTGATACAGTTGGCGAAGCGCAGTTTCAGCGGTGACAATTGTGTCGGCTTGCGGCATAATGTATGAATAGCCGAGGCGTTCGCCGGCATAGTCGGCACGAGTGGCGTACATCGGGATGGCCGGAGCCTCGTATGAGGGGATGCGTTGCTGGTTCACATACCAATCTTGGGTGAGGTATGATTGGTTGACCACGCGCACATCGGTGCGGAAGCCTTCGACCTCTTGAGCGTACCACAAGGGGAAGGTGTCGTTGTCGCCGTTGCAGAAGATGATGGCATTTTCATCGGTAGAAGCGAGGAAATTCATGCCGAAATCGCGTGCTACATATCGGCCGGAGCGGTCGTGGTCGTCCCAGGTTTGCGACACCATTTGCAGCGGAATGATAAGGCCAACGAGGCATGCGAAGCCGGCCGCAGCCCAAGCCAAGGGCTTGTTTTCCACGGTATCGGCATCAGTGGCTTTGGCCTTGCGCGCGATGAGCGAGCGAAGCATCATGCCGATGGCGGGCACGCCCATGCCAATCCAGATGGCGAAGGCGTAGAATGAGCCGGCGAAGGCGTAGTCGCGCTCACGCGGTTGGCCCGGCGTTTGGTTCAGGTAGAGCACGATAGCAATACCGGTCATAAAGAATAAGAAGCATACCACCCAGAATTGTTCGATGCCGCGCTGCGGGCGTCCGGACTTGATATAGAGCGATTGCCATAGCAAACCAATCACACCCAGAAGCAGGGGTAGCATATAGAACACGTTGTGGCCCTTGTTGTTCTTGCCATACTCATCGGGCAGCAAGGATTGGTCGCCCAATCGAGCATTGTCGATGAAGGAGAGGCCGGAAATCCAGTTGCCATTCTGCGGCTCGCCGTTGCCGGCAATATCGTTTTGGCGACCGGCGAAGTTCCACATGAAATAGCGCCAATACATGTGCGAGAATTGGTAGTTGAAGAAGTAAGTGAGGTTGTCGAGGAACGAGGGAACCCACATACCTATATGTTCCACTTCTTGGCCATCGTGGCTGATGCACGTAGCCACTTGCTGTTGGTGAGTGATGTAAGGAGCGATTTCGTAGAGCGGAGCGAAGCCCATCTGCGCCCATTTCTGGCGTAGTTCGGCGGGGATGGCATCAATGTCGGGAGTGGAATATTGTATCCATCCCTTGTAGCCGCGCACGTGCTCGGGCTTGGTGCTGAAAATACGAGTGAAGAAGCACGAGATGTCGGGGATGTCGCTGTAATTGGGATTAGAAACCCATTCCACATATTTATCGGGTTGGTTGGGCGATGTCTTCACCACTTTGCGATAACTATATTTGGGCTCGCTGTAGGGACGTCCGTTTTCGTCGCGGAGCACGCCGTCGCAGATTTCGGTTTGCGGGCGCCCTTGCTCATCTACAGGCACGTAGTAGTTGCCCGACCCTTCAGGATATTCTTCCATCACCAACTGCTCAGCGAAGCGAGCACCGTGAAGCAGCGGAGTTTCGCCATATTGCTCGCGATTGAGGTAAGAACCGAGGGCGAACACGTTGTCGGGCGCGTTTTGGTTCATCGGCGTTTCCGCACTGGAGCGGATGAGCAGCAAGGCATAACTCGAATAGCCCACGAAAATGAGAAATACACTCAAAATGGCTACGTTGAACAATCGCACCGGCACCTTCTTGCAGAAAGCGAACAGGTACACAATCAGGCCACCGATAAGCAACAAGGGAATGACCCAACCGCCCATAAACGGCATACCCGAGAGGATGATACTCAGCAGCACACCGATTTTGATGGCTATCGGCGAGCGTTGCACATAGAGCGAGCGGATAGTCCACACAAACACTACCAACGTAAGAATGGTGTAAATCAACACGCCGGTGTTGTAACTGCAGCCAAAGAAGTTGACAAACAGCAATTCAAACCATTGTGCAACTTTCACAAAGCCCGGCACTAAGCCGAAGAGTATCAGGGCGATAATCACAAATGATATGCCCAAAGCCAGCAACGAGCCTTTGGCATTGATATTCTTGAACTTGCGGTAGTAGAACACCAGCACGATGGCCGGGATACACAGCAAGTTGAGCAAGTGTACGGCGATGGAAACGCCTATCACGTAGGCGATTAGAATGAGGTAGCGGTCGCTATGCGGTTGGTCGGCGCGATTTTCCCACTTGAGGATGAGCCAAAACACCAAAGCGGTGCAGAACGAGGAGAAGGCATATACTTCACCTTCCACGGCCGAGAACCAGAATGTGTCGCTCCAAGTATAGGCCAAAGCGCCACAAACACCGCCGCCGAAAATCAAAAGCATTTTCCAAAGCGATATCTCCTCAGCATCGTCGGGTACTATCATTCTACGCACCAAGTGCGTTATTGTCCAGAACAACAGCAAGATAGTGGCCGCACTGAGCAGAGCCGACATGGCGTTGACCGCAATCGCGGCATGGGCAGCGCTACCGCCAAAGAGCGTGATGAAAAAGCGTGCGCAAAGCATAAAAATAGGGTTGCCCGGTGGGTGACCCACTTCAAGTTTCAGACCTTGGGATATAAACTCCGGACAGTCCCAGAAACTGGCGGTCGGCTCCAGAGTAAGCAAATAAGTGACGGCGGCGATGACAAAACACGTCCAGCCGAGCACATTATTGATTAGATTGTACTTTTTCATTCGTTTTGGGTTGATTTTGCAAAATAACTTGCAAAGATACGCACAAAAACGCGAACTACCACTATTTTCACATATAAAAAATGTGAAAGCCACCATTCTTCCCCGTGAGGTCAATAACCGGATGCCCCACCCACTATGTTCGAGGCAAACGAGCCGGTATGCCGCCGTCGCGCCAACAACAATCAGTATAACACAATCAGATTCAGACCGTGACGGATATGCCCGGAGGGCATTTGATGCGCCGGAGGCGCTATATCTTCGTTAGCCGTGGGTTGGTACCACGGAGTGGTTCCTACCCAC
>SFNM01000115.1 GCA_004552725.1 Bacteroidales bacterium | reverse complement strand
TTCATGGAGCTCGTTAGCCGATATAAAGAGCGATTTTCCAGCTACTGATTACGTTGGCAATCAGCACTATGTGTTTAATATTCGTGGTAATAATTACAGATTGGTAGTAGTAATTAAGTTTACAATAAAATATGTGTTCATCCGATTTGTCGGTACACATACCGAGTATGATAAGATTGATTGTTCAACGATTTAAGCGTTCTGACTATGGAAATTACTGAAAGACAATATGAATATGCACTTCAGCGTATTGAAGAGCTTTTGCCCATTGTTGATGACAGTATGGCCGTTGATGATCCGCGCGTAGTGGAACTGACAATGGTGTCGGACGTGGTGTGCGAGTACGAAAAGGTTCACTATCCGATTGCAAAACCCACTGTAGGTGAGTTGATAAACCTATCGTTGCAAGAGCGTAAGATGACCCAAAAAGAGTTGGCACAACAAATCGGAATCAGCCCATCGCGAGTTAACGATTATATTAATGGCCGAGCCGAACCGACATTGAAGGTAGCTCGCGCGATATGCCTCATTTTGGGCATTGCGCCTGCCGCAATGCTTGGATTGTAAGACAGCAGTGATTATTTGAGGATGCCGGAAGCGGCGCCTTGCTGTGCGCCCACTTCGTTGCCACGCTGCACTTTCTTGCCGTAGCCGAAGGTGTAGGTTACCGACAGGTTGAGTTGAGCGTGGTAAGAGGTTCCGTAGCCCGTGCGATGCTCGGTGTAGAGCGGCGATTCCACATATTGGTCGCTAACATCCCATTTGCTTTTGAAAATATTGCAAGCACTGACGGTCACATTCCATTCCGAATTTCCCCAGCCGGCTTCGATGCCATAATTATCGCGCGAGCGATAGGTCCTTGGCGAACTACTGAACATCATCTTATTCGCAGTCATGTAGTAAGCCGTGAAATGGAATTGGTCGAGGTAGTAAGTGGCTTGCGTCTGAAATTGGAACGGGTTGTACGAGCGGTCATACACTCCGGTCGAGCGGTAAAAGCGCTGGCGCGGACTGAGGTAGACTTGCAGTTTGCTGGCGAACAGTTTCACGTTGGCTGATATGCCGATTTCACCCTGAATATAGTTGCCGGAGTTGACGTATGTGCGGAGTAAAGCGTGCCCATCGTTATACGGCTGGTAGACAGTCATTTGGCGGTCGAACAGCTCAAAGTAGTTGCCGTAAGCACTCATCGTCAACTTGTTCGACGGCATCCACGCATAATTAAGATTGAAGGTGATGTGGCGCGAATTTTCGAGCAAGGGATTGCCGGTGAGGTACATATACTCGTTGTCCTGCAACAAGTCAGAGGCCTTGGAATCTATGCCCGGCGTATTGTTCGCAAACTGGAAATACGCGCCGGCAGAGTGATGCGAATTGGGTGAGTAGCTCAAGTTGATGTGTACAAAGGGGTAACGGTCAGCGTTTTGTATGCCATTGATGTCGCTCTTCTCATATAAAAAGCCTGCATCGGAGTAGAGGCGGAAGGATTCTAACCTCAATTGGTAACTCAACAAGCCGCCGAGGAAGTAGCTTCGGAAGCGGTCATATGACGAACTGCCGCCGGAATAGCGCAATCGGTTGGCCCACTCACCACCGAAACCGCCTAACGCTAACGTGTGCTGCTGATTAAGGCGCTTGTGGAGGTACGCATCAAGCCGATAATTGAATGAGTTCTCGCGAGCGTTGCGCACAATCGGGTCAGATGCAGAGGAGCTGTAAGTGAGCGCGTCGTTGGTGTGAGTGTAGGAGAACTGTGGCGAAGCATCCACAGCGAAGTCGTTGGGCAGCACAATGTAGTACGAACCGTTGTAACTCAGCGAGTTACTGTGTGAGGGGTTGCTCCGCTCGTAGGTGTATCCACCGGCCACGTCGGGCGAATATGCAAGCGCTCCGCTTTGGCCATTGACCGGATAAGATAAATGGCTGTAGCCCACGGTGTTGCGCATCTGCAGTTTATCAGTATTATACGTTGCACGCAAGGTCACCGGAAATTGGCTCTTGCGGAAATGCACATTATCGGCTAACTCGCTGCGCGTGAGCGTGTAAGGTGCACCTGTGGCATCGACCAACGAGTAACGAGCTACAGCGCTGTTGGACGTGTGGTGGTCGTTGTAGTTGTTTGATGCCACATAAAGGTCGTAGGTCAACTTCTTGAAAGTGAACTTGCTGAACACGTTGACTCGCGACGACAGCCCGATAAGGAAGTCCTCATCGGCAGTGACTTTGGTGTAGCCGCCGTAAGCATATTCCTGCACAATGAAGTTCACCACCCATTTTGCGCCGCGAAAGCGTGGGTCGGTCGGGAATTCCAAGTACTCGACTTTGCGCACATCAGCCGTGCGCATGCCGTCCAACTCCTCCTGCGAAGCCGGCAAGTAATTGATAAACAGCGACACATCTTCGCCAGCATTCGACTTTACCGAGTTCTCAACCGGATTGATTTGCAGCTGAGGTATGGCCATCTGGCGCAGCAAATCCATCCCCGTTTGCGAAGCGTTCTTCTGCCGCGACGTCGGTATATACGTCAGCTCGGTGGGCGAAGCGCACTGCATTTGCGCCTCCACCACCACCTCGTTCAGCTGTTGAGTTTGAACCGTGTCCGCCGGAACATCCTGTGCCGCAACCCGCACCGCACAAGCCATTGCTAAGAAAAAGATTGAGCAAGTTTTCATCGTTTCAAAATTTCTACACCTATAAAACGAATGAGACTCCCAAATGTGACATCCGCCACCGATTTTTTTGCCGAAAAAAGCATCGCCACGAATTTTTTCTTTGGATTTCACCAATTTTAGCCTAATTATTTATTTGGATTTCGTCAATTTTCGCCTTAACTCGCAGCAAATCTGCAGGTTCGGTGGTGAGGCGGTAGCCGAACGGCGCGGAAGCGCACATCTGTTCATCCTTGAGTCTTTAGGCGAGGCTGTTGCCGTGCATCATCAACGTGACAAGTTGGCAGTCGGTTGGGTATGTGGCACATTTTTTGCTTATATTTGGGCGAAATTATCTCCAAAAGCAAAAAATAAACTCTTAAAACCAAATATACTATGGCAACCGGTAAAATCGGGGTTACTACTGAAAACATTTTCCCCGTCATCAAAAAATTCCTCTACTCTGACCACGAAATATTCTTGCGTGAGTTGGTGTCAAACGCCATCGATGCCTCCCAAAAACTCCGTACCCTCGCCTCGGTAGGCGAGTTCAAAGGCGAACTCGGCGAACTGAAAGTGACCATCTCCATCGACAAGGAAGCCGGCACACTCACCGTGTCGGATAACGGTATCGGTCTCACTGCCGAAGAGATAGACAAATACATCAACCAAATTGCCTTCTCCGGCGCGGAAGAGTTCCTCGCCAAGTACAAGGACGCCGAAGCCATCATCGGCCACTTCGGTCTGGGCTTCTACTCGGCCTTCATGGTATCGGACAAGGTTGAAATCCACTCGCTCAGCTTCCGCGATGGCTCCAAGGCCGTGCGCTGGTCGTGCGACGGTTCGCCGGAATACTCACTCGAAGACGGCACCCGCACCACCCGTGGCACCGACATCATCCTCCACATTGACAAGGACAGTGCCGAGTTCCTCGAACGCGACCGCATCGAAGCCCTGCTACGCAAGTACTGCCGCTTCCTGCCCGTGCCCGTTGTCTTCGGTAAGAAGCAAGAATGGAAGGACGGCAAGATGCAGGATACCGACGAGGACAACGTAATCAACTCCGTTGAACCCAAGTGGATGAAAAAGCCCGCCGACCTCACAGAGGATGACTACCGCTCGTTCTACCACACACTCTACCCCACCGAGGATGATCCCTTGTTCTGGATTCACCTCAACGTCGACTATCCCTTCACCCTCACCGGCATTCTCTACTTCCCCAAAATCAAGAACAACATCGAAATCCAGAAGAACCGCATTCAACTCTACTGCAACCAAGTGTTTGTCACCGACTCTGTGGAAGGTGTGGTGCCCGACTTCATGATGCTGCTGCAAGGCGTGATTGACTCGCCCGACATCCCGCTGAACGTGTCGCGTTCCTACCTCCAAAGCGACGCCAATGTAAAGAAAATTTCCTCCTACATCACCAAGAAGGTTTACCAACGTCTCGAAGAACTCTTCAAGGCCGACCGTGCCAACTTCGAATCGAAGTGGAACGACATCCGCATCTTCATCCAATACGGCATGCTCACCGACGAAAAGTTCTGCGAAGCCTCGCTCAAATACTTGCTGCTGCAAGACACCAACGACAAGTTCTTCACAGTCGACGAATACAAGACCCTCATCGACCCCAACCAAACCGACAAGGATGGCAACCGCGTGGTGCTCTACTCCACCGACTCGGTGGCACAGTACACCTACATCCGCGCTGCCGAAGACCGCGGCTACAGCGTGCTCCGTCTTGATGGTCAGTTGGACAGCCACTTCGTGGGCCTGATGGAACAGAAACTCGAAAAGACCCGCTTCGTGCGCGTGGATGCCGACGTAATCGACAACCTCATCCCCAAGGACAACAACCGCACTGTGGAACTCACTCCGGTGCAACGCGTCATGCTCCAAAACGTGTTCCAGTCGCAACTTCCCGAGCTCGACAAGGCCAACTTCCTTGTATCGTTCGAAGCCCTCGCACCTACCGACATGCCTATCGTCATCACTCAGAACGAGTTCATGCGCCGCATGAAAGATATGTCGGCCCTCCAACCCGGCATGAGCTTCTATGGTGAGATGCCCGACAGCTACAATTTAGTAATCAACACCTCCGCGCCCATCATCGAATCCATCGGCGCTGAAGCCTTCAAAGCCCTCGAAGGCCAATTCCAACCCCTCGAAGACTCCATCGCCGCTCACAATGCCGAAATCGACGAGCACCAAAAGAGCGATGACCACTCCGCCGAAGCCCACAAGCAAATCGACGACCTCCGCACCGCCATCGACCACGACCGTGCCGAAGAAAAGCGCCTCGCCGGCGACTACGCCGCCAACGTGCCGCAAGTACGCCAACTCATCGACCTCGCCCTGCTGGGCAACGGCCTGCTCCGCGGCCGCCAGCTCAGCGACTTCATCGCCCGCAGCGTCTCCCTCATCAAATAATCCCCTAAATTCAATACACACAGAGGGTGCTTGACATCGGCCAAGCACCCTCTGTTTATATCGAAGGTTGATTTTTAGAAATCAACGCAACATTAGTCTGTGTATTCGACAGCTTCAGCAACTTCGGCACAATCCGAAGACTTGCTACCGCCGTTGAGTTGGCTTACTTCGTCAATACAACTTTCGCGAAGTGAATCTTCATTCTTGGCTACTGCCACAACGAAGTTTTTCGCATCCTTCGAAGCGTACAAAGCTATCAAGATATTATTCTTGGTGAGAACCGCAGCAAATGCTTCAGCACCTTCATCAGTTTTCTTCAAAAGTTTGAAGCCTTTATCAACCAGAAGATTTGTCACTTGAATGGCACCGCGCTCGGAAATCGTGCGCTCGGAAGAAGAAATGGTCAAATAGATATAGTTCAGTTGGCAAGTGCTGCGCCAAGAGTAGGAACTATTCGAACTGCCCGACCACCAGTCGTAGCTGTAGTTATAGTCGGCCATGGATTCGTTAAACTGAAGTTTACCTTGGA
>SFNM01000114.1 GCA_004552725.1 Bacteroidales bacterium | reverse complement strand
TGAGTCAACACAAGTCCATAAGCCCCACCCGTCTGCGCTATCTCACCCCCTAATTCTAAATCCAACATCGCCTCATCGAAATCCTCCGGATACCCCAACAAATGCCGCAAATTCTCCCGCGTCATCGGACTCTGTCGCAATATATTCCGTATCACATCGACCGTCGAATGATCCCTCATCTGTGCCCGACAAAACGCATCCAAAGCACTCGGCATCAGATTCGAAGACATCCCAAATCCATTCGCCACCGCCGCTTCTGTTCTCGATTCATCTCCATCCTCGTCGCATTCCATATCCTCATCTACCATAGCCGCAGCATTTTCTTCGGCATCTCCCCTATCGAAGAGCATTTTCTGCAAAGGCAAGTCTCGCTGTTTTTTGCCAATAATCGGCTCCAAATCGGCGCAATCCGACAACAAAAGGGCTTTCCCCTGTTTCACGAGCGCAAGCCCGCCTTCGGTCAACGGATGCATACCGCGCATAGCGGCAACATAGACCGGTTTACCCAACTTTTGCGCAGCCTGCGCCGTATAAAGTGCCCCACTCTTCTCCCGGCAATGGACGATAATCGTCGCCGAAGATAATGCAGCGATTATCCGATTTCTCGATGGAAAATTCCGCTTCAATGGCGCAAACCCACACGGATACTGGCTCACAATCGCCCCATGTTCACGCGCATACGCATAAATATCCTCATTCTTCGACGGCCCAGGCGACTCGGGCGCGCCTGGCGACACGACGATTGTCGGCGCTCGACGAGCCATCGCGCGACGGTGCGCTATCGCATCGATCCCAAACGCTCCACCACTCGTCACGCAAAATCCTCGCGATGCAATCGCATCTACAATACTATGCGTCACATCATACGCCGACTCCAGCGTCGAACGACTCCCAACTATCGCCACTTGCGGCATCGTCAAATACTTCACATCGCCACATACGGCGATGACACTCGGAATCGGAAACAACGGCAATAATCCAAGCGGATACGCATGATGTTCATCAACTGGCGTCAATAATTGAATATTCTTCGATTCCATCTCGAACTCATACCCCTTCACCTCGTCAACGGCTTTCTCGATCGATGGCAAACGATGAACCCCCTGCTTCTGTGACCAAAACGCCTCCACATCCGCAGCCCCCTGCGACGCCATCAACCCCTGCAATCCCTTGTTCTGGCAAATGTTGCTCTTCCACAAATAAATCAATAACGATCGTATCGTCGCCGACAACATGACATCACTCCTCCGCTAAACTGTTTCGATATGCAATGCCCATCCACATGCGCCCGCCAATCGAATCCGACGACCGACAACCGACGCCTCACCATGCGCCTGCCCAACGCAGTGTGAAGTGTCCCCCGTGTCAAGGACACTTTCGTGGTTAGGGGTTAGGTATAACTTGAGACAATTTTCCCTCTCTGACTATGCTTCCATTGGGCCATGATGATGAACATTAAGGCCTACTTTATGACCATTTTGCCCCAATTATAGCGGTTTGCCACGCTCTCGTATACACCCTATTTCACCTGTTTCACCTTTTCCTCAGCTCTGCGTTCGCCGTAGGCGTTGACGCAGAGCCCCCCCACACAAGCGGCTGGAAGCCGCCACTGTCCATAACCCCGTACATCGAAGACGTAGGCAAGATGTACGGTGATTGATGCGCTACACCCAAAAACGCCAAAAAAATGCTCCAAATCATCGGCATTCACAAAACCAATGTGCTATCATCGAAGTAAAGTGTGTCCGAACCACCATCTAAAACATCGAGGAGTTATCCATGCGCACGACAATCAAACGATTCATCTTATTGAGCCTCTTAAGCGCCTTAGCATGTGGCTGCGCCGAAGAAGATTCATGCCAAGAAAAAATGTGCGAAATGCGCGACATCGTCGCCACTCGCGCACCTCTCAACGCCTACTGCAGCATCGTCGTCGCCAACAAAGGCACCGTCGACATGGAAACCGACTACGTGCCAAATGTCACGTGCTGCGAAAACGGCGGCGCACCCGAACAAGCCCTACGTTCACAAGCCGTCGCCGCACGTTCCGTCGCCTATCACAATCTCGGCGGCGGTAAAGGTACCGCTTCAAACCCCATCGGCGATGGCCAAGCCGTCCAAGTCTACTCGTGTAACGGTCGTGCCGATTCCAGACTCGGACTCTGCAAAGCCGCCGCAAACGATACGAGCGGCATGATTCTGCGCTATAAAAACACCACGCTGTGCGCCTTCTACGTCTCGGGGAGCAAAAACACATGCCTCAACGACAAATGCATCGACAAAGGCGACACCTCCGCATCTTGCTACACTTGGCAACAAAAATACGTCACCTATAACGAAGGAAAATCCGGCGACAACGTCACGCAATCCTCTCAAGGATGGGTAAACCCCAAAAACTACGCAAACCGCGGAACTATGTCGCAAAACGGCGCCTCATGCCTAGCCTCTAAACGCGGCTATAACTGGGTTAAAATCGTCAAATTCTTCTACGGTTCCGATATCGATATCGTCAAAACGACCGGCAGCTGCGTTCAAGCCGCCGCATCCATCCCAGGCGAAAACGCCAACACAGAAGTCAAATGCGAAACGACGCTCTCTAAATCCGGCACCATCATCGACGACAAAGACCCATGCTTCTCGCGGTCCTCCGTCGAATCCTGGTACGAAGAAGCCAAAGGCCACGCCGGCCACCTCTACTTCACCTACGGATGGGCAAACCCCGCCGAAGCCATCGGAAAATGGACCGTCAACGTCACACGCCCAGGCCTCTACGAGGTCCAAGCCTATATCGACTCTAGCGTCGCAAAAGGCGGCGACTCCATGACGAGCAAAGCACCATACGTCATCCGCGCTTCTGGCTCCGAACACAAAGTCACACTCGACATGAGCCAAAAAAACGGTTGGGTATCGCTCGGAAAATTCAACTTCGCAAAAGGCGGCGACCAATGGATTAAACTCAGCGACGCCACCGGCGAAACATACGTCCAAACCGCAAAAAAAGTCATCGTCTTCGACGCCATCAAATTCGTCGACGCCGTCACGTGTACAAATCAATGCACCGCAAAAGACGAACTCCAATGCGACGGCAACGGGTACAAAAAATGCGGCGATTTCAACGGCGATGGCTGCCTCGAATGGTCAAACATCACCGCTTGCCCCAACGACACCACTTGCAAAAACGGCGTCTGCATTCCCGACGAAAAACCACCACAATGCACCGACGATTGCCAAAAAATCGGCGACAAAGAATGCGTCTCCGAAGGCAGCTACCACACATGCGGTTCATTCGACGACGACAGCTGCCTCGACTGGTCCGAACTCTCTCACTGCAACCCAGACCAAAAATGCAAAAACGGCGAATGCGTCGCCGACGACAATCCTTCCTGCCAACACGAATGCATAGAAGGCGAAACGCGTTGCACCGACGAAACCACATACACTGTCTGCGGCTTCTTCGGCGACGACGCCTGCCGACACTTCTCGCCAAACAAAAACTGCGACGAAAACGAAATCTGCCGATTCGGCGCATGCATTCCAAACGCCTCCTCCTCCGGCTCCAAATCATGCGTTCTCGCCATCGACGGCCGCGAATCCACCATCATCGACGAGCTCGACCCATGCTTCGAACGCTCAAACGTCGTCTGGTCACAACTCTCCACCTACGGATACGACGACCATCTATTCTATGCAACCGTCAACACATCCGGCACCAATAACGCCATCGGAACTTGGCACTTAAACGTCACAAAACCCGGCAAATACACCATCCGCGCATACGTCGAATACGGCATCGGAAACGTCGTCGACTCCGCACAGTACTCCGTCATGGCCTCCGGTTCCCTCCACAAAGCCACCATCTCAAACGTCGACCAATCCGGATGGGTCACCCTAGGCACATACGACCTCGCCGAAGGCACCGAACAATACGTCAAACTCTCCGACGACTCCTTCACTTCCTCCGCCTCCAACGGCCAACGATTCGTCTTCGACGCCATCAAAATCGAACCCTACAAACCCGGCGACGAACTCCCACCCACCACCGACGATCAAAACCCCGACAATCCTTCCGTCTCCACTTCATCCAGCGACTGCGCCGCCACTCCGCGACACGCCAAAACACCTGGCGCCGCTCTAATCGCTCTCACCCTCGGGCTCTCGTTCGCCCTACGCCGCCGAAAATCTCCGCCAATCGCTCATCGCTAACTACCAACTACCAACTACCAACTACCAACCACCAATTGCTAACTGCTCATTGCTCATTGCTCATTGCTCATTGCTCATTGCTCATTGCTCATTGCTAACTGCTAATTGCTAACTGCTCATTGCTAATTGCTAACTGCTAATTGCTCATTGCTCATTGCTCATTGCTCATTTCTCATTGCTCATTGCTCATTTCTCATTGCTAACTGCTAATTGCTAATTGCTAACTGCTAACTGCTAATTGCTAACTGCTCATTGCTCATTGCTCATTGAAAAAAAACGCACAACCCCCAAAAAACTATTTGACATTACCCACCAGCACGCGTATAAGCCGCCCCGTTCGCAGGGATAGCCCGGAGGGAGATTCCTTCGACATGGTGGGTATAGCTCAGTTGGTACGAGCGCGGGATTGTGGTTCCTGAGGCCATGGGTTCGAGCCCCATTACCCACCCTTCTTTTGCACCCGTAGCTCAGCTGGATAGAGCATCGGACTTCGAATCCGAGGGTCGCAGGTTCGAATCCTACCGGGTGTATTTGTGCGTTTTCTTCTTGTGGGTGCATAGCTCAATTGGCAGAGCATCGGACTCTTAATCCGCAGGTTGAAGGTTCGATTCCTTCTGCACCTACTCCATAACGCCTTGCGAGTGTGGCGGAACTGGTAGACGCGCAGGATTTAGGTTCCTGTGTCTTTGGCGTGTGGGTTCGAGTCCCACCACTCGTACGGTCTCTTTAAGGGTGCATAGCTCAATTGGCAGAGCATCGGACTCTTAATCCGCAGGTTGAAGGTTCGATTCCTTCTGCACCTATTCGCGCAATCTCTCATGAGGTTGCGCTTTTTTTTTGCCCGCCGCCAGCGGCGCAGGCACTCGCCCTATTCCGCTTGCGCTCCATACGCGCTCGATTCGCCCTATTCCGCTGCGCTCCATACGGGCTCTACGCCGGCTATGTGCTCGGGCTTGCGCCCTTGCGCGCATACGCCGTCGGCTACGGCCATTCCGCCCTATTCCGCTTGCGCTCCATACGGGCTCCATACGCCTCCGCCATTGTGCGGGCGCTCAAACGCCGCGCCCGCAACGCCCTGGCTATCCAAGACAATCCCAAGCTCACATCATTTCACCTCAGCCCAACTCGATCCCGGTTTTTCTGATGCACACATATATTGATCTGTTTTGATCCAGCAGAGAACGCCAGCACACTTCCTCCACAGCTTTAGGCCGTTCATGCAATCATCTATGCGCAAACTACAATCTTTGCATCCCTTTCCATCGCCAAATCGACATCCATTCGATTCGCAAGTCTGTCCTTCCAAACACTTCTTACCGCACGTTCGACAATTCTCCATCGTCGATAAATCCGTTGCGCACTTCGTCCCTTCACCATCGCAATCGGCATATCCAGGGGCGCAAAACACGCTCTTG
>SFNM01000113.1 GCA_004552725.1 Bacteroidales bacterium | reverse complement strand
CTCTTTGGTGGTAAGTTTGGTCACTTTGTCTTCAATCATCAAGGTTTGCTTTTGAGTATCGAAGGTGAAAGCACCGATTTTGTACATAGTCACTTCTTTGCCTTTCTTGCCTTTGAGGAAGGCCTTGTAGCCGGTTTCGCCATCGCTAAACAAGTCGGCATTGAAGCCTTTTGCTTGCAGGTATTCGCGCAGAAGCATGCCGAGGTTTTCGTCATCTTCGCACAGGAGGATTTTCATGCGGTCGTCCATAGTTTTTAATTTTTAGAAAGAGGGAGTATGATTATAAATTTTGTACCTACGTTAAATTCACTTTCAGCGGTGATTGAGCCGCCCATTTCAGTTATCATTTTTCGAACATAGGCAAGGCCTAAGCCGAAGCCTTTCACATCGTGGCGATTGCCTGTGGACACACGATAGAATTTGTCGAATATTTTCTTCAAATCATCGCGACGGATGCCTATACCATTGTCGGCAATGGTGATTTCGAGACGTTCGTCATCTAAATCACGCGACGACACCGTCAAATTCAGCGGTCGGTCCTCTGCGCGATATTTCACCGCATTATCCAAAATATTGAACACCACATTGGTGAAGTGCATCTCATCTACTTCCACCAACCCGTTGAGCGCATCGAGGTTGGCTGTGATGTGTCCGCCGTATTTTTCCACCTTCAGTTTGAAGGTGTTTACTATATTATATACAGTGAGATTAGCATCAATTTCTTCTATCTTCAATGTGGCTTTCTGCTGCTCGTAGAGCGACATCTGCAACACTTTCTCTACTTGGAAGCGCAAGCGTTTGGTTTCATCATTCACCACATTGGCAATTTGTTGCAACATCGTGGGCGATTTACGCACCGCCGGGTCGTTGAGCATCTGCGCCGCCAACGATATCGACGATATTGGGGTCTTAAACTCGTGAGTCATATTGTTGATGAAATCGTTCTTCATCTCCGACAATTTCTTCTGCCTGAAGGCCACTATGATTGTAAACACGAATATTACCAGCAATATAAGCGTAAAGGCAAAGGCCGGAAACATGAACGATATCGAGTGGTAGATATAGTCCTTAGTCGAGGGGAAATACACCTTCAAATAATAGCGTTGGGTCGACGGGTCGCGCGGAAAAAGCGTTTGCACAAACAAATTATCATCTTCGGTTGCCGGTGAATAGCCGCTCGAACGATATTGAACTACACCGTTGCGATTAACCACCGCGAACTCAAATGGCAGGTTGATGCCCATAGTGTCGAGTTGCTGGCGCAAATAAGTACGCACCGACGAGGAATCCGCACGCTGAGTAATAGGGCGATTCGATGCTGTGGTCATAATATTCAATATCACATCATCAAGCATACCTTTTTGATATAAATAATGATCATGATACATACTTTGCATCGACCTTACCGACCGACTCACAATCGACCCGCCGCTCTGCAACTTGGAGATTTCGTTCATATCTCCTTTGATTGTCAAGTCGGCTTCAAGACCCGATGCCGTTGAAAAACTATACTTCACGCCTTCTTGCTGAGGCAGATTGCCAAATCGCTGCGCATATATCGACTGCGACTCCACCCGGTTTACCTCATCCTCAAGATAATGACGAGTCTCGTCTTGCTCCAAATGGATTGCAACCGACAGCAAACTCTGTCGCACACCCTGGCTGAATTGCTCATAGCGTATCTGCAGATTATTCTTCATGTAGAATATCTGAATACATAGCAATCCAAGGAAGGCGCAGGCCATCACGATTACCAATATCCATATTGTATGCTTCTTCATATTTGCAATTTTAACATTTCAGTGCAAAATTAACTAAAAATTTTTCATCCTCCAAGAAAAATCGAAAAAAAGTGCTTTTTTACCGACAAATTTGGCTAACTTTGCACTCCAAAGACTATCACAATGAAATTTCGCACCGAAATAGAGCCTATCAACGGCAGTTTTTCCATCGACCACTCCGACCGCATCGTGTTGCTCGGCTCTTGTTTCTCCGACTCTATAGGAGAACAACTTCGTCTCGACGGCTTCGATGTAACGGTCAACCCTATGGGACCCCTTTACAACCCGATGTCGCTGGCACGAGTGTTCGATCTCAAAAGCCTATTGGTAGTTTGCGATGGCAACAATTACCACTGTCTCGACTTCGCTTCGCGCTACGTTGCGCCGGAACTTGACCAACTCGAAGCCATGGTTCATGCCGACCTTGACTCACTGCGTCAAGCCATCAACCGGGCCACCACCATTATCGTCACATTTGGCTCAGCCCGCGTTTACCGCAACTATGCTCTTCAAGCCATCGTAGGCAACTGCCACCGCCTGCCCGCTTCCGATTTTGCCGTAGAAATGCTTTCTGTCGACCAAATCGTCGACCGTTGGTGCTCACTATTGCCTCCCGACAAAAAAGTGATTTTCACTGTCAGTCCTATCCGATATGTAGCCGATGGGCTTGTGACTAACTCGCTCTCAAAAGCAATACTTCGCCTGGCCGTAGACCAAATCACTGCCCACACCCATGCCGAATACTTTCCATCTTTCGAAATTCTTAACGACGACTTGCGCGACTACCGTTTCTACGCTTCCGACCTCAAACATCCTTCCGACCAAGCCGTAGAATACATCTACGAACGTTTCGCCTCTACTTACTTCTCGCCGGCCACCTGCGATGAAGCGCGACAACGCCGTCGCATCGCTATGCAGAACCGGCACATACCAAATTTCAACAACCGATGAAACTCTCTATCGCTCAAATAGCATCCGCCTCAAACGGCTCGGCAATTGGCAATCCCGATTATATCGTCGAGCACCTTATCATCGACAGTCGTTCGCTGTTCAAAGCCGAAAACACTATGTTCTGCGCACTTCACACCGATGCTGCCGACGGCCACCGATATATATATAATATGTATTCACAAGGCGTTCGCGCTTTCTTGGTCGACAATATGGTGTGCGATGCCTCTAACTTCCCCGACGCCGCTTTCGTGGTAGTTAAATCGGTAGAACAAGCAATTTATGCTATTGCTTTGCAAGCACGCGCTGCTCTCGACCATGTGAAATTCATAGCCATCACCGGGAGTGTAGGCAAAACCGTTATCAAGGAGCAACTCTTCCAAGCACTTTACGGCAAAGTTCGTCTACAGCGCAGTCCTCGCAGTTGGAACTCTCGCTTAGGCGTGGCTCTCTCTATCACCGAACTCCAGCCAGGCATTGACTACGCAATAATCGAAGTAGGCATCGACCGTGTCGGTGATATGGCTCGCCTTGCCAACCTCGTCCGCCCCACATACGGCATATTTATGCCTATCACCGACGAGCACTTCTCCGGATTTGACTCCATCGAGCAAAAAACCGCAGAAAAAGCACTTCTCTTTGCCAACTGTAGCCACGTCATATCCGTTGGCTCCGCTCAACTCCACGCCAACGCGCTCCATTCACCGACCACTCAGGTGGATACCAACCTACAAGCCGTTGAAAAGATGGCCCAACTCATCGGCGTTACTCCCAACTCCGACACTTTCATTCCTTCAAACCGCATCGATGTGCGCGAAGGTGTCAACGACTGTGTGGTTCTGTTTGACTCATTCACCAACGACTACCGCTCGCTCATAAGCGCCCTCGATTTCATGCGGCGCCGTTGCACTCCGACGCGCTCCAACACCGTCATTCTCTCCAACATATTCGGTGCCGACTCTGCCACGGTTATCAACCTACTCTACCGCTTCGGCATCAACCGAGTAATCACCATTGGCTCAGACTCTTACTCCGACATCCCGTCCACAATTTCGCTGCAGCACTTCGTTTCCGTCGAGCAGTTCATCGCATCTGTCGACACTAATCAATTCAGCAGCGAATCAATCCTTATTTTCGGCCGTGGGCTACAACCTATCAAAGACATCCTCGCCGTGCCTCGCCACGACTCAATTATGGAAGTGAACCTCGATGCACTCATACACAACTTCAACTACTACCGCTCGCTCCTCCAATCCACTACCGGAGTCATTGCTATGGTCAAAGCATCAGCCTACGGCATCGGCGCCGTGGAAGTGGCAAAAACACTTCAAGCACAAGGTGCCACTATGCTCGCCGTGGCAGTCATCGAAGAAGGCATCGAACTACGACGCGGCGGCATCTCCATGCCTATCGTAGTACTTAATCCCGTCACCGGCAACTACAAAGCGCTATTCAACAACAACCTGGAGCCGTCGGTTTTTTCCATGCGCGAACTTGCCACATTAGTCAACGCAGCCCAAAGTTGCGGTATCGACTCTTTCAACGCGCACATCAAACTCGACACAGGTATGCACCGCGTAGGCTTCACCGAAGCAGAATTACCCCAACTCATCACATACCTCAAATCCTCCGCACATATTCGCGTGGCATCGATTTTCAGTCATCTCGCCACTGCCGACTGCCCCGATATGAACGACTACACCGAACTTCAACTTACCACATTCCACCGCATGTCGTCGGCCATCATCGAGGCGCTCCCATACCCCGTAAAGCGCCACATCCTCAACACCGCCGGCATCATGCGATACCCTGAGTATCAATACGATATGGTGCGCCTTGGCATCGGTCTCTACGGCGTGTCGCCACTCGATACGATGCCCGGCGACCTGCGTCCGGTAGCCACTCTTCGTTCCACCATCATCTCCATAAAGCATTGGCCCGCCGGCACCACCATCGGCTATGCTCGCCGAGGAAAACTCACTCGCCCGTCGGTCATCGCAACCATCCCCATCGGCTATGCCGACGGTATCAACCGCCACCTCGGCCGAGGCGCCGCCTCGTTCGTGGTCCGCGGCATCGAATGTCCCACAGTTGGCAACATCTGTATGGACCAATGCATGATCGACATCACCGACGTGCCCGCAGCAGCCATCGGCGACCCCGTCGAAATCTACGGCCCGCAAATGCCCGTTCAACGCCTCGCCGCCACCCTCGACACCATCCCCTACGAACTCCTCACCGCCGTCTCCCCCCGCATCCACCGCATCTACTTCCGCGAGTAAAATTTGCATATTTCGTTTTTATTTCGTAAATTTGCACCATAAAATTTACGGCCATGGTTGATTTAAAAAAACCACATATTGAAGACTTTGTTGTGCTTGATTCGCCAAAGCGCGCCACTACCGAGCGCGCCTTCAATTCCTTTTTCAAAGTAAAGCCCGGCTCGTACACCATCCCTCGCACCGAACATCCCATCGTAAAACTTCCCAAAGGGATTCTATGACCGCCTTCCGAAAATTATTCACCGGCTCAGCCGATGCCATAATCACAAATGCCATCATCATGGCAGGGTGCGATATTAAAGAAAGTGACCAATTACCTCCATATCACTATACCGATGCCGCAACTTGGGACACCGGTGCTCAATTCACATTCATTTCGCCACGAATCGTAAAAGAGCTGAGCCTTTCCCCATACAATGAGGGGGTTATTATGGGAATTGGCGGTGATGCCAAAGTCAAAACATATAAAATCAATTTAGGCCTTCCTAACGGTTATCTCATCTCCAACTTAGAGGTATATTGCAGTGACATTGACGATTACGATGTGCTAATTGGAATGGACATAATCGCCCTAACCGATTTTTGCATTTCAAACCAAGACGGCAACACCCTCTTCTCTTTCAATTTGCCCG
>SFNM01000112.1 GCA_004552725.1 Bacteroidales bacterium | reverse complement strand
AAAGATTGTGGCAAAAACCACCGGTTATCACCGCGATGGTGATGATTATTGGGTGAATGTGCAGATTTATGTGCAAAACACCGGATATGGCAACGGCCATAAAATCACCGTCAAAACTGATTGGCATGCCAATCACAACAATGCGGTGGAATACACTCAATCATTTTATGCTCATGCAAATTGGAGGTATATGCCCACCGGCGGCACTGTGAGTAGTGTTGGCCTCAACAAGGTGCGTTGGCACAATACCTCTGCGCCATATATGCGCACACAATATGTTGCTATCATGAAGCAAGACACACCGCGCAATCGCTGGATTGAAGCCAACGATGCCAACTCGGTGTTCAACCGCATGATTGTGTCGGAAAATCGCGATGTTTTGGAAAAACCGTTCGACTGCGATTTTACCGTTGAGAGCAACTATCGTCCTACCACCTATTATCCTCGGTATTACTTCTCGGTGAACACAATGGATGTGTCTAATATGCGGTTCTTCGACTACTGCTCCTCATTTACCACCCCTTACTTTTATCGCGCCAAAAATGTGCGCTATTCATTTGACCAATGGCAGAGAGCCGTTACGCTGACATGGGATGTGGAAAGTTACGACCGCAATGCCTCTACCGATGGCCGTTGGATGATTTTCCGCGAGCAAGACGGCGCATCTTCTGCAACCTTAGTAGGCACCACCTCCGGCTTTAGCGACCGCACTTTCGTTGATAAAAGCAGTTCCATTCGATATAGTCAGGATTACATCTATCGTGTGTATTTCCTCCCAACGGGATGGGGCGATGCCTCCTCGAGCAAGCGCGCCGAGGATTTGATGGCATCAACAGCCGTCAGCACTCCTTGCTCCTTCGATATCAATATGTCGGCCGAAGGAGCCGACAGCAGTATCAAACTCAGTTGGGACGCTCCTGCTATTCAAAACTCCGGCGATTACCAATATGTAATCTATCGCAGCATCGGCGATGGCGCTTTTGAAGCCGTTAAGAAAATAACTGTCACCAACCCTAACCAAACCCATTATGAATACGAGGACCAAGCCATTCCCGATGCCGGTGCTTCGTATAATTACTATGTGGCTATCAAGATTTTCGACCAAGAGTTTGAGAGTGATGCCCAGGTGGCATCGGTGAGCGGTTTTTCTCGCGCTGTATCAATCAAAGCCAGCAAGGGTAGTTACGACAATTCGGTGAAAGTGAATTGGACTGCGCTTCAAATCGGCTCAACCACAACGTACTACGAGTTGTCGCGCCGAGTGCTAAATAGCAAAGGTGCTTGGGAATTGCTTCATTCCACATCCGGTACAGCCAAAAATTACTCCTTCAACGACCAAACCTTGGGCAACGGTATCTATTACGAATACCGTGTGGTAAGTTACAGTCTCGATAGTAATAACCAACGCTACGGCGAGTCGGAAATCTCTACCAATGGCTTTTGCAGCCTCACCGGCACCATCTCCGGTAATATCAACTATGGTAGCGGCACGGCTGTGGAAGGCGTGCGCGTCAATTTGGAGATAGCATCCACGGGCAATGCCGCTAACGTAGCACAATTCTACTCGCTCCGTTGTGGAGGGCCCAATGGCGGTATCCGTTGGAATATTGATGAACAACAAGCCAAAAATCGACTCTCCGGCAAAAAGTGGACCATGCAAATGTATGTGCGCCCTACTACCGATTGTCTAAATCCCGTTATCTTCGAGGCCGACGGCTTGCGCCTTAGTTTGAACGACTATTCAGAGGCTGATAGCACATTCCAAGTAGCGGTGAACGATGTGGCTGTGAGCGGTATCCGCCTCCATGCCGACCTATTTACCCATCTTTCCATGGCTTATAGCGGCTCAGGCACAATAACGATATCCACAATCGACCGCAACGGCACATTGTCTCAGGCCACCATAAGCACAGGTTATCAAGGCTTCACAGACCAAACCACAACCATCTACTTTGGTGCTGCTGCCAACGCTACCACCGACAATGGCTTCGTTGGTTATATCGATGATGTGCGCTTTTTTGCCGGACGCATTCTGTCCCAAGACGAGGTGCTTCGCGATTACGACCACACGCTCACCGGCACTGAAAACGGACTGTTGGCATATTGGCCGTTGGACGAAGGCGTCTCCAATCAGCGCGACGCTTACGACTACTCCAAATCAAACAGCGCTCCAAACGAAAACCATGGCGAAATCATGCCAAACGGCGCTATCGACCATATTGTGCCCGATGCTTCTCAACTCAGCATTTATGCACTAACAGATGAAACCGGCAACTATATCATTCGTGGTATCCATTACAGTGGTTCGGGTACAAACTACATAGTGCGCCCACAACTCGGTATCCATGAGTTCTCTCCCAACACTATGACACGCTTCATCAGTGCTACGAGCAACGTATATAGCGGTTCTTCGTTCACCGATACAAGTAGTTTCCCGGTTTCCGGCGTAGTTTATTATCAAGGAACAAATTATCCCGTGGAGGAATGTTTGGTGAAAATCGACGGCGCCGCAGCCAGCCGCGATGGTGAACTCATCAAAACAGGCAAGGATGGCCGCTTTACCGTTGACGTGCCTATCGGAAAACACTTTATCACTGTGGAACGCGACGGACATACCTTCGTGCTCGATGGGCGTTTCCCCGAAATAGATAAATACGATTTCAACAGTGAGTTGTCGGGTCTGACATTCTGGGACAATACCTTGGTGATGGTCACCGGCCGAGTTGATGGTGGTGCCGTAGAATATGCCAAGCCTATGGGCTTCGGCAGTTCCGTCAACAATATCGGCGTGGCGGAAGTGGTGCTTCAAGCCGACTATATGATGAACGCTCGCCAAGAAACTGTCGGCTCTTCGACACAGTGGCAGTATGCCACAGAGCCTCGCGAATTTGATGATGGCAACAATCGCATCGGATGCACAATCGTCGGTGGATATGGCTCTACCGATGCCGCCAAGCAAATCACTATCACCACCGATGCTCGTACCGGCGAGTTTTGCGCCATGCTGCCACCGGTGTTCTATACAGTGAAGAGCGTGCGTGTGCCGTCAAACCCCGACATCGACTTCGGCGAATATTCTGCCAATCTTGATGCCTCCAAGGCCAGCCGAGTATATACCGACTCCCTCCGAAATGAATCTACCGGCTCTTACGAAAAATTCAAGTACAATGTGAAATTCAACCTCGCTTACCGCTCTACGCCGGTTCTCGAAGTCTCTGACCCTGATGCCGCAGTGGGTGCTATGGGCGAAAAAGAATTTATATACCACAACGATGATGGCACCAACGAAACCGTGACATTATATACTGTAGATGAAACAAACGGTGTGAATTACACATATAATTACCCCGTATTTCTTCAACTAAACAACTATAAACTCGAATTTCACGGCTACGAACTCTACGAGAACCATGATGTCGGTGCCGCTGTGCCGCAACAGAAAGTCCCGCTGAAAAAAGTCGGCATCAACATCTCCAACGAGTTCTCCGTCAAAAATATGTTCCGACGCGAAGACGGCTCTTTGGCTCCGGTCACTCCCGAAGGCTTCAGCCTCGACTCCGTTGGTTGCGGCACATACGTGTTTACCATTGGCGCTCCCTCGTTGTTAGAGAGCGAAAATTACTCGCGCACCCTCGCAATAAGTTATAGTATCAATGGTAATCGCTACTCATACCCGGATATTCGAGGCATTGTGTTCGGCAACATTCCCAACGGCTCCAATTTTATCACAGCCGGTCCGGACATGGTGTCGATGGTCTTGCGCGACCCGCCCGGCACATCGTCTTCAGCCACTTGGAATAAAGGCACTTCCGTTTCGCGCAGTTACGAATATACCGGCGGCTCTACGCAATCCGAAGGACTCACCATGTCAACTAAATTCGGCGTAGATTTAGCCGTGGCCTCCGGTGTCCCCGGCTTATTGCTCATCACTCCACAATCCGAAACCAGCGCAATCGAAAACGAACTTACTACAAGCCAAACAGAGAAGAACTACAGCGGATGGACTGTGACCACCACCACTTCCGAAAGCATCAGCACTTCATCAGAGCCGCAGTTCGACGGCCCTGAAGCCGACGTTTATATCGGCCGTTCTACCAACTTGCTCATCGGCAAGGCGCGCGATGTAGGCCTTCACCGTGGCGACGATGGCCAACTCCACCTCGATATGCAGGAAATCGTGACCGTAGGTACTCAATTCGACACCGAATTCCGGTATACCCAAAACTATGTGCGCCATACGCTTATCCCCAACTTTGTGGCCACTCGCAATGCGATGATTTTGCCAAAAGGTACCGAAATCAGCAATCCCGGTATTTATTATAAATATGTGTCGAATGTGGATGCAACCGACCCCAACTTCGGCCGACGAGGATATTACTCCACCATCTATCCCGAAGGCTTGGCGGCTATGCCCGATAGCCTCCAGTTCGCAGTGGATAGTGTGAACTGGTGCAACGACCAAATCACTCGTTGGGAAAACATCATCGGCGACAACGAACGCGCAAAAGTGCAAGCCATCGAAGGCCGCTCAGAGTTCATTTACAATAACTACAGTTTTGATTCCGGCTCATCAATCACTGTTACTGACGAATCCTCCCGCGAAGATACATCCGGCTCGAGTTTTGAATGGGAACTCGACGAAAGGTTTTCCGTATCGTTCGGCTTTGATATTGGAGGTCAGGGTGTTGACAGCGATTTGACTATAGAAGTCAAAGGTGGCGAGGAACGACGGCATAGTACATCAGAAACCACTACCAAAACTCATACATTCACTTTGGCTGAGGCTCAGACTAACGATGCTCTGTCTGTTGACGTGTTCCACGCGCCCGACGGATTTGGATTTATATTTGTGACACGCGGTGGCCAAACTTCCGGCAACTGGGAACCACAGCAAGTCACTCACTACTTCCATCCCGGCACCGAAATCATGGCTCAAACGCAGAAGGTAGTAGTGCCTCGCATCTATGTGGATAATCCTATAGTAGAAAATGTGCCGGTAGGCGAATCCGCTATGTTTAAAGTCACATTTGCCAACGAATCCGAAACCCGAGGCACTGCAGCCGTTACTATGGGTATGGACAATATTTCCAACCCTCACGGTGCAAAGGTGCTTATGGGCGGCGGCACTCTAAACCAAGGCATTGATGACGTGATTTCATACGGTAATCCGGTGGAACAAACCGTGATTATAAATCAAACCGACTACGATGCTCTCGACTACCGCATCGCTCTCATTCTATTCGATGCCTCTCAAGCATCAAGCAACAATATATATCCGGCTAATGCCGACACCGCTTACATTGAGGCTCACTTCGTGCCCGCATCATCCAAGGCTGTTCTCGCTACCACAACTCCTTATATCAATGAGAATGTGACCGGCTCGCGGGCATCGTTCAAAATATCTGATTACAATCTCAATTTGCGTAACCTTCGCACCGTGGCCCTTCGACACAAGGGTATCAACGACCAAGAATGGACTGTGGACCACGTGTGGAACACGCTTGCAAACTGCGCCACTGCAGAAGACTCGCTTCAAGCTCTCACCGAACCGCAAATCCGCTACGATATTGATATGAGCGACCCTCGTCATTGGCCCGAGCAGACGTATGTATTCCAAGTTACTACAATGAGTCTCTTCGGTGAGCAGAGCGAATACTTCTATGGCGATGAGGTGCAAATAATCAAAGATATGACCGCTCCCACCGTGGTAGGTACTCCTTCCCCTTC
>SFNM01000111.1 GCA_004552725.1 Bacteroidales bacterium | reverse complement strand
TAAGGTGGAGACTTATAGTATTGACCATGAACCTATTATGCCGAACTATGCTATTCCGGCTGAATTCGGCACGGAAGAAGAATATCGACAACGTTTTTCTCACCAAGACCTCTTTGATGAGTTCACACGCGATGAGCACGGAAATGTAGTTCTCAACGAAAAAGAAGCGCAAGCCAAAATCGACCGTTTGGGTGGCTACGAAAAGTTGTACCGCATCAAATTCGAAGCCGACTACCTACGCAAATTGGCTTACGAAGGTGCGGCTAAACGCTATGGCACCCCTCTCTCGCCCGAGGTTGATGAGCGCATCAATTTCGAACTCTACATCATGAAGACAATGGGCTTCCCCGGCTACTTCTTGATTGTACAAGACTTTATCCGTGTAGGGCGCGAAGAATTAGACGTAATCATCGGCCCGGGACGTGGCTCGGCAGCCGGGTCGGTAGTAGCCTACTGCTTGGGTATCACCCAAATCGACCCACTTAAATACGACCTGCTGTTCGAACGCTTTCTCAATCCCGACCGTATCTCGCTTCCTGATATTGATGTAGACTTCGACGATGCCGGCCGAGGCCGTGTACTCCACTATGTCACAGAAAAATATGGCGAGCGCAACGTGGCGCACATCATCACATACGGCACCATGGCAGCCAAATTGGCTATCAAAGACGTGGCACGAGTAGAAGGGCTATCCATACCCGAGTCAAATCGCCTTACCAAACTCATTCCGGCTCACATGCCGATGAAAAATGGCAAGGAACTAAAGCCCACGTTGGCCAACTGCTACGAATACGTCGACAGTTTCAAAGCCGAACTCCAAGGGCCTAACGACAAAATCAAGGATACGCTTCGCTATGCACGGCAACTCGAAGGCAATGTGCGCAATACCGGTGTGCACGCTTGCGGTGTAATCATTTGCCGCGACGACGTGAGCGATTGGGTGCCCGTATCGACCGCTGATGATAAAGAAGAAGGCAAACTCCTTGTAACTCAATACGAAGGCTCGGTAATTGAAGAAACCGGCCTTATCAAGATGGACTTCTTGGGATTGAAAACACTTTCAATCATCAAAACTGCCATTACCAACATCAAACGTCATCGCGGAATTGATATCGATATTGATTCTATACCCATTGATGACAAAAAAACTTACGATTTATACTGCCAAGGCCGCACCGTTGGCACGTTCCAATTCGAGTCGGCCGGCATGCAAAAATATTTGCGCGAACTTCACCCGGGCAAATTTGAGGACCTCATTGCCATGAACGCCCTCTATCGCCCCGGTCCCATGGACTATATACCGGAATTTATCAACCGCAAGCAAGGTCGCTCGCCCATCACTTACGATATTCCTGAGATGGAGCGCTACCTCAAGGACACCTACGGCATCACAGTGTATCAAGAACAGGTGATGTTGCTGTCGCGCTTGCTGGCCAACTTCACTCGAGGCGAGAGCGACACCCTGCGCAAAGCAATGGGTAAAAAACTCATCGACAAGATGAACGCTCTCAAAACCAAGTTCTTAGCCGGCGGGCAAGCAAATGGTCATGACCCCAAAGTACTTGAGAAAATTTGGGCCGATTGGGAGAAATTCGCCTCATACGCCTTCAACAAGAGCCATGCCACTTGCTATTCTTGGGTGGCATACCAAACCGGCTACCTCAAAGCGAACTACCCCGCGGAATATATGGCGGCCGTGCTCACTCACAACCGCTCGGACTCTGCAAAACTTACCGGCTTTATGGATGAGTGTAAGTCGCTGGGTATCACCGTTAAAGGCCCGGATGTAAACGAGTCGGTACGCGACTTTGGCGTGACTGCCGGTGGTGACATCCGTTTCGGTCTTTCCGCTATTAGCGGCATAGGCGACAGTGTGGTTGATGAAATTGTGAAAGCACGTGGCGACAAACCATTTGAAAGCATATATGACTTCGTGGAGCGCGTGCCGGCCTCGTCGATGAACAGGCGCGTGTTTGAAAACCTATGCTTAGCCGGTGCATTCGACTGCTTTAAGAATTTGAAACGTGAAGACTTAGTAGACGAAGGCACAGGCCGAGCCGGTGAAAGTATGCCCGAAATTTTAATCAAATATGGTGCGCGACACCAAATGGCGCAACAAAACCAAACCGCTTCACTATTCGACTTCGAAGAGGAAGAAATGGCCAAGGAAGCGCGTCCGCGCATCCGCTCCGCTATGGAATGGGCGCCTATCGTGCGGCTCGACAAGGAGCGCGAGTTGGTAGGTATGTACCTATCGGCTCACCCCCTCGACCCCTACTATCTCGAACTAACCTACGGCACAACAACCACCCTTGGCGGCCGCGAAGATATCATCCCCGCCGACGGCCTCGAAATTACATTTGGCGGCATTGTCACCGACTTCACCGAACGTCTTACACGAAATGGCCGCAAAATGTATATTGTGAAACTTGAGGACTTCACTTCTTCGTCGGACTTCGTACTCTTCGAAGACCAAAAGAACCTCTACGGCCACCTTTGCCAACCGGGCACCGCCATCATGGTGCGTGGCCGATATCAGGCCAACCGCTCAGGCGAAATACGTTTTGCCATCGGCTCTATCAACTTGTTGGAACAATTCCGGGGTAAACTCATCAAAGGCATCACTTTCAATCTTGTGGTCAACGAATGTATTGCATTTAGCGACCGTATTCGCGCCCAGGAAAAGCAACAAGAAGGCCAACGCGTAGAACTACGGTTCTTAGTATATTCGCCCGAACTCGACCGCAATATTTTGCTATCATCAGGTAAATATATCTATATCAACAAGCAATTCCTCTCGCAACTCAACGAAGACGGAGTGCCTTTCACTATCGATAAGTTCAATTAACAACCTATAAACATTACCTAACTATGGCTATCAATTTCACTGACCAAACCGCTTACGAAGCAATCCAATCAGGTCAACCCGTGGTAATCGACTTTTGGGCTACTTGGTGTGGCCCATGCAAGGCTCTGACCCCCGTAATTGAAAAACTCGCCGACGAATACCAAGGCCGCGTAGTAATCGGTAAATACAATGTCGACGAAGAAAGCGAACTCGCAGGCGAAAACCGCATCATGTCCGTACCCACTATCCTGTTCTACAAAAACGGCCAAAAGACTTCCATCCGCATGACCGGTAACCAAGGCGAAGCCTTGCTCCGTCAACGCATCGAAGACCTCCTTGCCCTCTAAGGAAAAGCCGTTGACACGCTGAGAACAAGTAAACGAACAACGAAATAACGAATTTTGGTTATAATCAATTCGTTATTTCGTTGTTCGTTTATTTTGTCGTAATTTCGCGGGGTAATTCAGTTAGTGAATTACGGCGAGGCCGCCCTTAGCGGTCTCTTTGTAGAGTGACGGTATATCGTGACCGGTCTGCTTCATAACTTCAACGATGCGGTCGAAATTCACGCGGTGTTGTCCGTCGGAAAAGGCCGCGTAGAGGTTGGCATCGAGAGCACGAGCAGCCGCATAAGCGTTGCGCTCGATACATGGTATCTGGACCAAACCGCACACAGGGTCGCAAGTCAAGCCCAAGTGGTGTTCAAGTCCCATCTCTGCAGAGTATTCGATTTGTGCGGGCGAACCGCCAAAGAGTTGCGATGCAGCCGCAGCAGCCATAGCACATGCCACGCCAACTTCACCTTGGCAACCTACTTCAGCCCCTGACACGGAGGCATTGAACTTCACCACATTGCCGAAAAGTCCGGCTGTGGCCAACGCTCGCAAAATGCGCTTTTCGCTAAAACCTTTAGATGTATGAAGGTGATAGAGGACAGCCGGCACAATGCCCGATGAGCCGCAAGTGGGAGCAGTGACGATTTCGCCGCCGGAGGCATTTTCTTCGCTCACTGCGAGAGCGTAGGCATAAACCAATCCGCGACTCTTAAGCGATTGATTGTAACCTGATGCATTGACGTAGTAACTAACGGCTTTACGACGCACGCCAAGGCCGCCGGGTAGCACGCCTTCTGCCTCGATACCACGTTGCACAGCCGCTTTCATCACCTCCCATACTTGTGCGAGGTAGTCCCATATTTCTTGGCCCTCGACTTGGTCGACATATTCCCAATAGGAGCGGCCGGTTTCATTGCACCACTTCAAAATATCTTTGATATGATGCATTTCGTATATGAATTTGCGTGGTTCGGCGTCTTCGCCTTCGCGCACGATATCGCCACCGCCGATGGAATAGTATGTTTGTGACAGGACTTCATGCCCATCGGCAGCAAAAGCGGTGAATTTCATGCCATTTGTATGGCGGGGCAAGATTGTATCGGGTTCCCAGATGATTGTGGTGGGCATCAGCGGTTGCAACACCTCGAGGATTGCAACGTCGGTCAAGTGCCCTTTGCCGGTAGCCGCCAATGCGCCATAAAGGGTTACCTCGCAGCGGTCTGCCGTAGCGCCCAACTCTGCAGCAAAACGTTTTGCAGCAGCACGCGGTGCCATAGTGTGCGAACTCGAAGGGCCGCGGCCGATTTTAAACAACTTACGTAATGATTCCATAAAGATTATATGCACGAAGTACGAAACAACGAGCAATTGTCGTAATTTCGTACTTCGTATGATTATATTATTTTCAAATTATTCGGCTTTTTCTTGACTTGCGTATGTCTCTTTGATAATCCACACGGCTGCAGCGCCTAATAGCAACAACACACCCGAAGCGGCAAGCATATACACTGTGGCCGGAGCGCCTGCGCCGGGCAGTGCATCGCCAATCACGGGTATGCAAGCCACCAGCAAGCCACCCAATACCGATGCAATGATTTGAGGCAAACAGATGGTGCAGTTGAACAAACCGAGATATGTGCCGATATTGCCACCGCTAAGCGCGTTGGTGAGGATTGTAAACGGCATAGCCAACATAGCGGCCCAAGCGCAACCCATCAGAGCGTAAGGCAAAATCAATGCATATTTGTTGGTAATCATGCTTACCATCAGGAAACCGATGGCACCAATAGCCAAACTGATGGAGTAGCCGAAACGACGGTTGCGGAAACGCGGCAGAACCAAAGCCCAAACCACAGCGGCGAGGCCTTGAATGGCGAGGAGCACGCCGTTCCAGTTGCCTGCCGATTGATATTCTTCAGAAGCGGCATTGAGCACGGTTTTATACTTGAGTTGCATCTTGTCGAGCGACGAAGCAGAAGGGATTTCAGATGTTTCGTGCAATTCGTAGCGACCTGTAACATCTTTGTTGATACGATGAGCCAATGTCAATGAAGTATTGGGTTCGATAAGCGAGTATTCGGAGATAGAGGTGATACCGGAGAGAACCGGAGCAGGTTCAGCGCCATCAATCACCACGGTTTCACCGGCCTTCACTATTTGCAGGTGTTCCACAGGGTCGATTGCGGCCTTAGCCACACCATTGTCATATACTGCTTGGCCGTTGGCTATGATAGTATCAAGTTGGTTGCCGTTGACTATGGCCACAGTTTGGGGCACGGAGAAAGTGCCGTCGAATTCGATGCCGGCCAATGCCAAATGGCCTTCTACCACCACGGGGCGTTCACCATTAAAGATATATTTATCGCTATATACGTTGCCATCTACCACCACACCTTCAATACTTTCTGTTTTGGGAGCACCGAAAGCGTGTCCGGCCAGAGCATCAACGGAATATGACCACATAAACAAGAAGCCGGCCCAGCAGAAGAATTGAACCACACCAACAGTCCAGAATACTTTAGGCGCGTGGCGCAGAGCCTTAACTACGCTCACTTTTTCTTGTTTTCCGTCGGCTGTTTCTTTAA
>SFNM01000110.1 GCA_004552725.1 Bacteroidales bacterium | reverse complement strand
AGTCGCGCAATTCCTGACATGATTCGATGGCCACGGGTTTCTCGCCGGCTTTGTACATAGCGTAACCTTTGCCTTCTTCCACAAAGAAGATGCCCTCGGTAGCGGCAGTTGGGCGCTTGGAAAACTCGTCCTTGCAAACGATATTACCATCCTTATCCATCAGCGACCAGTGGTCGCCATCCATTTTTACGGCGACGTAATCGATATTGATTAGTTCATCCGCTGACTTGGAGCAACCGCTCACAACAAACAGCAACGCCAACAGTCCTATAACATAGCTGATTTTCATGGATACTTAAATTATTTTGTTAATATTTACGCAAATTTACAACAATTATTTAAAATCACCCCCCCCTCCCAGTTGTTAAACTATGTTAATTACTCTTATTTTTTTTGCTGTTGTAATAGATTGTCATTTTCAGAACGCCTGTATAATTTGCGAAGGCGCTTAGTCAACTAAAAAAGCGGCGACCCTAAGTGGGCCACCGCTGAAGTATTGTTAGGATTGAATTTTATCCGCATTTGGAGGTGCCGCAGTTGGTGCAAATAAGGCAACCTTCTTGGTAGATGAGGGATTCTTGGCCGCAGTTGGGGCAGGTTTGACCGCTGGCTTTGGTGCCGTTCGGGAGGTACTTTTTAAGAGCACGTTCCACGCCCATTTTCCACGTGTTGATGGATTGTGAGTCGAGTTCAAGACCGCCAACGAGTTTGAGCACTTGGTCGATAGGCATACCATAACGCAGCACGCCGGAGATGAGTTTGGCGTAGTTCCAATATTCAGGATTGAATTTATCGCTGAGGCCTTCGATGGTGGTTTTGTAGCCGCGTTTATTGATGAATTGGAAGTCGTAGCGTTTGTCGCCGTCGGGTGTGATGGTTTTGATAATTTTACCGCGGGTAACGGATTTGGGGCAGAAGATGCCGTCTTCGTCGTCGGCCAAACCGGTGAAAATCTCGTAAGGACGTTCGTTCATCAAGCCCACAAAAGCAATCCATTTTTCTTTATTATTTTGGAAACGCACCACGTCGGCCTCCAACTCGATAGGACGTTTGTGTACGTGGGGGATTTCTTCGGGCACGGGAGCGGGATTTTGCTTTTTCTTTTTCTCTTCGAGAGCCACAAGGACGCCGCTACGCGAGCCGTCGCGGTAAACGGTGCAACCTTTACAGCCCGACTTCCATGCTTCGAGATACAGTTGATTTACAACAGTTTCCGACACATCAGATGGGAGGTTGATGGTAACGGAGATGGAGTGGTCAACCCATTTTTGGATTTTGCCTTGCATGTGTACTTTTTCGAGCCAATCGATGTCGTTGGCAGTGGCACCGGCATAAGGCGAACGAGCCACCAGAGCATCAATTTCTTCTTGTGTATAGTCATCTTTGACCTCAATACCATTGACTTTCATCCAATCGATGAATTTGGGGTGGTATACGATATATTCCTCGAAGGCGTCGCCGGTTTCGTCGGTATAGGTGATATGCACGTCAGGGTCGTTGGGGTTCACTTTGCGACGACGTTTATATACCGGCATAAATACAGGTTCGATACCGGAGGTGGTGCGGGTCATAAGGGAGGTGGTGCCGGTAGGAGCGATAGTCAAGCAAGCGATGTTGCGGCGGCCATATTTGCACATTAGTTCGTACAATTCAGGGTCGGCTTCTGCGAGGCGTTGCATGAACGGGTTGTTCTTTTCGCGGTTGGCATCGAAGATTTCGAAGGCACCGCGAGTGCGAGCCATATCCACAGATGAACGATACGCAGCCAAAGCCAAAGCGCGGTGAACTTTCACCGACATTTCAGTGGCTTCGGGAGTGCCGTATTTGAAGCCGAGTGCAGCCAGCATATCGCCTTCGGCTGTGGTGCCCACGCCGGTACGACGACCTTTAGCGGTTTTGGTTTTGATTTTCGACCACAGGTGACGTTCGGTCTCTTTAACTTCTTCGAGTTCGGGGTCAGAGTCGATTTTGCTGAGTATGGTCTCGATTTTCTCCATCTCGAGGTCGATAATGTCGTCCATGATGCGCTGAGCCTTGCCCACGTGCACGCGGAATGTGTCGAAATCAAATTCAGCCTGTGGAGTGAAAGGATTACGAACGTAACTGAACAAGTTGATTGCCAACAGACGGCAACTGTCGTAAGGGCACAAAGGAATTTCACCGCAAGGGTTGGTGGAAATGGTGCGGAAACCGAGGTCGGCATAGCAGTCGGGCAACGACTCGCGAGTGATTGTATCCCAGAACAAAACGCCGGGTTCGGCCGATTTCCAAGCATTGTGAATAATTTTTGCCCACAAAGCCGAAGCGTCGATATCCTTTGTAACGAAGGGGTCGGACGAGTCAACGGGGAATTGTTGGCGATAGAGGGTACCGGCTTCAGCAGCGCGCATAAAGTCGTCGTCGATACGCACCGACACATTGGCACCGGTCACTTTGCCTTCGGTCATCTTGGCATCAATAAATGCTTCGGAGTCGGGATGCTTGATTGAAACAGTCATCATCAAGGCACCGCGGCGACCGTCTTGCGCCACCTCGCGGGTTGAGTTAGAATAGCGTTCCATAAAGGGAACCAAACCGGTGGAAGTAAGAGCGGAGTTTTTGACGGGTGTACCTTTTGGGCGGATGTGCGAGAGGTCGTGGCCAACACCACCGCGACGTTTCATCAATTGCACCTGTTCTTCGTCGATGCGAATTACACCGCCGTAAGAGTCAGGATTACCGTCGAGACCAATTACGAAGCAGTTTGAAAGCGAACCGACTTGCAGTTTGTTGCCGATACCGCTCATAGGGCTGCCTTGGGGCACGATGTAACGGAAGTCTTTGAGCAAGTCAAACACTTCATCATGGGTCATAGGCTCGGGATAGCGCTGTTCGATGCGCACAATCTCAGCCGCAATGCGATGGTGCATATCTTCGGGAGTTAACTCAAAGAGATGACCGTATGAATCTTTGAGGGCATACTTGTTGGCCCACACTCTGGCAGCCAACTCGTCACCGCCAAAGTATTCCTTCGAAGCCTGGAAGGCCTCGTCAAAAGTATAGGTCTTGTTTTCCACTTTTATATTGTTTTATTGTATAATCAAAGTAAGAATTACGGACTGGCTTTTCATGGACTCACCGCAATCGATTGCAAAGTTACGGCTATTAGTTGAGTTGCGCAAATATTTCATCATCTTTTTTCAAAAAAAAAATTCAAAGTTTTCCAAAAATATTTGCAAAACACTGATTTTCAGTTATGTAAAAATTTTATACCATCAAAAAGTTTTCCAAAACGAGAATTTTCAATATTTTATAGCGCATATATTAAATTAATTCACTACCTTTGCATATCGTTTCACACCAACACATTATAAATAATAGAATGGCAGAAAAAAATTACTTTTTAAACCGCTATACCGTAAGAAATTACTCTGATAAACATATTTCCGACGATTTGTTGCAACAAATTATCACCGAAGCGGAACACGCGCCCAACACCGGCAATATGCAGTGGTACAGTGTTGTGGCAACACGCTCTAAGGAACTGCGCGCCAAGTTGGCTCCGGCACACTTCAACCAGCCATCGGTGATGAATTGCGACGTTCTGCTCACTTTCTGTGTAGACATACGTCGTTTCGAGCATTGGTGCCACCTTCGCAAGGCCAAGCCCGGCTACGACAACTTTCAATCATTTATAGCAGCGATGATAGACACCTGCATCTTTGCCCAGCAAGTGTGCACCATCGCTGAAATGCATGGCATCGGCTCTTGCTACCTCGGCACCACCACCTATAATGCTCACACTATTTCCGAAGTGCTCGAACTGCCCGAACGCGTGGTGCCGGTGACCACTCTGACCCTCGGTTATCCGGCCGCTGAAGGCAAGCCTTCATGGCGACTTCCGGTGGATGCAGTGCTTCACTCCGAAACATATCACGACACTTGCGATGCCGACATCGAACGCTACTATGCTGAATTGGAAGCGTTGCCCGAATCGGCCAAGTTCATCGCCGAAAACGGCAAAGATACGTTGGCACAAGTATTCACCGACGTACGCTATACCCGCGATGCCGCTGAATATTTCTCCACAATTTATGAAGAAGAACTCGCGCGTAACGGTTTTATTGAATGATGAATAATCTTAGCAAGCCGTCAAAAGGCATCGCAGCCATCGCAATCATCGTGGGTTGTTGCACCGCTTGGGTTGCTTTCTTCACGCCGTTCTCCGGTGATGACTGGGTGTACTTCGACGCTGCATCAAATCGCAACGTCTTCGGGTGGCTTACCAACGGCTTCGGCCACTGGCTCACCACCAACGGACGCTTGGCCAACATAGGCTTCACTCCCCTACTCTTGCTACCGAAGTGCTTGTTGGCTTTGATTTGCGGTGCCTTCGCCTCACTCCTATACTATGAGGCGGCACGCGCATGCAAGGCAGCCTCTCACCTCAGTGGGTTTGCCACTCTATTTTGTCTGCTCTCGCTGGCCTTGCCATGGTGGGACTCGATGTGGATGTTCGACTGCCAATTCAACTACGTTTTTGCCGCAGGTATGTGTCTATGGGCAATGCGAATGTTTTTTAATCAGCCGAAATCCAATGGGTTACAACTACTTGCGGCTGTAGGGTGCTTTGCTGCGGGAATGATGCACGAAGCGGCTTCACTTCCGCTGTGTATTGGTATTATGGTGTATCTGTTGGCCGGAGGTAAACGCCCATCGTGGCTGCTGGCCGCGGCTTTTGCGTTGGGCACTGCGGCCGTAACCTTCTCGCCGGGAATATGGATGCGAGCCGCTGCAGAGCACGCGCCTGACGACTCAGTGTTGATGTTGATGCTCAAGAGCGACTTAGCCGCAGCCATCGTTGCCATCGGCTTACTCGTGGTCGTAACAGTACAAAAATTTGGAATGCGCCGATTTTTGGCCACGTCGTATGGTATTTTCGCCATCGCGGCAGTAGTGTCGATGTGCATCAGCCTTGCATCGGGTATCGTAGGCCGCAGCGGATGGTTCGCTGAGATTTATGCTTTCATTGTGATTGTAGCAATCTGTTTGCAATGGCTCACACATATTCCTGCAATTGCATCTTGGCTCGTAATTATAATTTCTATCTTGCCATTGGCTACTGCGATGGTTTACCAACCGACAGCGGCTCTCGAGTATCAAAAGTATGAACAAGCCTATGCGCAATCGCCGGATGGTGTGGTATTTATCGACTATACACACGATAACGAATGGCCCACGCTCGCACTCAACCGCATCCGTGGGGTACTCGACCCCGACGACTGTTATCTCCAAATTTGCCTTGCCAAACATTATGGAACGGATAAGCCTCTCCCGGTGGTGCTTCCCATAGAAGCGCAAGGCATTGATAAGGATAGCATCTTGACTTGCGGCGACATTATCTCCACCACCCTACCCTCTGATGCCGCCACTCGCCCCGATGGGCTCATCCTCTGCCACCGCGACGGCCGCGAGTGGGTCGTCCAACCCTACAAGCGTGGCGGAAACCAACTCTACCACCTCTCCCCACGCCAACTCGACCCCGGCGATCGCTAACCCTCAAAAAGAATTCAGAATGCCCCCAACCTATCTAAATTTATTGATGTCCGGTAAAACTTTTATGAGCAATCAAAATTTGGGCTGACACTTCTCACGAGGTATCAGCCCTTTTGGTTATCTTTGTATTTGGAAAAAAACTATTACTGTCCGGTAAAACTTTTGCTAAGAAAATAAATTAGGGCTGACACTTCTCACGAGGTATCAACCCTTTTGGTTATCTTTGTTTTTGAGAAAATA
>SFNM01000109.1 GCA_004552725.1 Bacteroidales bacterium | reverse complement strand
GTGTGCGGAACCAATTTTTACATCATGTGGGCTATTATGTTCGTAACTTTGCGGTGCAAACCCCATAAAGCACTACTATATGAAACACACTCATCTTCTCATCGCTCCTTTTGGCAGCGAATCCAACGGCATTGTGGTGGAAAAATGCCACAATTTGCGTCCCACCTATTGCAGCGACGGCGTGGCTTTGCGCCCCGCCGCCAAGCCTCTGAAACAATACACCGACAGCTGGCAACCGCTGGTGTCGGTGCCGCAACCCGACGGCACCGCGGTCATTCTGTTGGCGCGCGACAACATGGTGGCTGTGTTCGCGCGCGGCGAAGCCGTGGCTTTGTTTGCCCTTAACAACGAACCCCTGTCGGCATGGCCTTCCACCGGTCGCGTGCGAATTTCCACCGCATCATCGGTGTATAATCTCACCGTTACTCCAACATCTATCACCGGCGAAACCGACCACGCGCCGGAGATGCCGCGCGTGAGCGCTACCTCCTCTAACGCCGTGATTACCACCAACATACCTTCATTCACCCTCCAACGAGCATACGGGCTCAACTCTGCAACCACCGCTGCCGACCGGCGCACCCTATCCACCGCCGCGCTCGACGCTTATCAAGCGCTCGACAGCGAGGCTCGCGTCAAAGGCCTGTGGTGGCAACCGGCCATCATCCAAACCGTGCTACGTGATGCCGCCGGCCACGAAATCTCGCGCTCGGCGCCCATTCTGATGATACACCCCGAAGGAAAACAGTTCAATGGCACTGTGGAATTGCGTAGCAGCGACTCGCAAACCACCGCCGAAACCACCATCCAAGCACCGGCATGGAAGGCCATCCTTCATATACCCACGGAAGCCTCCTCCGAGTGGGCCGAGGCGGCTTCGCTCGAGGTGGTCGCATCCCCCACCCTCCACATGGCCGATGTGTCGCGCCTGTGCACCGTTGGCCTCCGACGACGAACCGATGCCGAGTACTTCGCTACCATCGCGCCACACAAGCCGACGGCCGCGGCTTGGGTCGGTGCCACCGACGATTATTGTCGCATCCTTTCCGACGTGGCGGCCCGCTCCGAGTCGATGTCAACCACCATTCTTTCGCTTCCCAACCCGGCCAACTGGGCCGGTAAAGCCGTGGCTTTGCCTCCGGCGGCGGTCTCCGACGTGGCCGCCGACAATGCAGCCATAGCCCGAGCGCTGAAGAAGCATATTCCCGTCACCGACCGTGCCCTGTCGTGGCTCAAGCCTCCTCACACCATCGCCAACCGACTCTTCGCCACCTCCTCCGACTTGGCATTGTGCGGCGACCTATCGGTGATACCATACGCCGGGCACCCGGTGGAAGCGTTTGCCCTCGCTGTCGACAACAAGCCATGGCAAGCCGCAGCCACCGTGACATTCGCCGACGGCTCGCAAGCGGTGCACTACTCCGAGGGCAACACCAACGCACCACTCACATTCAACCCGCTGATTTCATATCCTTCGCCGCAGGCTGTCAGCATTTCATTTAATATGAAAGTGGGCGACAATTGCTACCAAAAGGCCTTCGACCTCACTCCCGACATCGCGGGAAATCGCGCCGTGTACATCGCGCCGCACATGCAACCTTTCACCCTCGACGCCGCCTCGGAATTTGTCATTCCGCCCGACTCTCGCCACACGGTGGCGCTCTCCGACTACCTGATTGTGACGCCTATCAACGCCCCGTCGGCAGTCTTGGCCGCTGCCTCGGTGCCGGAAGAACACTTCCACGCGCTCACACCCGCGCTTTTCGGCCAAAATGCTTGGGAATTTGGCCGTGGACGCTTCTTGCTGATGGCTCGCGGTGGCATCTACTCGGTATGCCTCAATGCCGCTCGCGCTCGCCTGGCGGTGTCGCTGCTCGACAAGCGCGTAGTGCCCTCGCCCGCGGCCATTTCGTCGATCAATGGCGAGTTGGTGGCAGCCACCACCTCTTCATCGATTGTGACCATCTCGGGCAACAAGGTGCGCTCGTTTGCCAACGATGTCGATGCTGCCGGCCTGGTGTTCGACTCCGCTCGCGGCGAACTGTGGTGCATCCCCTCGCAAGGCAATATCATCACCGTAATCTGCACCGATTTCGACAAATTGCGCTATACTGTGGCTCTCGATGCCGCCGGCGAACGCACCATCCATCTACCCGTGGGTGATTGGCTATGCTCTGCTTCCGACGCATATCGATTTGGCCGTTACGAGCCTATTGCCGACACTGAAATCGAGTGGCAGGCATCGGTGTCGGTCGATGATAAGCCGCATCGCATGGCCTCTGTGCACATCGGCACCTCCGCTCGCGCCGTGGACCTCACCGCCGACATCAGCAAAGCGGTGCTCTCAGCGCCGGCGCCGTATCCGCTGTGGCAACGCCGCTTTCAAGGTCGTATCGGAGCCGACATCCACGCGCGGTTCTTCAATTCCTATGCCCACCGATATGTGCTGCGCATCGCCGGTGCCGTATCTCACGATTTCGTCTTTTCTTCATTCAATATACAGCCATGACTCTCTCCGTTGAAAAAATACTGCTCGAAGACGCACGCCGCCGCGCGGCTCGCCCCAAACCCTACGACCCGCAACGCGGCAACCCCGCTGACCCGCGGCGCATACAGGTGCACACGCCGCTGAGCGACTTGCCTATTGCGTTTGTGCCCAAGACGATGCTCGACGACCCGGAATACGGACTGGTCACGGCCAATGCCGCGGCTTGGCAACGTCTTCGCTGCCGCCACGATTTCGAGTATTGGTGCGCCGTGTGCGCCACCATCAAGGATAAGACCACAGGCCGTTTGGTGCGCTTCGCGCTCAACGCGCCCCAGCGCCGAGTGGTGGAGGTGCTCGAACGCCAACGCCTTGCCGGCCGGCCTTTGCGGTTGATGCTGCTGAAGGCCCGCCAATGGGGCGGCTCCACCCTCATACAAACCTATATGGCGTGGATTCAATCCTGTCTTTGTCGCAACTGGCACTCGCTCATCTGCGCTCAAGTCAAAGACACTTCGAGCGGTATTCGCGGTATGTACTCCAAACTCATCGAAAACTATCCGCCGGATTTGTGGGAAGGCGACGAGCCCCCTCGTTTTCGCCCGTTTGAACGCTCCACGAATGTGCGCGAAATCGCCGGCCGTGGCTGCCGCGTCACCGTTTCATCAATCGAGAACCAAGACGCCGTGCGTGGCGCCGACTTCGCCATGGCTCACTTGTCGGAAACGGCTTTCTGGCGCGAAACGCCGGGTCACACCCCGCAAGACACCATCCGCGCTATCTGCGGCTCGGTGGCCCTCGTGCCGCTGTCGCTCATCGTCATGGAGTCAACCGCCAACGGCCCGGGAAATTACTTCCACTCTGAATGGCTGCGTTGCAGCAAGGGATTGGGCGACAAGGAGGCGGTGTTCGTGCCATGGTTCGAAATCGAAATCTACCGGCTGGAGCCGCCCGACCCCGCCGCCTTGGCTGCATCGCTCTCGCCCTACGAGCAATGGCTTTGGGACGACTGTCACTGCGCTCTCGACCAAATTTATTGGTATCGTTGCAAACGGCGCGAATACCCTTCCGACGACAAAATGATGGCAGAATTTCCTTCCACCGACTCGGAAGCCTTCGCCGCCACAGCCTCGGCGGTGTTCGACCGCAAAGCCGTCGACGCCTTGCGCTCCGGTTGCTGCCAACCGCGCCGCGGCATGCTCCACCACGGCAAATGGTTCGACGACGATGCAGCCAACGGCTCGCTGTGGCAACTCCCCGCCGTCGGTGGTTCTTACGTGGTGGCTGTCGACGTCGGCGGCCGATGGAGCGGTGCCGACTTCTCGGTGGTGGCCGTGCTCCGCACCGACAGCCCCAAGCCGGAGATTGTGGCCCAGTGGCGCGGTCATATCGACCACGACATCCTCGGCAACATCGCCCTTGAGTTTGCCGCCTTCTACAATCAAGCGCTCTTGGTGGTGGAAAGCAACACGCTCGAAAGCGGCTCCGGTGCCGGTCTTTTCATCTTGAACCGCCTCGCGGAGTCATACCCCAACATCTATCGACGCCGCGCCTTTGACTCGGTGAACAATTGCGAAACTCAGCGCGTGGGCTTCCACACCAACCGCCAATCGAAGGAGATGATTATCACCGGATTGATTGCCGCCGTCAGAACGGGCGCTTACATCGAGCGCGACTCGGCCGCTTGCGATGAATTGCTCACCTACGAACTCGCCCTCGATGGCTCTTACGCCGCCAAAACGGGATGCCACGACGATATCCTGATGACTCGCGCCATCGCCTTGCACGCTGCGGCTTCGGTGCGCCCGGCTGTGCTCATCGACCCGGTGGAATATCTCAATCGCCCTCCTCGTTATTTATAATCACAGCGAGCGCCGATGACTCGCACCGGCGCTCGCATAATTTCTTGATAAAGTATGATATTAAATACCAAATTCGGCTTTTACAGCCTCCACCATATCGGGCTTCTCCCAGGTGAAGAGTTCCACCGTTTGGCTGAAGGTGGTGCCGTCGTCGCTACGGAAGGTCTTGGTCTCCATACGCGGATTGCGGCCCACATGGCCGTAGGCGGAGGTTTCGGTGTAGATGGGCGCACGCAATTTGAGTCGGCGCTCGATGCCGGCGGGCGTCATATCGAAAATGCGAGCCACGCGGCGCGAAATCTCGCCGTCGGTGAGGTTCACCTTGGCGGTGTTATAGGTGTCGACATACAGGCTCACGGGCTTGGACACACCGATGGCGTAGGCCACTTGAACCAATGCGCGACGGCACACCCCGGCTGCCACCAAGTTCAGCGCGATATGGCGAGCAGCGTAGGCCGCAGAGCGGTCAACCTTGCTGGGGTCTTTGCCGGAGAAGGCTCCACCGCCATGGGCACCGCGGCCGCCGTAGGTGTCGACGATGATTTTGCGGCCGGTCAAGCCGGTGTCGCCATCGGGTCCGCCCACCACAAACTTGCCGGTGGGATTAACCAGCAGGCGGAGGCTATCATCGAACAAGGCGCGGTTGGCCTCGGACAATTTGCCCATCACTCGCGGCAACAATATCTCTTTGATATCTTTCTCGATTTGTTGTTGCATGGCCTTGTCGCACTCTTCTTGGCTAAGGCCGCTCTCGGTGGGGGTGATGAACTCATCGTGCTGGGTCGATACCACGATGGTGTCAACGCGCACGGCCTCGCCTTCGGGAGTATATTCCACAGTCACCTGGCTCTTGGAGTCGGGACGGAGATAGCGCATTTGGAGGCCTTCGCGGCGTATGTTGGCCAATTCTTTCACCAACTCATGGCTCAAGGCCAACGTCAGCGGGATGCGGCGGTCGGTTTCGTCGGTGGCATAGCCAAACATCATACCTTGGTCGCCGGCGCCTTGGTCCGACGGCTCTTCGCGACGCACTCCGCGCGCGATGTCGGCACTCTGATTGTGCACAGCCAAGAGCACTCCGCAGGAGTTGCCGTCGAAGCCGATGCCCGGACGATCATAGCCTGCTTCGCAGGCTGCACGGCGAGCCGTTCCGGCGATGTCGACGTAGGCTTCGGAGCCTACTTCGCCGGCCACGATGATTTGCCCGGTGGTCACCATTGTTTCGCACGCCACGTGCGATTGGGGGTCGCGTGCCAAAAACTCATCGAGGATGGCATCGCTGATGCGGTCGGCCACCTTGTCGGGGTGCCCTTCCGATACTGATTCTGATGTGAATAAATAGTTCATAGCCAATCATTTAAATGATTAATAAAAACCGCTCACGGTGCGGATACCGGTAAGCGGGCGATTTGGCTAATCTCGTTCTCACATAGCGAGTCACCTCGCATGCTGAAGTCGATTGCAATTTTAGCATTTTTTCGAGTGGTTGCAAG
>SFNM01000027.1 GCA_004552725.1 Bacteroidales bacterium | reverse complement strand
GCAGTTAACCCAATACAAGGCCCGCTCGAAATTAAGAGTGATTGTAGCAGGATTAGTGTTCGGATTATAAGAACCTATCCTTTCAATAAACTTACCATCTCGTGGTGCCCTGCTATCGGCGATAACAATAGGATAAAACGCATAGTTCTTGCGACCATGACGTTGTAATCTGATTTTTGTTGCCATTAATTAGTTTTTGTTTAGTTTGTTGGTCTTGCATTGTTTGCGACTGCAAAGTTACGATTTTTTCTTCGCTCCACCAAACATTTCCCCAACTTTTTTCATACTTTCAAAAAAAGCGACCGATAAAGCAAACCGCCTCGAGCTCTTGCTCGAACCGCGCAAGGCGGGCGGCGATGGCTCTGTGGTGGTGAAAATGGCGAGAGTATTGGCGAAAATTGGAAGTGTTGATAATTTTCATCCGCAAAATTGTGCTTTTATTAGAATTTATCGCTAACTTTGGGGTGGAAAATCAACCCAACCCCAACCAAATGCAAAAGAAAGGTAAACTATACTTCCGCTATGGCACTATGGGCTCGGCTAAAACGGCTTTGTTGCTCACTACTGCTTACAATTTCGAAGAGCGCCACCTCGACTATATGTGCCTCAAGCCGGTGATTGATACTCGCGAGGCTCGCAATGTAATACATTCGCGTATCGGTATTGAGCGCGAATGTCGTTGGATATACGATACTACCGATTTATATCAAATGGCTGCCGATTTATATCGCACCGAGCATCGTGTAGTAGATTGGTACCTCATCGACGAGGCACAGTTCTTGTCGGCCCGACAAGTCGACCAACTCTCGCGCGTAGTAGATGACTTCGGCTCGAATGTGGTATGCTACGGATTAAGAACCGACTTCCAAACGCATTTGTTTGAGGGCTCTCGCAGGCTCTTTGAAATTGCCGATACAATCGACGAAATTAAATCTACATGTAATTGCGGACGCAAAACAATTGTCAACGCGCGTATTGATGCGAATGGCGACTTCGTGGACGAAGGTCAGCAAGTAGAGATTGGTGGCAACGACAGGTATGTGGCCGTATGCCGTAAGTGCTGGCGCAACAAGCATATCGAGCAAAGCGAGCGCGGTGCTCTTCCACTGGATTTCCCAACTGATAATCTCATCGATCCACAATGATACTTTGCAATATTTCCGACGCGAATACATATCGCAACATTTCTCCATTATTGAATGAAGCCTTAGAATGGTTATTAGCCAATACTTCATCAAGTTTGGCCAATGGCTCATATCCTGTGGGCGATAATGGCGTTGTAGTCAAAGCGGAAACGCCCGCCTTAATGCCGCGCGAGCGAGTACGCCTTGAGGCTCATCGTCGTTTTATTGATATACACGTTCCGCTCAAAGGCATTGAAACTATCGGATGGGCACCTGTCGGTTCCCTCTCATATCTTGCCCAACCTTATAGCGATGATGCCGATGTGGCTTTCTACAGCGACTCCGCACACAGTCTATTACATGTGCATCCCGGTCAGATTGCAATCTTCTTCCCGGAAGATGCCCATGCGCCTAATATCGGAATTGGCAATCATCGTAAACTATGTATTAAAATTCCATGCTTATGAAACGTTCTCTCCTTATTCTCTGCCTATTGATTGGTATGGCTGCTTCAGCCGCTTCGCCCTACGTCAACGAAACAGTGCGCTATCGGGTGATGTATAAATGGGGCCTCATTCAAAAGCAAGCCGGTACCGCCACTCTTACAATTCATCTCGATGGCGACCGCTATCAAGCATCGTTGATAGCAGCCTCCGACCCTTGGGCCGACAATTTCTTCTGTGTGCGCGACACTCTCCGAAGCACTATATTAAAGGAGGGCTTTCGTACTTTACGATATCACAAAGCTGCTCACGAAGGCTCTGATCATAAAAATGATGTGGTGCAATTCTCCTATTCAGGAAATACTGTCACCGGACAATGTCTGCGACAAGTGTTCAAGGATGGCGAGCAGACTGTAAATCAAACTCAAACGCTCCATGCTACCGGCACTACCGTGGATATGCTCTCTTCTTTCTACTATATGCGTATGCTGCCATTCCCATCGTGGCGTTCAGGCCATAAGCACTCGATGACAATATTCTCGGGTAAACGCAAAGAAACGCTTACCTTGCAATATCGTGGCGTGGAAGATGTGAAAGTCGATGGTAAGTTCGTTGCCAAATCATTAAATAACAATGAAACTGAAGGACTTTTATCAAGATCTGCTCCTCCAAGGCAAGAAGCAAGTGGAATACTGCTCCAAAGGAGTGTGGCACGATACGCGCCGACATTGGTGGGTGAATTTAGTAAAGACGCTCAATTTGTCGGTTCAGTCCTTCCTTTCGCGCGATGTGCAGTCGCAAGCCATGGCTATGGCTTTCCGTACACTCTTGGCATTGGTTCCCGCTTTGGCGCTTTTCTTTGCTATTGGCCGCGGCTTCGGCTTGCAGAATGTGTTGAGGACCGAATTGTATCGCCTGCTTCCGGCTCAGCAAACTGCTATTGATTACTCATTGGAATATGTCGACAAATACCTCAGCCAATCATCCGAAGGCATCTTCGTCGGTGTGGGTATTGTAGTGTTGCTTTGGACACTATTCTCCTTGATGAATGGTGTGGAAACTGCGTTCAATCGCATTTGGGGAGTGAAGCGGGGTAGAAGCCTTGGCCGAAAATTAAGCGAATACACTGCCTTGATGCTTTTGTTGCCAATAGTATTGATGGTTGCCGGAGGACTTTCTCTATATGTTAGCGACTCATTACGCTCGCTTATGGGATATGCTTTTCTTTCACCCATCATTTCAATAGTGATAGAAGTGTCATCGTGGGCTATGACTTGGCTGTTTTTTGGCTTGGTCTATTTCCTCATCCCTAATACTAAAGTGAAGTTTGCCAATGCTTTGGCCGCCGGTGTGTTTGCCGGCTCCGCCTTTTTGGTGCTTCAATGGCTCTTCGTTAGCGGTCAAATGTATGTGTCGCGCTACAATGCCATATACGGGTCAGTGGCATTCCTGCCATTGTTGCTTATTTGGCTCCAATTTACTTACACAATCACATTGGCCGGTGCCGTAGTATGCTATTCATCGCAGAACATTTTTATGTTCAACTTCTCGGATGCAATACGACACATGTCCACCTCTTATCGTAATCGCTTGTCATTGGCTATCACTGCTGTTATTTATCAGCAATTCAGTAGCAACAAAGGACCTACAGAACAACGTATCCTCGTCGACCAATATGGCATCCCGCATCGACTTGCAACAATTGCGTGCGACCGACTTGTGGCCGCCGGCATCATTATTTTGGTCGATACGCAAAACCCGCGCCAAGAGCGCACTTTTCAGCCGGCTCTAAATCCGGCCGGCCTCACTGTGGCTGAGACTCTAAAACGGCTCAATGCCATAGGTGCGGCTGATTTTATTCCTGACTTCGATGAAAATTTCAAAGGTGTGGTGCAATGTTGTGATGCTATCGACGATAGTATTGCAACGGTTGCCAACACTCAACTCATAACACAACTTCAAATCCAAACTAACATTACCAACCCATGAAAAAAGTTATTGCCACCACCGCTGCTCCCGGCGCAATCGGCCCCTACAGCCAAGCAATCGACACCGGCGCTTTCGTATTCGCTTCCGGTCAAATTCCAATCAACCCTGCCACCGGCACAATACCCGAAGGCATCGAAGCACAGACCCGCCAGGCCCTTGCCAACGTTAAGGCAATCTTGGCTGAAGCAGGCCTCACCGTGGACAACGTGGTAAAAACCACCGTCTTCCTTGCCGATATGAACGACTTTGCAGCCATGAACGCTGTCTATGCAGAAACATTCACTGCTCCCTTCCCCGCTCGCTCTGCTGTAGCCGTGCGCGAACTTCCCAAGCAGGTTCTCGTTGAAGTCGAAGTCCTCGCTGCTCGATAATCTTTTGGAACACCTATTATTAACGTCGCCCCGGTAATCTAATGATTATCAGGGCGATGTTATATGATTGCGATGGCTATTCGGTAGCGGAGTTGCCCTTTTTGCGACGGTAGAAGCGGCGTTTGCTGGCTGGTCGTTGCGATTTTTTGTCGCGTGGCGCATCTGACTTTTTGCCGTGGCTCGTTTTACAATCGTAACTTGGAGTTTTGCCATAGTCGGCAGGTACTTCTTCTTTGCGCACTTCATAGCCGAGGAATTGCTCGATATAGCGGAAGCGGCGAATGTCGCGCTCGCTCACCATTGTTACGGCTTTACCTCCGGCTCCGGCGCGAGCGGTGCGACCGATGCGATGCACATAATCTTCGGCTTCGTGGGGCACATCGTAGTTAACCACCATTGTAATGTCGTCAATGTCTATGCCACGAGCCACAATGTCGGTGGTAATAAGTATGTCGATGCGTCCGGAGCGGAAGTCGTTCATCACTGTTTCGCGTTGTGCTTGTTCCAAATCCGAATGCATTTCGGCCACCGACCATCCGGTTCGCTTCAAATCGCGTGTGAGTTCTTTTACTTTGAGTTTGGATGCCACAAATACTATCACGCGTTCGCAGTATGTGGTTTTGAACAAGCGACGGAGTAGGGGAGTCTTTTGGTTTTCATAGCACACTATGGCACTTTGGTCGATTTTCTCGGTAGGACGAGATACGGCCAACTTCACTTCCACAGGATTCTGAAGAATAGTATTGGCCAATTTCTGAATTTTCGTTGGCATAGTAGCCGAGAACATCAGAGTTTGGCGCTCTTTAGGAAGTTTAGATGCTATTTGGGCGATGTCGTCGTAGAAGCCCATATCAAGCATACGGTCGGCCTCATCGAGTATAAAATGCTCCACGCCGCTAAGGTCAACATAGCCCATTTTCATGTGGGCGAGCAGTCGGCCGGGTGTGGCAATCAATATGTCTGCTCCCGATTTGATGGCTTGTTGTTGGCGTGCAAACTCTTTGCCATCGTTGCCGCCATGAATAGCAATCGATGAAATCGACAGATAGTAAGAGAACCCTTGCAACTGACGGTCGATTTGTTGAGCCAGTTCGTGGGTGGGCACCATTACCACGCATCGCACCTTTCCTGCAGATTGTGAGTGCGACAGCAGGTCGATAGTGGGCAGTAGGTAGGCGGCCGTCTTGCCGGTGCCGGTTTGTGCCACGCCCAATAAATCATGACCTTCGAGCACAATCGGAATTGCTTGCTCTTGAATGGGTGTGCAAGTTTCGAAATGCATTGCATCGAGAGCATCGAGGATGTCGTCGGATAGGTCGAGTTCGTCGAAATACATATTAATAAAGTGCTGTTTAGTCTAAATCATCAAAGTCAAAATCCCAGCCGTCGTCGGAGGCGTAGGAATCGGTGAAGCGTTGCAGTTCGCGGCCTTCGCGTTTGGTTGGTCGGCCAAGCCCCTTGCGTCGATCAACAAAACCGGAGATTTTCACCACTTCGAGCAAGTCGTATTGGTCTTGGGGAGTGATATTTTCAAGGTATTCGGGCACCAACTTCGCCCCCAGTCGATTTTCGCACACGGCTTTAATCAGGAATGAATAAGTGACCGGCGGCTTGCGCACATGCACGGTGTCGCCGGGCTTCACAGTGCGAGCGGCTTTCACCGGGTTGGAGTCGTTGTTTACAGTCACACGCCCTTTGCGGCATGCTTCTGTAGCGAGTGTGCGCGTTTTGTAAATACGCATGGCCCATAACCATTTGTCAATTCTAACTTCCTGTGCCATAATGGTCTACTTGTTGTTGAATTTACACATGGCGCTCTGTGCACCGGCTAATACAAATTCGCACATGGCATCAACAGCTACTTTGAGCCTTTCGGGCAATTCTTTCTCTTGGTCGGAAGTGAAATTGCCCAATACATAATCAATTTGACATCCGCGTGCAAAGTCATTCCCTACGCCGAAGCGTAAGCGCGAATATGCTTGTGTGCCAAGCATTTGAGCGATATTTTTCAGTCCGTTATGACCGGCATCACTTCCGGAGGTTTTGATGCGAATAGCGCCAAATGGCAGAGCAATATCATCTACTAATATCAAAATATTTTCCAGCGCGATGTTTTCCTTTTGCTGCCAATATCGCACGGCGTTACCGCTTAGGTTCATATAGGTTGAAGGTTTAAGCAGTACCAACTGTTTATTCTTTAGTCGACAATGTGCTACATCGCCGTAACGCTCCGTGGAGAAAGAAATATTGGACGCCTCAGCGTAGGCGTCCAATATTCTAAAGCCAATGTTGTGCCTTGTGGCAGCGTATTCACTACCAATGTTGCCAAGGCCAACGATCAGGTATTTCATTCAGTTGCTGTAGTTTACTTGCCGGCAGCGGCAGCAGCGGCAGCACCGCGAGCAGCGCGAGTAAGTGCTACGGAGCAAACCACGGCATTCTTGGCGTTCATAAGTTCGAGGTTGTCGAAGTGGAGGTCGCCTACTTGGAAGGCTTTACCCAAACCAAGGTTGTCAACGTTGATTACCAAACGTTCGGGGATGTTGGTGTAGATGGCTTTCACGCGGAGTTTTTTCATCGACAGAGTGAGTTTACCACCGGCTTTCACACCTTCAGCGTGGCCTTCGAGTTTCACGGGCACTTCAACTACAACGGGTTTAGCCTCGGTTACTTCCAACAGATCGATATGGAGGATGGAGTCCTTAACGGGGTGGAATTGGAGGTCTTTGAGCACAGCCATGTGCTTTTCGCCGTTGAATTCGAGTTCGATAGCGAAGATATCGGGAGTATAAACGAGTTTGCGCACAGCGTCCATTGTTACTACCAAGTCGGTAGTAATCAAACCGCGACCGTTGGAGATTTCAACTACTTTTTGGCCGGGTTTGAGGGCGCCGGCATAGGGAAGTTGTACTAATTCACCACCGTTGAGCACAACGGGGATAAGGCCTTGTTCGCGCAAGGCTTTGGTAGCCTTTTTACCGAGTTCGGTGCGGGGCTGCGCAGCGAGTGTAAATGTTTTCATTGATTAAAAATTTGTTGTGTTACTCAAAATTAAGAATGCTTCCTAATTTCCCATCACACGGGATGCTTTGAAAGCGACCGCAAAGTTAGTAAAAATTCTTTGATTATGCAAGTATTTTCACGTCAAACACCAAATTTCTGCTAAAAATCAATATGTTACATGTGTAATTCGACTCTGCAACCTTTTGCACAATGAAATTTTTAATATAATTAAGGAGTGAAATTTGGCCGTGTGGCGCGAAATTAGTAACTTTGCAAATTATTTGCAGAACTATGCTCACATATAAAAATCAATTGAAAGAATTAGTTTTGCCCGAATATGGGCGGAACATCCAAAATATGGTGGAATTTTGCTTGACCATCGAAGATCGCGACGAGCGCACTCGTTGCGCTCGATCTATTGTTGATGCTATGCAAATCCTGTTCCCCGCTCAGATTGAACAACAGACTTACCGACGCAAATTGTGGGACCATTTGGCTATCATAAGCGATTATCGCTTGGATGTTGATATCCCCTTTGAATTGGTGAAGCCCGACTCGTTCGACGAGAAACCGCAAGCAGTGTCGGAAGGCGCTTGCAATATTCGCCGTCGACACTACGGCCACTTGGTCGAAGCAATGGTGGCCAAAGCCGCTGAGATGCCTGAAGGTGAAGATCGCTATGAACTCATAATGATGGTGGCCAACCACATGAAAAAGTTGCAGTTAGCGCTCAATCCCGAGGGCGTTGACGACTATCGCATTTTTAAGGATTTGTATGAAATGACTGACGGCGCGATTAATATCGACTACACTACCAATCCGCTTCACGACTTCAAGATCGCTCCGGTACCCGGTAAGAAAAAACGCAAAAAATGATACTTCGTCAGCAAATCTCGTCAATCGGCTCTATCTTCAAGCCTCACGGCATCAAAGGAGAGTTGTCGGCCTCTATCGACGCCGACATCGACTTGGATGAATTGCAGTGTGTGGTATTGGATATCGATGGTATATTTGTGCCGTTTTTTATTGAAGAATGGCGTAGCCGAGGGAGTGAAAGGGTGTTGATAAAATTCGACGGTGTCGACAGCGAGTCGGCTGCCGCCTCTTTTGCCAACAAAGAATTATTTGCCATCACCGAGCAATTGCCCATCGCTGATGACGATGATGATGATGAACGGCTGTACTACGATGATATCATAGGCTTTACAATATATGACGGAGATACCGAAGTGGGACAAGTGTCGTTGGTTGATGACTCCACAGCCAACGTGTTGATGCACGTCAATACCGCCTCCGGCTCAACCGTGTTGCTCCCTTTATCTGCCGATTTAATAAATGATGTGGATGCTGACAATAAAATACTGAAAATGAACCTGCCCGATGGGCTAATTGATTTGAATTGAAATGGAATTTGACGAATCTGAAGCAATAAAATATATGCGCCGACATGTAGGCGAAGATTTATCTACCAAATACGATGATGACGAGTTGCTCAATCTTATCGACATCGTTTACGATTATTACGAATCGAATGGACTGTTGGAACTCGATCTTAGCGATGACGACGATGAACTTGATGTAGAAGACCTTATGGAATACATCAGTCGAATGTTGCGCAAAGATAAAAGAGCCCAACTCAGCGTGGAGGATGCACGCCCATTGCTCGAAGCATATTTGGAATACGAAGAATCTCTCGACGAATAACGATGCAGCGATTTATCTCTATACTCATTATCGCAATGACGCTTGGCTATGGCTTGCTTACCACAGCAGCTACTAATGCGGAGCCAGCAGATGTCGATGTTTTGGACTTAACATTCAGTGAAAACATTGATCAACCCGCAGTGCCAGGCAAAGCACGCCAATATGTCACCACGGCGATGGATCAAATCCGTCGACAATTAGTTAAAGCGGAATTGCCCACACAAGCAATACGCGATGGTGAAGTCGTACAAGTTACCATCCCTTGTGGACAATTGTTCGCCCCCGGGGCAATCGATCTTAAACCGGCCGCCGACGAATTATTGCGCCACTTCAGTGGTATCTTGCGCGAGTCGTCGAAATACAAAGTGATTGTGGCTGTCTATGGCGATAATACCGGTGATGATATGTATGCCGATTCTATCACTTCGGCGCGTGCTAATGCCATTGATGACTATTTCTGGACACTTATGGGCGAGGCCGAAACAAACGTTATTCCATACGGTATGGGCAAAGACAATCCTCTAAAGCCTAACGACTCAATGCTCCATCGCTACGCCAATCGACGCGTCGAAATCTATGTGGTGCCCGATTGGGGCCTACTGCAAGCCGCCGGTGTGCGTCGTCGTTGATATTTGGTTTATCCAATTTTTTTGACTAAATTTGCAAATTATTACACGAAATAAATTATTCATATATAAAAAATGGCAATTGAACTGAAAGGACTCACCAAACGAGCAGAAAACTACTCGCAATGGTACAATGAATTGGTAGTAAAAGCCGATTTGGCCGAGCAATCGGCTGTGCGTGGATGTATGGTTATCAAACCTTACGGATATGCTATCTGGGAAAAAATGCAACAAACCCTCGACGGTATGTTCAAAAAAACAGGTGTGAAGAATGCTTACTTCCCCTTGCTCATCCCAAAATCGTTCCTTTGCCGCGAAGCAGAGCACGTAGAAGGCTTTGCGAAAGAATGTGCTGTAGTCACTCACTATCGCCTCAAAAACGACCCTAACGGCAAGGGCGTAATCGTAGATCCTGAAGCTCGTTTGGAAGAAGAATTGATAGTGCGACCCACTTCCGAAACAATCATTTGGGGTACTTACAAAAACTGGATACACTCTTATCGCGATCTCCCCGTGATTTGCAACCAATGGTGCAATGTAATGCGATGGGAAATGCGTACTCGTATGTTCTTGCGCACCAGCGAGTTTCTCTGGCAAGAAGGCCACTGCGCCCATGCCACCGCCGAGGAATCGCAAGCACGCACAGTGCAAATGATCAACCTCTACGCCGAATTTGCTGAAAAGTATATGGGCGTGCCCGTGATTATTGGCGTTAAGACAGCCAACGAACGCTTCGCCGGCGCTCTCAACACCTACACCATCGAAGCAATGATGCAAGACGGCAAGGCGCTCCAATCTGGCACTTCTCACAATCTTGGTCAAAACTTCGCCAAGGCCTTCGATGTGACTTTCGTTAACAAAGAAAATCAACCCGAATATGTGTGGGCAAACTCTTGGGGCGTTTCAACCCGTTTGATGGGCGCGCTGATTATGACTCACTCCGATGACAATGGCTTAGTGCTGCCCCCGCACTTGGCTCCCATCCAAGTGGTAATCGTGCCCATCTTCAAAAACGATGAGCAATTGGCCAAAATCACCGAAGCACTGCAACCCGTTTTGGCTCGCTTCGCCGAATTGGGTATCAGCGTGAAATACGATGACGACGACAAGCGCCGCCCCGGCTTCAAATTCGCCGACTACGAAGTGAAAGGCGTGCCCGTGCGCTTGGCTATCGGCGCCCGCGACTTGGAGAACGGCACTGTGGAAGTGATGCGTCGCGACACCCTCGAAAAGAGCGTGGCTCAATTCGAAGGCATCGCCGACCAAGTGGCTGCCCTGCTGGAAGATATCCAACAAAATATCTACCAAAAAGCCCTCAAGATGCGCCAAGCACGCACTTATAAAGTCGACTCCTACGAAGAATTCAAACAACGTATCGAAGACGGCGGCTTCTTCCTGTGTCACTGGGACGGCACCCCCGAAACCGAAGAACGTATCAAGGAAGAAACCAAAGCAACTATCCGGTGCATCCCATTGGACGGTGAAGAGGAAGAAGGCTTCTGCATGGTCACCGGCAAACCATCCAAACGCCGTGTAATCATCGCTCGCGCTTACTAATATATTAATGTGAAGCCATGGATGCCCCACGTTTAGCCATTGTAATGCCTTGCTACAACGAGCAAGAGGTACTACCACAAACGTTCGCCACACTGTTGTCTTTGCTCGAGAAGTGGACGGCTCAAGATCTTATCGCCGCCAACTCCTATTTGCTGTGTGTCGATGATGGCAGCCGCGACCGTACATGGCCTATCATTTCTGAATACCATCGCCAAGATATCCGCGTGAAAGGCGTAAAGTTGGCACACAACCGTGGCCAACAATGCGCCTTGCTCGCAGGATTACATACGGCGATGGATCGTTGCGACATCTGCATCACAATCGATGCGGACCTACAAGACGATCCCGGTGTGATGGCGCAGATGATTGAACAGTACAATGGGGGATGTGAAGTGGTATTCGGCGTGCGCTCCTCGCGCCACACCGACTCGTGGTTCAAACGCACCGCTGCCCAATCGTTCTATAAATTGCAGAACGCTATGGGCATCAAAACAGTATATAATCACGCTGACTTCCGATTGATGTCCAACCGTGCACTGCACCTCCTCGACGAGTACGGCGAAAGCAACTTATATCTGCGCGGCATCATCCCTCAAATCGGACTCAAAACCGCTATTGTGGAATATCCACGCTCGGCTCGAACCGCCGGCGAAACTAAATATCCGCTTTCCAAGCAAATTGCCCTCTCAATCGATGGTATCACATCATTTACCGCCAAACCTATGCGATATATCTTTATGATTGGCCTTGTGCTGATGGTCATTGACGTAGCAGTGGCGATTTGGGCTTTGTTCGCTTATATTTCACATACCGCCGTGAGCGGCTGGACCTCTCTGATTTTATCGGTATGGTTTTTGGGGAGTTTGATATTGATGGGACTTGGCATTTTAGGTGAATACATTGGCAAAATCTATGTGGAGGTAAAGCACCGCCCTCGTTTTGCCGTTGAGACTGAATTATTTGATTGAGTGATGTCCAAAACCGAAGTATCGCTACACATATTTAAGGCCGACACATCGTCGCACACTCCTTTGCCTTTTGCCGACCAAGGTATTCAAGCCGGATTTCCTTCGCCGGCTCAAGACTATCTTAGCGAAAGCATTGACCTGAACCACGAAATCGTGCGCCATCCCGCTTCCACCTTCTACGGACGGGTTGATGGCGACTCTATGATTGACGACGGCATCGAACCGGGCGATATTTTAGTGATTGACCGCTCCCTGGAGCCTGCTGATGGCGATTTGGCTGTATGCTGTATCGACGGCGACTTTACTCTCAAGCGTATCAGCCTCTCCCAAGACAAAGTGTGGCTCATCCCCTCTAACGAAGCCTACGACCCTATTTTGGTCACTCCCGACCGCCAATTTGAGGTGTGGGGCGTAGTAACTTACACAATCAAACAACATCGGCGCCAACATCGCCTACGCAATCCTGAACAATAAAATTGGTGCTTATGTTCGGGCTCATCGACTGCAATAATTTCTTCGTGTCGTGCGAGCGCGTGTTCAATCCGTCGCTTCGCAATCGACCGGTTGCGGTGTTGTCCAACAACGACGGTTGCATCGTGGCGCTGTCCAACGAAGCCAAAGCTTTGGGCCTCAAGCGTGGAAATCCGTATTTTCAAGTCAAAGACATCTGTGACCGCAATAACGTGGCCATCCTCTCGGGCAATCACCGCCTTTACGGTGATATGTCATCGCGTGTGATGGCCATTGTGTCATCAATAATCCCCGACATCGAAGTCTACAGCATTGATGAGGCATTTATGCACATTCACGGTTGGCCCGACGACCAACTTCAATCAGTTGGACGCGACATAGTGCGCAAGGTTCGACGTTGTACCGGCATACCTACCTCCGTGGGTATTGCCCCCACCATGACACTCGCTAAAATTGCATCGAAATTTGCCAAAAAATATGCCGGCTATCATGGTGCTTGTGTCATTAATAGCGATGAGGCACGCCGTAAAGCACTGTCACTCACCGAAGTGTCTGATGTGTGGGGCATTGGCCGTCGGCTCTATCCCAAATTCTATAATATTGGTGTTGACACCGCTTTGCAATTCGCCGATATGAAGCGCGAAAACGTAGAACGGATGTTGAACATCTGCGGCCAACGCACTTGGTGCGAACTCAATGGCCAAGCGTGTATTGAATTGGAGCAAAGCGAACCGGCCAAGCGCCAATTGTGCTGCTCGCGTTCTTTTGGCACCATGCTCACCACCTTCGACCAACTGCGTCAAGCAATTGCATTGTTCGCCTCGATTATCTCGCGAAAACTTCGCGAGCAGAGTTCTGCGGCAGTGTCAATATCGGTGTTTATACACACCAACGCCTTCCGCCAAGATATGGAGCAATATTTCAATTCCGCCCACCGCCAATTGCCGGAAGCCACTTCCGACACTATGACTCTTACCGCTATAGCCACTCAAGCCCTGCGTGCCGTATTTCGCAAAGGGTATAGTTACAAAAAAGCAGGCATTATAGTCCACGAGGTAGTGAACCAATCAGCAGTGCAGCCATCGCTGTTTACCGACCCCAACGAACGCCGGCGCCGAAGCCGATTGATGGATGTACTCGACAGTATCAACTCATCTTGCGTAGGCCACGACCGCGTGCATTTAGCCGCATATCAGCCTGTGGATGCGTTGGTCAAAAGCGAACGCCGTTCGCCTCTGTACACCACTCGCTTTCAAGATATAATCTCAATCAGATAATAAAGCAACAATAATATATGGACAGCAAAACATTTACTCAAAAGTTGGCCGCCAACATGGGTTACGACTCCAAGCGCACGGCTGATTTTATCGACAAATTTGCCGAGATATTGCGCGTCAATGCTGTGGAAATGAACACATTGGCCGTACCTTCATTCGGCTCTTTCGTGCCTACCAAATTCGATGAAACCATAGTGAAAGACCACTCCACAGGCAAACGCATCATGTTGCCCCCTCAATTATCCCTCGAATTTCATCCTGCGGCTATGCTGCGCAAAAAACTCTCCGGCAATGAATGAAACGATTACACTCCCCAAATTGATATCATTGGTGGCGCAGGCCACTGATTGTACACCGGCCGAAGCACGCAAATTCGTCCACGATTTCTTCGCTTTGATAGAGCAAACACTTAGCGAAGGCGAAATGGTCACAATCAAAGGGGTAGGGACATTCGCCCGAACCGACAATCCCTCCGCACCGGTGAAATTTCAAGCGGATGATGACCTCGCAGCAGCCGTAAATGAGCCTTTCTCTGCATTTCAAGCAGTGGAATTGAACGATGGAGTAACCTCTGAAATGCTTCAAGATGCACCATCACCGGCTCAAATGCCCGCTGCTCCTAAGCCAGAACCGGAGCCTACTCCAGAACCGGAGCCGGTCGAAGCACCGGAGCCAGCACCGGAGCCAACTCCCGAACCCGAACCGACAGCAGAACCGGAACCAACACCGGAGCCTGAACAGGCCGCAGAGCCGGAGCCGACACCCGAGCCTATGCCTCAAGAACCGTCAACGTCGGCTCAACCAACATTCTCCGTGCCCCCATTGGCAGAGGATGAGGAAGAATTTGCGGAAGAAAACAGCGACAATGATGTCAACAACACACGCTCACATCGTAGCCTGTGGTTTGTTCTCGGTCTGCTTATCGGCTTGATTTTCGGTCTTATAGGCGGATTTATTGCAGGCCGAAATGTAGTAGATACATCATCCGACGATATCGACCGTATAATGGCTGAAGTCGACTCACTGCGCCAAGTAGGTGTGGTTGATAGCGTTGCAGTAGCGGAAGACACTACGGCGCAAGTCAACAATGCTACTCAGGCAGCCCCTACTGAAGAAGCCAAACCCCAAGCCGCCGAGGTTTACGACACTGTACGCTCCGGTTATTACCTTACAACAATGGCCGGCAAACACTACGGCCACAAAAACTATTGGGTCTTCATATATCAGGCAAATCCAGGCCTCGGCAATCCTAACACTATTGGCCCCGGTACTCGCGTAATAATTCCGCCATTGGAATCCTTCGCAGAAGCCACTGAGGAGGCCACAAAAGCAAAGGCTCAACAAATTCTCAACGACTTACACGCCAAATACAACATCTAATAAAAGTCAAATCAGAAGGGACGCGCCAAGCGCCCCTTCTGATTTGACTCCATTGCACGCATTCGCTTATTTGTCGCAACCTTGTGCTTTGGTGTAGTCATTTATCTGCCGTAAAGTGTACGGTTTAGCCCGCTTTTTGCCTCCCTTTCGCTAAATTTTCTTAAGTGTTAGATTAGTTAAACTTAAAATAGAAAAATTTAACACTTTTAGTTAAATTTGTAGGTGAATAATGTTGTAAATTTGTAGTGAATTTAGGACATAATATGTCCCATTCTATAAATCGAAATAAAATCAACAAAATAAACTGCTAAATCATCATGAGTGATACAGTAAATATCCGCGATCTCAACGCTCTCGTTGCTTCGAAAAGCAACTTCGTCAACATTATTACCCACGGTATGGACCAAACCATTGTGGGACAAAAACACTTGGTAGAATCGTTGCTCATCGCTTTGCTTTCCAACGGCCACATTCTCCTCGAAGGTGTGCCGGGTCTGGCCAAAACTCTCGCTATCAAAACTCTCGCCCAACTTATCGATGCTAAATACAGCCGCATCCAATTTACTCCCGACTTGCTCCCGGCCGATGTGGTTGGTACTATGGTCTATAGTGTGAAAAACGAAACCTTCCAAGTGAAAAAAGGTCCGGTATTCGCCAACTTCGTCCTCGCCGACGAAATCAACCGCGCTCCCGCCAAAGTGCAAAGCGCTTTGCTCGAAGCAATGCAAGAACGACAAGTGACCATTGGCGACAACTCCTTCAAACTCGACCAACCTTTCTTGGTAATGGCTACCCAAAACCCCATCGAGCAAGAAGGTACATATCCGCTGCCTGAAGCCCAAGTCGACCGCTTCTTGATGAAAGTAGTTATCGGATATCCTTCCAAAGAAGAAGAAAAAGTGATTATCCGCCAAAATATCTCCAACGTACAGCGCAAAGTCGAAGCACTCCTCCGCCCGGAAGAAATCATCGAAGCACAAAACGTAGTGGAACAAATCTATGTCGATGAAAAAATCGAACGCTACATCGTGGATATCGTATTCGCTACACGTTTCCCCGTCGACTACGGCTTGGAAGATATGGCATCAATTATCGCATTCGGCGCTTCGCCCCGTGCTTCTATATCATTGGCTCGTGCCGCGCGCGCATACGCTTTCATCCACCAACGCGGCTATGTGGTGCCCGAAGATGTGATCGCTGTTTGTCACGACGTTCTGCGCCACCGTATTGGTCTCACTTACGAAGCCGAAGCCAACAACATCACCACCGATGAAATTATCACTGAAATCCTCGATAAGATTCAGGTGCCCTAATCGTCTATCCTATGGATGCTAAAGAACTTCTCAAAAAAGTTCGCAAGATTGAAATAAAATCGCGCGGATTGTCGCAAAACATCTTTGCCGGTGAGTATCACTCGGCCTTCAAAGGGCGTGGCATGATGTTTTCTGAAGTGCGCGAATATCAATACGGCGATGACATTCGCGATATTGATTGGAATGTCACCGCTCGGCACAACCATCCCTACGTAAAAGTCTACGAAGAGGAACGCGAACTCACAGTTATGCTACTGGTGGATATGTCGGCCAGTCGCTTATTCGGTGCTGTTGGCGTAGAAAAACGCGAGATGATAGCCGAAATTGCCGCTACCTTAGCGTTTTCTGCAACACAAAACAACGATAAAATCGGCGCTCTGTTCTTCACCGATAAAGTTGAGAAATTTATTCCTCCAAAGAAAGGTAAAAAACATATCTTGCTTATTGTGAGGGAGCTGCTCGACTTTCAACCCGAAAACAAACGCACCGATATCGCTCATGCCCTTCGCTACTTCACCGATGCCATGCGCAAGCGCTCGTCGATGTTTCTCATCTCCGACTTTATCGATGCCGACGACTATCGCCAAGCACTCTCAATTGCCCGTAATAAACACGATGTGATGGCTATACAAGTTTACGACAAACGCGACTCGGAATTGCCCAACGTGGGCCTTATTCGCGCTTGCGATTTGGAAACCGGCCATACCCGTTGGGTCGACACATCAAGCGCCAAAGTGCGTAAAGCATACGGCCGTTGGTGGTATGATCGCCAGCAGGCTATGACCGAAACATTGCGCTCTTCGCGTGTGAATTTCGTGTCGGTTGCAACTGATGAAAATTATGTGAAAGCCTTAATCGGCTTGTTCAAAAATCGTGGTCAAAAAGCATGAAAATCAATCGATTATTTGCAACAATAATAAGCGTCTGCGCTGTGATGGCTATGGCGGCCGCTCCGGCCAAAGTCACTGCCACCATCGACTCAACCGTGGTTGAGATGGGCTCAATTGCCAACATCACAATCAACGTGGCCGATGCTACCAAAAGCGGCACCCTCATTAACCTGCCGGAGCCTTCAACCGACGGCGACTCTTTCGACGTGGTTGATGTAAAAGGCGATACTACCGAAGCCGGTTACATCTATAAAGTCAAAATCCAAGCATTTTATCCCGGTATGGCCACTATTCCGCCATTCCTTTATGCTATTGGTAATGACACCCTTCGCAGCAATGTGCTGGCCTTGAAAGTGCTCCCGGTCAGCCTTGATTCGATGCCGCTGGGCCCCGACTCCGTGCCTACAATCAACCCAATGGAGTTGGTAGTAAATCCCGAGCGCAGATGGTATGATATTATTCCCGACCAAATGTGGTGGGTGGCTATTGCTTTGGCATTGGCAGTCGCTGTGGTTTGTGGTATTTACGTTTATAGAATGTATCGCAAAACCGGCTCCATCCTTCTGCGTAAGCCCAAGCCTGTCGACCCCTATGAAGAGGCTATGAAGCAACTCAACGCTTTGCGCGAACGTCGATTGGCCGAAGCCGGAAGAGAGCGCGAATATTACACAACCCTTGTGGATATTCTTCGTACATACCTCCAAGGACGCTTCTGCATCAACGCCATGGAAATGTCTTCTACTCAAATCCTCGACTCGTTGCGCAATAATCCCGAAACTCGCGACAACCGTGAACGTATCAGTCAAATCCTTGAAATTGCCGACTTCGTGAAGTTTGCTAAAGTGCGCCCATTACCCGACGACAACGTCAAGGCCTTCAACAATACTATCTTCTTCGTTGAGAGCACCAAGCCGCTTCCGCCTGAACCCGCTGAAGACGCCAAAGGCAAAACCTCTAAAAAGAAATAATCATGCAATTTGCACATCCATATTTACTATTTCTTTTCGTGCTACTTATACCGCTGATTGTGTGGTATATAATGCGACAGCGCAAATCTCACCCCACTTTGGCGCTGTCGAGCACATCGGCTTTCGCCAAGATGCCCACATCGTGGCGCCAATATATGCGCCATGTGTTGTTTGCTCTCCGCGTGGCCGCTATCGGTTGCTTAATTATTGTATTGGCTCGTCCTCAACTCAAAGACCAATGGGCCACAGCCAATACTGAAGGCACCGATATTGTGATTGCTCTGGACATATCCGGCAGTATGCTCGCTCGCGACTTTGAACCTAATCGTATCGAAGCCGCTAAGCGCGTTGCCGCTAACTTTATTCAAGGACGCACCAGCGACAATATCGGCCTGGTGATTTTCGCAGGCGAATCACTCACCGGCGTGCCCATGACAGGTGACCGCGCTCAACTCATCACCTACGCCTCCAACATTAACGTTGGTATGCTTGAAGACGGCACCGCTATCGGCGATGGCATTGCAACTTCACTCAATCGTATCAAAGATGGCAAAGCCAAAAGCCGTTCGATTATCCTAATTACCGACGGCTCCAACAATAGCGGCACTGTCACCCCGCTTTCCGCTGCTGAAGTCGCTAAAGAAATGGGCGTGAAAATCTACACCATCGGCGTTGGCACCAACGGCAAAGCACTCTCGCCTTCTTATGATATGTTCGGTCGCATCACTTACACTCCGCAAGAAGTGGTAATCGACGAAGCAACCCTCAAAAGTATTGCCAATACCACCGGCGGCAAGTATTTCCGCGCCACTAACAACGATGTGCTCATTGATGTATTCTCCGAAATTGACGCCTTAGAGAAAACAAAGATGAACGTAAGTTCATTCTCTCATACCGAAGACGATTACATGCTCTGGGCCTGGTTGGCCTTCGGTTTGTTCACTCTCGAAATTATTTTGCGTAAGGTAATCCTTCGTCCAATTCCTTAGAAACTATGTTTGATTTCGCTAATCCATATCTTCTGAATTTATTGTGGTTGGTTCCGGCACTCTTTGTGCTCTTTTACTTCGGACAACGCCAACGCCGAAACCGCTTGGCGCGATTTGGTCAAGCCTCGGTCATTGCCGCGTTGATGCCCGATGCTTCGAAGTACAAACCTACCATCAAAATGGTGTTGCGTCTTACTGCTCTCACCGCGCTGATTTTTGTGCTCGCTCGTCCGCGTGCCGGCGAAAAACAGCACGATGAAACTACTTCCGGCATTGAGATAATGATTGCTTTCGACTTATCCAACTCTATGTTGGCATCTGCCACTGACGATCCGAATGGCCCCACTCGACTCGACCGCGCTCGTTTGATGCTTGAAAAACTCATCGGACGCCTCGAAAACGACAAAGTCGGGATGGTCATCTTTGCCGGTAATGCCAAAACTCAATTCCCTATGACCACTGATTTCGGTATGGCCAAAATTTATCTGGGCGAACTCTCCCCATCGTTGATGGAATATCAAGGCACTTCGCTCGCCGAAGCCATATCTATGGCCTCCAATGGCTTTTCGCAAGATGAAACCATCCATAAAGCCATTATCCTTATCACCGATGCCGAAGACCACCAAGGTGAAGCCGTAGAAACCGCCAAAGCCGCTGCTGAAAAAGATATTCAAGTGAATGTAATTGGCCTCGGCACAGCTAAAGGACAACCTATTCCCGTCGAAGGCCAAAAAGGTCAGTTCATCAAAGACGCTTCCGGACAAACTGTCCTTACCACTCTTAATCAACAACTCGCTTCGGAACTCGCTGCTGCCGGCAACGGCATATATGTCAACGGCGCCGACCGCGATGCTCTCTCAAACCTTTCCGACCAACTCAACACGCTACAGAAATCGCAATTTAAACGCCACGAATACACCGCTGCCGCCGAGCAGTTCCCCGTATTCGCTTGGATTGCTTTCTTCTTGCTCGTTATCGACGCTTTAATGTCGAATCGTAAGAATAGTTGGCTTCGCAAAATTAATTTCTTCACAAAGAAATAACGATGAAAAGAATTGCTTACATATTTATTTGTGCTTTGATGCTTATTGCAACTCCCGCTTGGGGCGCTGACAACTCTACCAAGCGTGAGCGCAACCTCATTCGCCAAGGCAACGAACTTTATGGGCAAGGCAAGTATCACGAGGCGCTCGAGAATTTTGAGAAAGCCCTCGTGCTAAACCCTTCTTCGTATTACGCCCTTTACAATAAAGCCTGCGCTTTGGTGAAATTAGCATCCGACGACAATAAAGGTACCGCAAACGACCCTCGTAAAGTCGCTGCAGGCATTTTTGAACAAGTAGGGGCCAACACCGAGGTGCCTCTTTTAGCCGAATATGCCAACTACAACCTTGGTAACATGGCTTTCAACGACAATGAGTTCGACCGGGCGATCAATGCTTACAAGGCCGCTCTTCGCATTAATCCTAACAACCGCAAAGCACGTCAAAACTTGCTGTTAGCACTCCAACGCAAGGAACAACAACAAAACCAACAGCAGCAACAGCAGCAACAGCAGCAACAGCAGCAGCAACAGCAGCAAGATCAACAGCAACAAGACCAACAACAACAACAGCAGCCGCAAATGTCGCAAAATTCAGAGCAGATTCTTCAATCCGTTCAGAATAAAGAAAATGCAACCCGTCAGCGCGAACGTCGTCCCGTGCAAGGGCGTCCCTCAACCGACAAACCCTGGTAATCGCTTATGAACAACATATTGCATAGACTTTCCATCCTAATTGTAGCCTTGACTGCATCTTTGTCGATGTCGGCTGCAATTTCATTCACTCTTGTGCCTCCTCGCGCAGTTATCGAAGGTCGCAAATTCCAATTAACATTTGTTCTATCCACCGGCGACCAACAATTGTCTTATGTGCCGGAGATTAACCCTTCTCGGCCGCAGATTCAAGGGTGCGAATTCTATTCCGGCCCCGGTATTTCCAGCAGCTATAGTTCATCTAGTTATTACACTCCAAATAGTAGTTCATCTCAAGAGTCATACTCTATAAATTATAAATACACTTATATTGCTCGACATGCCGGAAAAACTACTATTCCATCCGTCTCGGTCACTATAGGTGGTCGTACATATAAAACTAAGGCCACCTCAATCGAAGTGGTCAAAGACAACGCTCCCCAATCGCCTGCCTATGGTGGCGCTCAAGGACAAGTACGCCCGCAGCAAGGGGGTGGGGGATCTTCATCCCAATCTATCTCTGTGGGAAAAGTGAAACCATCTGATTTGATGGTTAACATTTCTTTCTCTCGTCAACGCCTCTATGAGCAAGAGCCGGTGATTGCCACTATCAAACTTTATGTGAAGTACGATAAAGATTTTACTATCGATGGTAATACCTTCAAAGTAAATAAATTACCTGTCTTCGATGGCTTCCTCTCCGAAGAACTTCCCGTAAAACAAGGTGGCACGGTCGAAAACTACAAAGGCCAAGTTTACTATGTGTTCGAAATCAAACGCGTGCTTTTGTATCCCCAAAAGAGTGGCGATCTCACAGTCCATTCCGGCGAATATGAAATCACCGTTATCGAATATGAAATGGTCACATATGGGTGGGCTCGCACCCGCCGCGAAGTGCCACGCCACATGAACACCGCTACCAACTCGGCCTCTATTCATATCGACCCGTTACCCGAACCTCGTCCTGCTAACTTCAGTGGTGCAGTTGGCAACTTCTCCGCACAAACTTCTCTTGCGCCGGAGTTGTTGCGCACTAACGAAGCCGCTACTTACACACTTACAATTAAAGGCTCCGGTAATATCAAATTCCTCACCGCTCCTAAAATCGAGTTCCCATCCACTTTCGATGCTTACACTTCGAAAACCGACATTAATGCCAATTTCAACGGCTCGACTCATTCAGGTACTTACACCATCGAATATCCAATCGTGCCTCAAGAAGTGGGTAAATATGTAATCGAACCATACCAATTCGTATATTTCAACCCTTCAACCAAAAAGTACGAGACCATCGAAACCAAAGGCTTCAAGGCCGACGTGGTGCGTGGCTCCGGTTCTTCAACCGAAGGTGCTCAGAAGGTCGTTGACGCCACTATGCGCGATATTCGCCATATTCACTTGCTGTCGCAGAATATGACGACTCTTCAGTCAGCTGTCATTGGCACTTGGTGGTACAAAATGATATATCTCTTGGCAATTGTAGCCTTAATTACCGCAATTATCGCATATCGTCGCTACATTAAGCAGTCCGCAGATGTCGCCGGACGTCGCCTTGCGCGCGCCAATCGCTTGGCCAACAAACGGTTGAAATCGGCCACTAAGTTTATGTCGCCTCAACATAGCGAACAATTCTACAATGAACTCGCCAACGCTCTGCGCGGTTATATCGGCGACAAACTCTCCATGCCGCCATCGCAATTAATCTCCGACACAATCTCCGATAAACTTACCGCTTATGGCGCTTCTTCCGATGCGGCTCAATCCGTGATTGATGTGCTCAACGATTGCGAAATGGCTCGTTTTACTCCTACAGCTTCCGACTCCTCGGCTATGAAAGATATTTACGATCGTGCTGCTTCGGCTATCAAGTCAATTGAGGATATTAAAACAAAATAAGCAATGAAACAATTACTTGTGATATTCACACTCATAATAGCCTCCTATCAAGCATTTGCCAACAACTTGTTGGCAGATGCCGACTCCGCATACAATAAAGAGCAATATGCCCATGCCGTTGAATTGTACAACCGTATCCTCTCAGAGCAAGGACGCTCGGCCGATGTGTATTACAATTTGGGCAATGCCTGGTATCGCCGTGGCAACTCAGCACAGGCTATCTTGGCCTACGAACGCGCTCTTCGTATTGACCCCGCTCACAACGATGCGCGTGCAAATTTGTGGTTCGTCAACTCGCGACTGGAAGACAAGCCCGAAGACAACAACTCCGTACTCGTGAGCATACATCAAGCCATCGTAACTTCTGCCACGGCCAATACCTGGGCATGGGTCGCTGTAATTTCATTCCTGCTCCTGTGTGGCGCTATCGCACTCTACATTTTTGCCTCCGGCATCTTTTTGCGAAAAATCGGTTTTTTTGGCGGTATTGTGTTGTTAGGTACATTTACTTATTTTCTAATCGTAGCCAATAATGCCGCCGACCGTATCAACGACCATTCCGAAGCAATCGTTTCCGCAAAAAGCACGTTCCTCAACTCGATGCCACGCCAACCAAAGCAAACCGAGAAAGTGGTAGTGCTTCATGAAGGCACAAAAGTAGAAATCATCGACTCCGTTGCCACTCCCGACGACCCCGTATCACCACGTTGGTACAATGTACGCATCAACTCCTCCGCAGAGGCTTGGCTTCGCGCCACCGACGTAGAACGTATTTAATACTCATCCGCCACACCACGCGTATACGCGTGCCCACCGTAGGGATGCACACCGGTGCATCCGCCGATTCACGATGCCTTTCAAAAAAGCCGTGGTTTTTTATCAACTTTTTGCACTCAATCCTTTATCTTTTGCGGATTTTTTGCTAAATTTGCGGACTAACATTACTAAATTTTTTGAATATGACTGACTTCTGTTTGAAACCCGGCACCGTGTTGCGGAGTCCGAAACGTAATTACACTATTATTAAGGAATTAGGCCACGGTGGCTTTGGTATCACTTATTTGGTGGAGGGAGTATTCACCATCGATAACATCTCTGTTCCGGTTCGTTTTGCATTGAAGGAACACTACATCAATACTATGTGTAGCCGCGACCCGCAGACGCAGCGCGTGGTGGTGATATCGCAAACGGCGCAAGCGGAAGTCAGTCGGTCGCTTCATGCATTCGTGTCCGAGGCCAATCGCCTTCAAGAGTTGGGGATTTCGCACCCTAATATAGTGAAAGTCAACGAGGTATTTGAGGCTAACGACACCGCTTATTTTGTGATGGAGTACCTCGACGGCGGTTCGTTGGCCGACTATGTGAAACAACGTGGCCGCTTGTCGTTTGAGGAAATGGCGGCGTTGATGGAGCCGGTGTGCAACAGTGTGGCTCTTCTCCACCGCAATCACGTGGCGCACTACGATATCAAGCCGCAGAATATTATGTTGGTCAACGATAATGGCCAAATGCGGACGGTGCTCATCGATTTCGGTTTGGCCAAACACTACGACGGTCAGGGCAACGCCACCTCTTCCATTGCCGCTGCCGGCTTCACCCCCGGCTATGCGCCCGTGGAACAATACGGCGGTTTCACCACTTTCCAAGCCACTGCCGACGTGTACGCCCTCGCCGCAACCATACTCTTCTGCCTCACCGGCCATGCTCCGGCTTATGCCCAAGAACTAAACATCGATGATGTGCGCAATGAATTGGGCAACCTCGGCATCTGCAATACCATAATCAACTCGCTCCTTCCTGCATTTGAATACCGTGCCAAAGACCGTCCGGCTGATGCCGGTGTACTCGCCGCCGCAGTGTTCGGCTGCAACGCCGCCGCGCCCTCCCAAAGCACCGTCAGAATGCAACCGACGCAGCGATCTACCGCCGCCGGCGACCCCTCGCAGCAAGCCACAACCATAGAACGTCAGCAGCAACAAACTCGCTACGAAGCGCCAACGTCGCAACCACGCCCCAAATGGCTGAAGCCGGCGCTCATAGCCGGCGGAGTTGTCCTCGCCACCATCGTCGCCTACACCCTCATCGGCAGCGGCGAAGCCACCACCGACACTACTGACACAGTTGCAATAGCCTCCGCAGTTGTTCCAGAATCCGCCCAGACAGAAGTAGTTATCACTCAACACGAAATTGAAGCACCCGATGCGCCAACCTCAGTAGAAACCCCAAAACCGGTTCCTGTAGCGACGGTAACGGCTAATCCTGCAGCCCAACAAGCAGTAGCGGAAACACTCACTCCTGAGCAGATGTACCAAAAAGGGTACAACTACTACCATAACAAGCAATATGCCGAGGCCGTAGACTGGTTTCGCAAAGCAGCGGAGCAAGGGTATGCTGAAGGACAATACTGGCTCGGTTGGTGCTACCGAGATGGCCATGGTGTGGCTAAGGATAAGTCAATGGCAGTTTATTGGTATCGCAAAGCAGCGGAGCAAGGGCATGCTTCAGGGCAATACTGGCTTGGTTTTTATTACTATTGGGGCCAAGGTGTGGCTGAGGATAAATCAATGGCAGTTTATTGGTATCGCAAAGCAGCAGAGCAAGGGTTGGCGCAATACGAACTCGGTGAGTGCTACGAATATGGCTATGGTGTGGCTAAGGATAAGTCAATGGCATTGTATTGGTATCGCAAGGCAGCGGCGGGATATGACCCCCGTGCGATAGAAAAGGTGCAGCAACTTGAGAGTCAGGGCTATAGGTAGGCGGCGGTAGCGTGCGTTTTCTTTTGTCAACGATGTGCCAACGTCTGCACTATCTGCTGACATCATCTTTTTTTCTATTCTTCTGTAGAATTTCAATAGTTCGCGGCGGATTTTTTGGGAAAACTAT
>SFNM01000108.1 GCA_004552725.1 Bacteroidales bacterium | reverse complement strand
TATCATAAAAAAATAACAAAATAATGACTAAAACTGTATTAAAACCCGCATGCGTGTTCGAGCAGTTTGCCCGAATCAACGAAATTCCACGCCCTTCGAAGCGTGAAGAGAAGATGATCGACTACTTAAGAAAATGGGGTGAAAGCCACAATCTGGACACACAAGTCGATAAGACAGGCAACGTTATAAGTAAAGTCGACTTTGAAAATGTTGAATGTTTTATACCTTCTTGGGTTCAGAGCGATTACTCCGGCATAGACTACAAGGTTTTATGCGATAATATCGTTTCTCACGTAAATGCAACCGGTTGTGATCAATACAAATTAGGTGCAACACCTTATGAATGTGGCCAAAGTGTTTCAAACAATGTACAACCCGCCAAAGTTGACGTAGGCTTAATCCATGAAAGTCCCTCATTCAATATAAGTTGTAGCCTTCTGTTTTGTAAGAATGCAGAGGCCGCTAAGAACTTGACATTGAATGGCATAGTATTATCCATTTTTTCTGACAAACCTATTGGCCAAACCGGCTATGGTCTGTTATGCAATGCCTTTGTAAATCAAGGATATAAAATGGAATCTAAATATGTCCCGAAATCAGATGAGTTGGGAGCTATACTGACCAAGGGAGATATCCTCGTTTACATCGAAAGTACAGCATTAGCACCCAAAGCCGGCTACAGCTCATTCAATGTATTTGTAGTTAATAACAAAGCTGAGTATATTGAATACATTGAATGGGTAATTTATGCTCGTGATTTAGTAGCGAGTGAAAACTGCGATGTCGCGGTTATTGATTTGCCGGTAGGCCTCCCGAAAGAAGTTGACACTTGGGAACGTCGTTAATATATCAAAAACCACAAATAAGAAAATAGCAAGCGTAAGGTATTAGCCTTACGCTTGCTATCTATAATCGTCAAATTGTCGCTCAGTTGGCCACGGTTAGATGGTGGTGGCGGTGATTTTTTTGGTGGCGGGGTCGAAGTCGATGGCGAGGGTGTTGCCGTTGATGAGGGCGTTGGAGAGGATTAGTTCGGCGAGTTCGTCTTCGATGTACTTTTGGATGGCACGTTTGAGGGGGCGAGCACCGTACTGCGGGTCGTAGCCTGACTCGGCGATGAAGTTTTTGGCGGCGTCTGAGAGTTGGAGGGTGAAGCCCATTTCGGCGAGGCGCTTGTGGAATCCGGCGAGTTCGATGTCGATGATTTTGTAAATGGCTTCGCGCGAAAGCGGTTCGAACATTATTATGTCGTCGACGCGGTTGAGAAATTCGGGCGAGAATGCTTTGTTGAGCGCCTTGCGGATTACAGCGTGTTGGGCGTCGGCATCGGATGCATGAGTGGCGAAACCTACGCCGGTGCCGAAGTCTTTGAGTTGACGAGTGCCGATGTTCGATGTCATGATGATGATGGTGTTCTTGAAGTCGATACGGCGCCCCATGCTGTCGGTGAGGCGACCTTCGTCGAGTACTTGGAGCAGGAGATTGAACACGTCGGGGTGCGCTTTCTCAATTTCGTCGAGGAGGACGACGGAGTAGGGGTGACGGCGCACTTGCTCGGTGAGTTGGCCTCCTTCATCGTAACCAACATAGCCCGGAGGCGCACCAACCAGGCGCGACACGGTGAATTTCTCCATGTATTCACTCATGTCGATGCGAATGAGTGTTTCGGCGGAGTCAAAAAGGAACTCGGCTAACTTTTTGGCTAAATGAGTCTTGCCCACGCCGGTAGGACCAAGGAACATAAACGAACCGATGGGCTTGTTGGGGTCCTTTAGGCCGATGCGGTTGCGGCGGATTGCCTTGGCAATCTTTTCGATGGCTTCGTCTTGGCCGATGATGGCTTTCTGCAGGGTGGGGGCCATCTCCATGAGGCGAAGGCCTTCGGCTTGAGCCACGCGTTGCACGGGCACACCGGTCATCATTGCTACTACTTCAGCCACCTTGTCTTGGTCTACGACAACGCGGTTTTGCTCTAAGTCGGCTTCCCAACGAGCGCGAGCGGCAGCGAGTTCGTTGGTGAGTTCGTTGGCACGGTCGCGCCAATTTGCAGCGAGTTCAAAGTTTTGAGCGTGAGCGGCTTGCAATTTGCGCGAAGTGGCATCGGCTATTTTGGCTTCGAGTTGGTCGATTTCTTCCGGAACGGCGATATTGGTGATATGTGCGCGCGCACCGGTTTCGTCGAGAGCGTCGATAGCTTTGTCAGGGAAATTACGGTCGGAGATGTATCGTTCGGTGAGTTTCACACAGGCGAGCAAAGCATCATCTGTATACGTCACGTTGTGGTGTTGCTCGTATTTCTCCTTGATATTATTGAGGATAACGAGTGTTTGCTCTGCAGTGGTGGGTTCGACCATCACTTTCTGGAAGCGACGTTCGAGTGCACCGTCCTTTTCAATGTTCACGCGATATTCATCGAGGGTAGTGGCACCGATGCATTGGATTTCGCCGCGAGCGAGTGCAGGTTTGAGCATATTTGCAGCATCCATTGAGCCTTGGGCATTGCCGGCGCCAACGATGGTGTGGATTTCGTCGATGAAAAGAATGATGTGGTGATTTTTTGAGAGTTCGGTGAGGATGGCCTTCATGCGCTCTTCAAATTCGCCACGATATTTAGTGCCGGCCACGATAGATGCCATATCGAGTGCTACCACGCGCTTGTTGAACAACACTCGCGGCACTTGGCGATGGTTGATGCGCAATGCAAGCCCTTCGACGATGGCCGACTTACCTACACCCGGTTCGCCTATGAGTACGGGATTGTTCTTTTTGCGTCTGGACAGGATTTGAGCCAAGCGTTCAATTTCGGTTTCGCGGCCGACCACAGGGTCGAGGCGCCCTTCAGCAGCGGCTTTTGTCATGTCGATGCCAAATTTGTCGAGCATGGGGGTGTCGCCGGCAGAAGAACGAGCCGATTTCGGTGATTTTTTTGCAGGCGATTTTTGCACGGGCTCTTCAGGCTCAAGCAGGTCGCCGGAGTCGTCGTTTGATGCTGTGATTTCCTCATTTTTGCCGGCGTTGCGGAGTTGACCCATAGCGGATTTGAGGTTTTCGTAGTTCATACCGGCCGCAAAGAAAGGCGCGAAGTTTTCGAGTGATTGCACTTCGTAGTTGCGGAAGATAGTGAGAAGCACATGCACCGGCTCTACAACGGGGTCGTTCCAAGTACGCGCTTCGAGCACAGAAAGTTTGATGATGCGCGAAGCCAAATCATCGAGTGTTTCTTTGAAGGTGTTCGAATGGGATAATTGGATGATTTCGTTGTCGAGGTTAGTCAACAGTTCGGCCAAATTGCCGGGCTGAATGACAGAAGTGGCCACGCGATATGCTTCACCGTTTGTGTCGGTGAGGATAGCGAGGAATATATGTGCCGTGGAGACGTATTCGCTGTTGTGGCGTTGCGCTTGGCGGTTAGCCTCAGCGAGGACGGCTTTGAAATTGTCGGAGAATTTAGTTTCCATCAGAAGAAGGACTGTTGGATAAGCAGTCGAAAAAAAATATGGCAAAATTCGTGCCAGAGCGAGCGATGTCACTTTTTAATGCCTTTGACGCCACCTTTGACACCACCGCCCATTGCGAAGATGTTTTGGTTGAAGGTGAGTGTCTTTTTGGCGACATCGCGTTGGCGCTTGAGAGCCAATTTCACCAAGCGATCCATCAAATCTTCGAAAGATAGACCGGCTGCTTCCCACAGGTAGTATGACAGCGAGCCGGGGATTGTGTTGATTTCGTTCACATACACTTTGTTGGTGTCGGCATCGATGAGTAGGTCTACGCGGCTTACACCGTGACACGAAAGCACGCGGAATGTTTCACCGGCAAGGCGTCGACATTCGTCGGTGAGGTCTTGAGCTAATTCCGCGGGAATACGTTTTTGGGCTGCGTGCATTCCGCCAGCCATGTATTTATCTGTATATGAGAGGATTTCGTCGGCTTTGATAGGCTCTTCGAGCACGGAAGTTTCAAATTCGTCGGCATCGCCAAGCACCGAGCAGTTGATTTCGCGCATATTGGTCACCATGTGTTCCACCACCAGTCGTTGTGAAAATTTAGCGGCATTATCCAATCGAGCGATGAGTTCATCGGCATTATGAGCAGCCCCGATACCGATGCTCGAACCGAGGTCGGCAGGCTTCACGATGACCGGATAGCCGAGTTCTTTCTCTATTTTGGCGATGAATTTGTCGCGATTGTTGAGCCATTGGCGGTCGGTAAGCCACACATAATCCACCACAGGGATATTGTCGGCACGCAAAATCATTTTCATTGTGATTTTGTCCATGCCATTTGCCGAGGCGAGGGTATTGCAACCGGCGTAAGGAATACCGATGGTTTCGAGCAAGCCTTCAAATTTGCCGTCTTCCATATTTGTGCCATGAAGCACAGGAACGGCCAAGTCGATAGTAGTGAGCACATCGGAACCAAACATTGAGCGTTTTACCTTATATATATTAAGGTCGCCGAATACCGGGCGCATATACACTTCAGTGCATTTGGCCAAAAGTGCCGGAATATTGCGGTAGTTGGCGATGGTGAGAAGGTCGCGACCGGTGTACCAACGTCCTTCTTTGGATATGTATATAGGAATGATTTCGTATTTGTCGGGGTTGAAAGCGTTGATGGCTTGGTTGGCCGAGATAACGGAGATTTCGTGTTCGGTGGAACGTCCGCCGAAGAATACTGCTACTTTGGTTTTCATATTTTGAATAGAAATTGTATCATTTAAAAGTGTCGGGAAGGTCGTTTTCATAAAGCACCGTGTCGCCCTGTTTTACTAAGGTGACAAGTAATTCTTGCGCTTGGGCGAAAGAGTTGACCTGGTAAATCTTATCTTTCGCGAGCAGTCCTGAGTCCATAATGCCTTCGGTGATTGCATCGCGATTGTATTGGCCCACAATAATTGCAATGTCGACTGATTTGTCGATAGTTTGGCCGAAGTCGTGATTGAGTTGGTATTGCTGTTCACCGAGTTCAATCATACCCGGGGTGACCACTATCCGTTGTCCATGAGTGAAAGTGGCAAGTACTTCCAATGCCATACGCGAGCCTACGGGATTGGAATTGAAAGCGTCATCGAGGATAGTGATACCTGCCGGGGTACGTTTCACTGAGAGTCGATGCTCCACAGGCTCGATGGCAGCGATTGCTTGAGCGATTTTGCGGTCGTCCACGCCAAGCAGATGTGCGGCGATAGCGGCAGCAAGCAGGTCGCTGACGTTACATTCGCCCATCAATCGAGTAGATAGGCTGAGGTGCCAATTATTGGGCCCGGAAATATCAAATGAGGTGCCGTGCGAAGAGTATTTCACATTTTCAGCGCGATAATCCGCTTTTTGGTTCACGGCATATCGGGCGCAGTCGGTATTTTCTACTGTGCGGTTGGCGATGTATTCGAAATCGTTGTTGATGATGGCAACGCCATCGGAAGGTAATGCATCGGCCAATTCAAATTTGGCTTTTTGCACATTTTCGATAGTTTTGAACGATTCGAGGTGCTGAGGGCCTACGGCAGTGATTATACCCATTGTGGGATGTACCAGGTCGCAAATTTCTTTAACATCGCCACGCGCTTTTGCACCCATCTCCACGATGAATATCTCGTTGTATGGCTTGAGATATTCGCGGATGGTGCGAACCACGCCGAGTGTGGTGTTGAAACTGCCCGGAGTCATCAGTGTGTCGAACTGCTCCGATAAAATGGCGTGCAGGTAATGTTTGGTGCTGGTTTTGCCATAACTGCCGGTAATGCCCACGATTTTGAGGTCGGGCATAGAGCGCAGACGTTTTGCGGCATCGTTGTAATATCGGCGGCGGATGATGGCTTCAACAGGTGAAAGTATCACACCGGCAGCGCATATAATAATATGCGAAGCAACGTATGTAAGAACCAGCGATATTGCTACGCGCTCAATTCCGAAGCAATACCATCAATGCAAAAAGCCGAGGCCACGAGGTGGAGTCGTGGCTTGTGCTCAACCAGCGGCGATAGCGGTCGATGCGATATGAATTTTGTTGAAACATCATCAGCACGCGCTTCAGTTCGAGTTGCGAAAGCAATCCGGTGCAGATGAGAGATGCTAAAACATAGTAAATCATTTTGCTACGGAATTATTGAGGAAGCGCTTGATTGCGGCTTCAGTGGCGTAGGGATTGTCGAGAAAACTATAGTGGCCGGCACCGGCAAACGAAGTGAGTCTCGCTCCGGGGATAAGATGTTGCATAATGCGAGCATCGCGCATCGGAGTGGCGGTGTCGTTTTCGCCCCAAATAAGCAGAGTAGGGGCCTTGATTAGAGGCATTTCGGGTCGCAAGTCGCGCCGAATTGAGCGCACCATAATCTGACGCATCACCGGCGATGAGTTGCGGTAATCGGCTGAGCCGGATTTGGCGCGTCGACGTTCGATGAGTTCATCGGCTTTTTTGCGACCCAGTACCAGCGGCGCAAGGTGCCGCATCAATTTGAAGGAATATACCTTGAAATAATAACGGAGCGAATGGCGGGGTGGCACACCGGCTGCGTCTACCAAGATAAGCCGTTCTACAACATTGCGCGATGCATACAAAATAGCAATGCGTCCGCCGTAGGAGTGACCTAAAAGTGTCGGCGATTGCAGTTGCAAATGAGCCACAAACTCTTCAAGCAATCGTGTGTACTCTTCTACACCCCAATCACTTGGCGGCTCTTGGGATTGGCCAAACCCGGGCAAGTCGAGGTTGTACACGGTATGCGACAAGGCGCACACACGCTCCAGCGATAAGAGTGTAGTTGAATCGCATCCCCATCCGTGCATCAAAATAATGGCGGGGCCGGAGCCGCAGCAACGGTAGTGGACTTTTAAGTTACAGATTTTTAGAGTTTGTTCCATTTGCGTTTTCTATCAAGTTGCAAAGTTACAACTTTCTTTTGAATTACTGAACACTTTTACTGAAATTCCCCCACTCAAAATTTTATGTAAATTAAAAAATGGTGCTTCAGAATCTGAAAACCGGTGTATTATGCAATCTATGGCACCTTGGTCCGGTTGACATACATCGCGAATTTAAGCCCGAAACTTGATAGGCTAACTCACCTCCATAAAATGTTGCTATTCTGCCAAAACCGCGAAATTATTACTGTTTTGGCATTTTAAGTAAATGGTTAGTGCGTTTGGTCTTTCAGACGGCAAGCATAGTGGCATATTCCAAAATTGTGTGACAATCGACGATTTGTTCGCTTGATTTTTATTTGTAAATTTTTTGGTTGAAATGGTGGAGATTGAAAAAAATGCGCTATCTTTGCACCGAAATTCGGCAAATGCGATTTTCAACCCTAAATCTTTATACAAATAACTCAAACTTGCACAAAAAAATTCGATGGATATTAATCACAAGCATTTGTTTCAGTCTATAA
>SFNM01000107.1 GCA_004552725.1 Bacteroidales bacterium | reverse complement strand
CTGGCGCTGCGGGCCAGCGTCAGATAATTGAGCCCCACATTCGCAAGGAAGGAAAGCCGGCTTTTTATTTCCTTGATGATCTGCCCGGCGATTTTCTGCTGCATCTTCCACACGACCCACGATTTGAGCATCGATGTTGAATGAGTGAGCGATGTCGATTACGGCCTGGGCATATTGTTGTGGCAAATACACTTCAAATCGGTGACCGCAGTTGAAAACCTTGTACATTTCGCGCCAGTCGGTGCCTGATTGCTTTTGGATGAGTGAGAAGAGGGGACCGGGTGCGAACATATTGTCTTTTACAACGTGTTTGTTGTGAACAAAGTTCATAATTTTAGTTTGGGCGCCGCCGGAGCAGTGTATCATACCATGGATTTGCGGACGCATTTCTTTGAGGATGGCTTTAACCACCGGCGCGTAAGTGCGCGTGGGCGACAGCACCAATTTGCCGGCATCGAGTGGCGAACCATTCACGCTGTCGGTGAGTCGGCAGTTGCCGCTGTAGATGAGTTCGGCAGGGATATTTACATCGCAACTTTCGGGGAAGCGCTCGAGTAAGTATTTGTGGAATACGTCGTGGCGAGCGGAGGTGAGACCGTTGCTACCCATACCGCCATTGTATTGGCTTTCGTAAGTGGCTTGGCCGTATGAGCAAAGGCCCACTATGACGTCGCCACCGGCAATATTGCCGTTGTCGACAACTTCGGCGCGAGGCATGCGGCAGGTGACGGTGGAGTCGACAATGATAGTGCGCACCAAGTCGCCCACGTCGGCGGTTTCGCCGCCGGTGCTCCAAGCAGAGATGCCGTGGCTGCGTAGTTCGGCCAAGAGTTCTTCAGTGGAGTTGATGATAGCGGAGATGACTTCGCCGGGAATTAAGCGCTTGTTACGGCCGATGGTCGAGGACACCAAGATGTTGTCAGTGGCACCCACGCAAAGCAAATCGTCGATGTTCATAATCAAGGCATCTTGCGCAATGCCTTTAAACACCGAGAGGTCGCCGGTTTCGCGCCAATATATGTAGGCGAGCGACGACTTGGTGCCGGCGCCATCGGCATGCATTATATTGCAATACTGTGGGTCACCGCCCAAAATGTCGGGAATGATTTTGCAGAAGGCGTTGGGATAGATGCCTTTGTCAACATTCTTGATAGCGGCATGAACGTCTTCTTTCGAAGCCGAGACGCCACGAAGTTTGTAGCGAGTATCACCTGAATCTTGTTGTGCCATAATATTTTTATTTGAGTTTTTCTATATCGTTTTTAGTGCCGGCAAACCACACAATGTCGCCGGGTGTAAATGAAAGATTGGGGTCTGAGTCGATAAATTCGCCATCGCGACTCACTGCCACCACCAGCACTTTGTAGCGGTTGCGTATGGATGCCGAGGCGGGCGATTTTCCCACCAAAGGAGAGTTGAACGACAACATAATCGAGCGTAATTCCACCTCCTCGCCGTGGCTGGGCATTTGGTCACTATGAGCCTCCACCTCAGGAAGCAGGGCTTCGATTTGAGCGTCGGAGCCAATCACACCGATGGTGTCGCCCGGGTATATACGTTGGTTGCCATCAGGAATAGGAATAGTGATGCCTTGGCGCTGGATGGAGATGACGTTTACGCCAAAAGTGCGGCGTAAGTTGCTTTGTGACAGCCGCTCGCCGGCGAATGAGCAGGCGTTGCCCACGGTGATGTAAGCGGTGTGGAGGTCTGACACTACCACGTTCGACTTGCCCGAACGGCGCAATTCACGCTCGTTGAGGTTATTGAAAAAGCGGTCTTCGATGCGCTTGATGTGGCGGCTGAGGCGGCGATAGAAGAAGATGATAATTGTGAGCACTATCACCAACGATGTGCCTATACCGGCTAACGGGGAATAGACCACACCTACGGAGTGAGCCACAAATCCCGCGGCTATGATGGTGCGGAACACCATCATTACTATGCGCGGTATGTTGGCCGAGGCATTTGTCGGACCCGATTGAGGTTTCACAGGGATGATAAGTGCCAAGAGGAATGGCGCCATGGCGGTGAGTGTGGTTGCCACTTGCAGCAAATCGCCCCATTCCGGAGAAATATCGTGGAGCCAAGGTCCAATGAATTTGAGCATCACAATCGATACTGCAATCAGTACCACCGAGTAAATAATCGAGCGCCACAAGTGGCGGCGAAGCAATCCGGTCCATTGGCTGCCGGCAGCGCGGTCGCGTTGACCTTCATTGCCGTAACGTTCGATTGTAAGAGCCAGTTTGCGCGGGATGTGAGTTTCAACCCAGTTGGCTGCCGGAGTCGACAATTTGATGAAATAGGGTGTGGTAAAAGTGGTGATTACCGACACCGCTACAATAATCGGATAAATATGCGCCTCAAGCACTCCGAGACTCATACCCAAAGTGGCTATGATAAATGCAAATTCACCGATTTGAGTGAGCGAGAAGCCCGAACGGATGGCGGTGCGAATATCTTGGCCGGTGACAATCATACCAAAACTGCCGAATACAATCATACCTAAAATTACTACTGCCGAGAGTATTAAAATAGGTATCCAATAATCAGCCAAAATTGTTGGCTGCACCATCATTCCCACGGAAATGAAGAAGACGGCGCCAAAGAGGTCTTTGACCGGTGTTGTTACGTGCTCAATGCTTTCTGCATAACTCGTGCCGGCCAATATCGAGCCCATGACGAATGCTCCGAGTGCCAGCGAAAAACCGCAGTACACTGAAAACACGGCCATGCCCAAGCACATACCCATCGACACCACCAGAAGTGTTTCACTGTTGAGAAAGCGACGGCAACGATTGAGCGCTGAGGGTATCACATATACCCCGACCAAGAACCATATAATAAGGAAAAATGATAGTTTGGCTACGCTCATCAGCAGTTCGGAGCCTTCAACCGAGTTGTTAAGCGCAATCGATGATAGTATCACCATCATCAACACCGCAAACAGGTCTTCAACAATGAGCACAGCCAATACCAATGCGGCAAACTTCTGCTGGCGAAGTCCCATATCAGTGAATGCCTTGATGATAATGGTGGTCGATGACATAGATAGCATACCGCCCAAGAATAGACAGTTGATAAAGTTGAAGCCCAAGAAGTGACCCACAACAAACCCTGCCAACATCATTCCGGCTACGATTATCAGCGCAGTGACCACCGCAGCCGTGCCGGAGCGCAATAATTTCTTAAAACTAAATTCCAGACCCAAGGAGAAGAGCAACACCACAATACCTAATTGAGCCCAGAACTCAATATTCTCTGCGGTAGATACCGAAGGCAAGTAGGTGAAATTGGGGCTCGCCAAGAAGCCGGCCACAATATAGCCCAGAACCACAGGTTGGCGTAGCCACTTAAATAGAACCGTAACTACGGCTCCTAACAATAGCAGAAACGCCAAGTCTGATATCAGGCTTTCGATGCTCATTATTTCAGTTCAAACGAGCGGCTGGTCAGTCGGAAATTGTCGGCGAAAAGTTCCACAGTGTATTGACCTGCAGTCAAGGCTGTATTGACATCCCAATAGATTGTAATACCTGCAATCTCTTCACCGGAATATTCAATAACAGTCTTAGCGGAATATGGCACTGAAGCCCCTTCGAAACTGAAGGAACCGGCATTGCCCAAGAGTTGCCCCGAAGGCGAAGTGATACGCAAGTAGATGGTTTTGGCTCCTACCGGAGTGGAATTATTTTGCGGAATAGTGAATACCACACGCAGTTGTTTGGCTTTCGCCACATTTTTTTCTTGTTTGCCTTTCTTATTGAGCGGGGTGAGGCTCAAGCCGGTGACGTTGAGGCGTTCGGCCAACGTCATGCGCTCATTGAGTTGCTGATTTTGGCGCGAAGTTTCTTGCACCTGGCTCGAGAGTTGCTGGTTGCGGTCGCGAATTTGAGCGTTTTCAGTGCGCAGACTATCATTTTCTAATTGCAAGCGGTTGATTTCCTCCACATAGTGGCGAAGGAGGTCGCGCAGAGTGGCGATTTCATCTTTGAGACGTTTGATTTCAGCGGCCGACATATTTTGCTGATTGCGGAGTTCTTGTTGCAAACGCTCTACTTGCAATCGCGCGTTCTCATATTTGATAGTGAGGTCGCGTTTCACTGAGTCGTCAAGCACTAAAGTGCGCCCATTCTCTATATTGGAGAATTGGTTGTTAAGTTCATCGTATGCGTTCTGCAACTCACGTTCGCTGGCATCTAATTCGGCTTGCTCTTTAAGTGCGATTGCTTCGTCGAGAGCACGTTTCTGCGAAGAAGACGAAATAATGAACCATGCGCCCAACCCAACGATAGCAGCCGCGAGGCCAATGATAATCCAAAGCATAAGTTTGCGATTGTCGCCATTGTTGGCCGGCTTACGGCCTTGTTGTTGAGTCTTATTTTCAGTATCGTGTTGTAGCATATCAATTCCTTTTTACAAATAATGTGCAAAGTTAGCGAAAATCCCGCAAAAAACCGCGTAATAACAATAAAAAAGTAGATTGATAACTGATTTTTTGAGCAAAAAGGTTTGTAAGTCGAAAAAAATTACTAACTTTGCAGTCGCAATCGGGGCGTAGCGCAGTCCGGTAGCGCACCTGGTTTGGGACCAGGTGGTCGCAGGTTCGAATCCTGTCACCCCGACCGAAGCATTGCAAGGCACATCCTTGCAATGCTTTATTATTTTTTTACATTGAGGCCAAAAGTAACTAAAAGAATGTAGGTTGACGTTATTATGTTGGAATGATTGGGGTTGGGGATAGGTTAGTCGAACATTACTCGCGGGTTCATTAGGGCTGGGGAGCGCCAACGCAGGTTGAAGCGGGTGCGCAGGATTTCAGCGCGAGTGTGCCACACGGCGTGGCAGAATCCCATGCCGCGAGGTTGGTCTTCCAATGCTTCGTCGACTAAACGGTCGGCTTCGTCGATGACCTCTTCCCAGCGGGCTGTCCATTCGATTGGGTCGTGGTGCAAGTGCCCTTCTTCGCGAATTTGGTCCAATTTGTTTTGGTCGGCAAATTCTATGTTGCGTTCGATGAAGCGTAGGTCGTGTGCTACATCTTCGGTAAGACTTAATTCGTGCCCGTTTTGTGCTTCGATGCGTCTTAGCACAGTGAGGAGCAAGCGGAGCACTTTCAGTTTGAGGCGAGGATGTTCGTAGATACATTTGGCCATACGGTTGAGCACGGCATAGAGTTGATTGACCATGTGGTCGAAGCCTTTGAGATATGTGGCATACTTCAGGCAATATTCTGTCAATGAGGTGATTTCCCATTGCCCACGTTGCTCTCTCATACGTTCCTCGGCTTCGAGTACGCTTCCACAGCATACGTCTAAATAAGTATTGAGAGCATCGGCAGTTGACGATAACGGGTTGTTTTCGGCCCATTTCAGAGCGGAGATAAAGTCGGGATTATTCATGGTTGTGTAGGATTGGGGTTATCGGTGGGTTCCCCTGCGACGAGATGAAGTACTTCTTCGAGGGATTGGTCGCCGGAGAGGTTGAGTTTTTTGCGAACACGATAGCGCATAATGTTGATTGAGCGCGGTTCGATGGTCATGATTTCGCTGATTTGGGCGGTGGATTGGTTTAGGACCAGCAACATACATAGTAGCATCTCGCGTTTGCTCAAAGTGGAGGCGCGTTGGCGTATCCGTTCGGTGAAGCCTGGATAGAGTACATCAAATCGAAGTTCGAAGGCTTGGAGCGATCCTGAGCCTTTGATGTTGAGGATGGAGTCGGCAGTGATAGCCGAACGTTGTCGGCGGTCGTTTTTAATTTCTTCGATTTGGCCCTGAATACGTTGAAGTTGCGAGCGCTCGGCCTGCAAGTCTTCCGAGAGCGAGTCGCGGTCGTTTTCAAGTGCATCGATGCGCTCAATGGCGAGTCGTCGTCGCAATTGATAATTGCGTCGTAGTCGACTGATTATGATGATTAGAATTGCAGTGAGTAGCAAGGCCAACAATGTAATAATCCAGATGGTTTGGCGACGAGCGTGGACTTGGGCTTCCAAGAGGCTGATTTGCTAAACAAATGTAGGTTATTTTTAGAATTGCAAGAAGAAAATGACAGAGTTTTCAAAAAAATTCGCGCACAGCGG
>SFNM01000026.1 GCA_004552725.1 Bacteroidales bacterium | reverse complement strand
AGAAATCTCAATCGACCAATGGCCAATTTATGAGGCTGAAGGTTATAAACAAGTAAAATAATGACATCGAAATTCAGTTACCAGCAAAAAATCGCAATACTGCGTATTTTGTTCGATATTGTTCAAGCAGATGGACAAATCGACGCTCGTGAGATATATTATTTCAATCAGATAAAAGAAGAACTCGGCTTGGATGCAGAAGCCAGGAAAGATATTAACGATAAGAACTCCCTTCTTGCGTTACTCCAAATAAAAGCGTTTTCTGCCGAGCAAAAAGAATATCTCGCTAAGCTTATTGCTAATATGATTGTAGTTGATGAGGATATAAATCCTAATGAAGTTGCAATCTATGACGTTGTTAGAGAATATTGTGGCCTTGAACAAATGTTCGACCGCACAATAGAACCTAAACAACAAGATTAGGGCGTTCCGGCGATGCCGTCAGGCTAAGATCGCTACCGCTCATCAAGCCCAAGGTCTTGACCCATTCGGTCGAATATCCTTAACGCAATCACCACACAGCCTCTCGGAACCATCCGGATCCGAGAGGTTGTTTCGTTCTGACTTCTTCGATGTCCTGATGCAGGGCTGAACGATGTCGGGGCAGTTGGGTTGATGTTGCTCTCTGTGCTGGTTGCTTGCCACAATGCAGTTGCCGCTTTGTGTGCCGCAAAGTGCCGTCAGCCATAGCCAGTGATTGACTGCCCGATGAGAGCGTGTTGTGTTGCCATTGCCTACGTTTTCTCTGCTCGGTGGTTGCACCCGTCAATCGGCTGCGCTCGGCATAGCTGGAGCAAGCTCCGCTCTGCTCTTGACTGGCACGATTGGTGGGGGCGTGCATATTGGATTTGTGGGCTGTGAGGACTATCTGCTTTTACCCCGCAAAGTTATTGCCGCATCACCGAACATCAAGGGCAGGTGTGCGCTTCACGTTCCTCTCGCTTTCGTTACCTGCAAGCGAGCAATCACCCTTGCTTCATAGTCGGCTCAACGGCACTTTTCGGGCAGTGTAAAAGGATATTCCTTTACACAACTCACAAATTTATTCCAATATGCACGACGCAACAATCCACATGAGCAGAGAAGCAATGTTGGCTCATACTATCGCCGACACGCTCAACACAACGGGCTTCAACTACAATCACTTCAACGAGGCTATGGCCAACGACATTCATAGAACAGTCCAACAGTTTTGGATGAAGTTGATAGTCAACTACATCCGCTTCGCTGCAAGCGACGCTTACCGCACCGACGCTCGCAACAAGGCAAGCAAGGAACTTGCAGAACAACTCAACTGCACTCTCAACGACATCGTTGTCTATCTTCCCTGCATCTAACTGTACATCGCAGAAGCCGCAAGTCAGTCCTCGGAACTCTCGCAGATCCGAGGACTTTCTATATTGTCACCGGGCTGAAACCACGGCTCAACTCCCTCGACCTCCACGGCTGGAGCGACAGTGGCATCTTCTTTGTGCCAATCGGCGTCGCCGTCGCTCGGCTGATGTGTGAATGGGTCAATGGCTGCGTCGAGTGCCAAGGCTCACTGCGTCATCGAGCGAGTTGTCTTGGGGGCTATTCGTATAGGTCGCTGTCATATCGGCGAGCGTCTTTTACATCGGTGTGCTTCCTCCGTAATTTCGCACCAGTCTTACCGGCTCGTCAAGTTGTCAAGGTGTCGCCATTGCGATATTGTGGGTTATGGACTGCCGCTTTTACCCCGCAAAGTTATTACCGCTTCACCGAACATCAAGGGCAGGTGTGCGCACCGCGTTCCCCGGCTTTTCGTACCTGCAAAGCCGTAATCACCCTTGCTTCATAGTCGGCTCATCGGCACTTTTCGGGCAGCGTAAAAGGGCTATTCCTTTACATAACTCCACAATATATTTTCACTATGGAACGACAAACTTTAATAAGACGAGCCAAGAGCCTTATGGCTATCGTAAACGGCACGGAGAAGCACGAATGCTTCCACATCGACGCTCTCGTCCCCGATGACCGCGACAACATCATCATCGTGGCCCCCAAGAACAAGTATGACAACACGCTCTGGAATTTCGAGAAAATTCTCGCCTGGGCTGAACTCAACGACTTCTCGGCCATTATGACCGTCACACCTGAAAATCAGCCGAGCTTCCGACTTGTTCACGCCGATTATCAGTCACAAAGATAACATCGGAATAATGCTGTCATGCTCCCTCTGCCTGTGAAGGTCGAGGGAGTTTGGCGTTCGCCTTCAATCGGCTGCGCTCGGCATAGCTCACGCAAGCGTGGCTCTGCTCTCGACTGGCACGATTGTTCTTTTGGCACCTTCGGGCACATAGGTAGGCATCGGCAATGGGCTACCGCTCCACTAATGTCTAATATCATCGTTAACCTCGGTTGTGGGGGAGTCGGCAGGGCAAGCCGTATCATAGGCGTAAGTCGCGTCGGCACCATTGGCAATTATCGTAGCCTCGTTTCTATGTCGTAGGCTTCTATAAAGCAGTGGTGCTTTAGCAGTCGGGCGATTGACTTCACCTTATAGTCATCGGTATGGAGTGCGTCACTTTCAGATGAGCAGACTGAGAATGGCGGCAAGCCGCACCACATAAAGCCGTCAGGATTTTGGCGTTATACGCCCATTTTCGGCTGCGCCTCGGCATAGCTCAAACAAGTTTGGCTCTGCTCTCGGCTTGCACGAAAATTGTGCTCGCACCAGTCTTATGTAGGCTCGACTTTCTGATACGCTCGGAGCACATTTATTTTTCCTGCCGCAAATTTACGGCGGCTGCCGGCTATCCTCCCATTCGGTCGGCACAAGGACAAGCACGTTACTCAAAATATTTTTGAAAAAATTTAGGGCGCAAGACCACAAAATTTTTCTTCGCCGCGAGGGTAAAAAATATTCTGTGTAATCCTTGTGTACGCTCGGACATTAGCTCCGTGAATATCGGCTGCGCTCGGCATAGCTCAAGCAAGCTTGGCTCTGCTCTCGACTTGCACGATATTTCACCACCGTCTGATTGCAGCGTAAAAATTAAACGCGCCCCGGCGCGAAAGTCAAACCCACAAAAACTTCAAAATCATGACAGCAGTATTTTCATTCTCAGCCCGCGCATCTTTCAACGAAAGCAACGAACTCCGCGAATATCAGGTAGAAGTCATCACCTTCGACGGCGAAAGCGAAATCGTTTATGTAGAAGCCTACGACGAATACGAGGCACAGGAAATAGCAGCCTCAATGGTAGCCGACGCTGACTACACAATGGTTCAAGGCGTTGCCTGAGCCGACTCTCCAATCCACAACGGAGGTGGTTATCGAAAGATAGCCATTTTCCGTGTTCACTACCGCCCATTGCTACGCTGCTGTCAGTTTTTGTTTGTCTTTTCCCACCCAACCACCCGTTTGTAACTTCGTGCCGGAAATACGCCGTTGGCGTATGGTTTATCGAGTTTAGGAAGTTTATGAGTTTATGCCTTGCTAAACCCCTAAACCTTAAACTTTAACCCTTAAACCATTTAAGTTGAAAACTTAAATTTATATGGCACATCGTTTCGCATATAAGCCAACCGGCATAACGCTCACTTGCACACTCAACGATGAGTGGGGCATCCACGTCGACGGCGCTTTCGTCGATGTGCAACTTACCGCGCCGGGCGGCATAGTCGTGCTCCAAGAGCGTTACTATGCTCACGGTGGTAATGTATTTCTCTACGACATCGGCTCGCTTATCGAGTGCAATATGCGTTCAGCGGCCTACAATTACGCCGACTACACTCTCGCATTGCTCAACGAGGGCGGCTCGGTCGTTGACTCCTGCACAGTCCACGCCCTGTATTGCGACCGCTTCACCGTCTGCACCGACACAGACCTATTCCTGGCAGAGAACTTCCTTTCGACGCTCACGATGCGCCGAGTTCCTGCCAACACGATAACCTCACTGTTCCTTTTCGCCAAGGCTGGCGAAAATATCCACACCAAGGTCAACTTCCATGTGCGCTATATCCCGACGGGCGAGATACAGTGCAATTCTATAAACATAAACGCTTCCTCGGCTACCGCCGCGTCGGCAGGGGTGCAGCAGGTCAACATCAGCCAGTCGGCGATGATCAGACCCGTTGCCACTTCCACGCAGACGGCTGACTATCTTTGGGAGATAGTCGACTTTACCGTCACTTGCGGCCAACGCTCAGTTACCTGCTTCGTCGACCGCACACTCCGCGATGCGGAATGCTTTATGTTCCGCAATTGCTTCAACGTGTGGGATGTCGCCCATATTCCACACTTTACCACGGCAAAGACCGAGGTTGACCGCACATTGGCGGTCATCAACCAGCGGTCGCAGTTTTACAACCAAAGCACCAAAAAGACCTACGATGTACAGTCGGGCACTATCACATCGGACGAAGCCGAGTGGATAGACCAACTCTTTACCTCATACGAGGTAATGCGGTTTGTGCCTAACGACTGCGACGATACGGAGCCGTATCTCTTTGAGCAGGTGCTTATCACAGATGCGCACTGCGAGGTGAACGACGGCGACGAGAAGCCCAACACCGTTAAGTTCACTTGGCGTTATGCCGACAACCGTGCCATTGTCCGCTTGACGGCATCGCCCGGCATTTTCACTCAGGAATACGACTTGCGTTTCTCTTAGTCGTATGGTTTATAAAGTTTATTGGTTTATGAGTTTATTCCTTGATACTGTTACGCAAAGCACTCAACACTTTGGCAGCGTGCCAAATCCGTTGCTTTATAGCGGCTATTTCGACTTCATTCAAATAGCCCAAATCAACTGCAAGAATAAGTTGGCAATAAGTTTCCATAAGAGAGCCGTAAGCAATTTCATAAAAATGGCGTTGCTCATTTTTAGACATTCTTCCGCTACCCTCAGCAATATTAGAGGGAACGGAAACTACTGCTCTACGAATTTGATCACAAAGAGCATACCGTTCCTCGTGAGGAAACTTTGCCAACAAGGCATATATATCTTTTACAAGGCCACGGGCTTCTTGCCACGCAGCAAGTTTTTCAAAGCTAAACTGTTGTTCCATAGCACAAAGTTACGCATTTTTTCTAAACCAATAAACTCCTAAACCCAATAAACCATGAACGGAGTTCATATTAGCACAGCTCGCCAAATGCTCAACAGCGGCGACCCCGTCGACCTTTCCGTGTGGAAAAGCGACGGCTCCATACTCCACCTCCATAACGTCATATCGCTTCGATACGACTACTATGGCGGCTGGCGAAACGTCAAACTTCTCACCTCCGGCGAGATGCGCCGCATACGCGACATCTGCATCTTCCAAATCAACGGACTCGAAGTTTTCCTTTAATATAAACCTCTCCCAATATGACATCAGAACTTATTTTTTCATCGGTCGAAAATATCCCCGGCGTAAGCGCGAGGGCGGCATTTACCGTCAACTCTGCCGCAGTATTCCGCGAGGACTGCGACATAATGCCCTCGACATTCGGCAATATCAAATATATGCCGTGGGGCGCTGACAATCAAATGCCGTACAATATTATCGACCTTATCGAGCGCGACGAAACCCTCGCCACCTGCCAAATCTTCAATGCAGAAATCTGCTATGGTTCTGGACTGGTCTACGACACAAGCGAAGTCGAGAGTCGAGAGACCAGTGACGAGAGCGGTGTCACTCGTCGCTCGTCACTAAACACTCGTCAGGAAGTCGAAGACTTCCAATTAGACAACGATTTGGCTTCGTACTTCCTCGGAGTCTGCCAGGACTTCAAGCATTTCGGTTTTGCCGTCAGCGTCATAATCCTCAATGCCGAGGGTACGAAAGTGGTTCGGCTTCTTCGCAAGGAGGCTTGCTACTGCCGCTTCGCCGTCGCTGACAAGTCGGGACGCATACCGCAGATACTCTACGCCAACTGGCGCAAGTATATCCCCAACGAGAGCGACGTCGAAGTCATTGAACTGCTTGACCCGTCCTGCCCGTGGCGCGACCTGCAAGACAGGCTCGCCAAGCGGTCGAAGTGCCGCAAGTTTGCCGTGCTCACTCGCGTGCCGACCACGGACAGCACCTATTACCCCATACCTCACTACGGTTCGCTGTTCCGGGGTAAGTGGTACAACATCAAGCAGCTCATCGGCCTCGCCAAGGAGAGCAAGCTCAAAAACTCGGCTCCCATTAAATACCAAATCGAGATTTCAAACAAATACTGGGAGTCGATTTTCCGTGCAGAGGGCATAACCGACCGCAGCAAGCAGCAGGAGCGCATCGTCAGCGAGAAGCAGCGCATTCTCGACTTCCTCACCGGCGCGGAGAACAGCGGCAAAGCCTGGTTCTCCACATTCTACATCACGCCCGACGGCAAAGAGCAGCACGATGTCGTCATCCACAAGATTGACGACTCCAAGGAGGGCGGCGATTGGGAGAGTGACATCCAAGAAGCCGTCAACATGATCTGCTTTACTATGCGAGTGCATAGCAACCTTGTCGGCTCGGTGCCCGGCAAGGCGCAGACAAACAATTCCGGCTCCGACAAGCGAGAACTCTACACAATCGCCCAAGCCCTGCAAAAGCCTTATCACGACCTGCTTTTCACCGTGCATCGCATTATTATACGACTCAACGGCTGGCAGGGCGTAAAGCCCGTGTGCCCCTTTATCCAGTTAACCACGCTCGACGAACACGCCGACGCTAAAACCGTAACAGCCGATGAAACTAATAACTGACAACGAGGTGCTGATGCGCTATGTGCCGCACAGCATCAAGCCCGTAAGCGGTGAAACCGCTCTCTTTGACAAGATAACGGTTCACCTTGAAAGCGCAGAGTTTTGGGTCGCGCAGAACTTCACAGGTTCAGATCTGCTCAACGACATCGACGCGCTCAATCCCGAACTCGTCGAAGCCCTGCGCCTGCTCGTCGCAGCCGAGGCTCTTGACCGTGCAGTGCCGTCGCTCGACTTGGTTCTCACACCCAACGGCTTCGGCGTTGTCAACACCAACACCGTAGCCGCCGCTTCCAAACAGCGCGTTGACCGCCTGATCGGAAGCATGAGAGAACTTCGCGACGGGGCAATAGAGCAAGCTCTATCGCTGCTGCCCGGCGAGGATGATTGGGTCGAAACTCCCCAGGCTCATTACTTCGCCACTACATTGTTCCCCAACATCGACCTATGTACGCTATGCTCCCACAATTCGGGTCGCTGGGAGAAGTATGTCGAACTGCGTTCTCGTGCCGTCGGCATCGAGCTGACTCTCGCCGAGGATTACTTCTCGCCGGAACTAATGTCGGAGTTGCGACTGCTCAATCTTCTCGGTTCACTGTCGGGTGAACAACGCCGTGTTGTTCAAGCCATACGCTCGCAGGTCGTTGAAGTCCTGCAAGGCAATCCTATCAACGGCAATCGTATGCGCGACGTAGTGAACTTCATTCGCTATCGTCCCAGAGCGTTCCGCCTGTGGCACACATCGGCCACGGCAAAACTCTTTTCGCCCCCCAAGTTTGAAAACAAGAAAGACTCACACGGCTACTGGTTCTAAATCCAAAAATTATTTGTAACTTTGTACTTAATTACTTAAAATATCATGGATAACAACCAAATGGAGCAACATATAAGTGAGTATTTGTATGGCATAGGGTCATCTCTAATATCTCTTGGAGAAACCTTATGCCAACAGATCCAGTCCACAAATATGAATATTCACGGTCAAGTTAAAGAAATGGCAGATAAGATTGCCATTAATCTACATAATCTTTCTGCCGAACTTGAAAAAACTCGTTTCAATCTTTTAAGTGGTAAAGAAGATAAAGCTATTTCTTTAAGGGATGCTGAAACCCTTAAAGTTGCTTTGTTTCATTTGTTACACGGCAAAACATATACCCACAATGGGCAAGATACAGATATTGTGAGCGAACTGCATAAACTTGAATACATCGTAAGTTCACTCTATCGAATGGGAATGCTGCCTAACAGTGGGCAAGGAGTAAATGAATACACCTTTGACAAAATCCACGAAAAGGATATTTGATTGCAAAATATTTATTCATTTCTAAGATTTGTCATACGGTTCAATGCGTTACAATCAACAGAATATTTAATTTCATAAGATTTCGGTAAGATAAGATGTCACGAAATAATTTCTCGCCCATAATAGAAACTCGTATTAAAGAACTTCCTCAACTACTTAACTTCTTTGTAAACAAAGACAAAGTTGTTGAATTTCTTAATATGTTTCAGTATGAATGTGATTGGGGGCTAAAAAGTTTTTTGGTTGAACACATTGAAATGTCAAAACCCATTGGTTCTGAATATGGTGATATGGGATGGCTCAATGGACGAACATTATTTGTGACAATACGTGGCGAAAGTTATTATGAGATTGGAGCTGATTATATTTCCGTCAAATTACGGTTTGATACTGTAAAGAATGCAACAATTAAAGCAACCGATTATGGTGCATATCCAACTTTTAAGAAAAATAAATTGTTTGACAATCAATTTATTTTTTGTTTTGGGGATGCTCTTGAAATTGAAGCTGAATTTATGGAAGTTATATCCATCGAAAAGTATCATGAAGATTTTAATCTTGAGCCATAATACGGAAGTGTTTAATGCATAAGTTATTAGACCAAAACTACATTATAAATAATGAATAAATTTCTTAAAATATCAACAATTTGCTATGCGATAGTTTTCCCTCTATTCATAGTTGCTATGCTTGTTTGGGATGTAACCTATGACAAATACTTACATAACCCTGATATAGAAGCCATATTAGACATTACGATACCACAACACCAAATTATAAAATCAAATCATTACCAAGATGTCGAAATCGGACCCGATTTTGGCGATTGTACCTACATAGATATTAAGATTGAAAACGATACGTTAATTTATGATTTTACAAATCAAATATCTAATAAGGGTTGGACTCTTATAGATAATGGCGAGTACGGGAAATATTACCATTATGAAACTGAAATACCCGACCATATCGCACAACTCGGCAACTATGGGGGTAATTGGTATCCCGATGAGGGAGAATTTCACTACTTCGCATCGGTTGTAACCTCAACGCCCATAGGCATATTCTTTTATGGAATATTTGCGGGGCTGATTGTTGGTATCATACTGATAATCGCTTGGGTATCATTCAAAATATACCAAAAATCAAATTGCGACAAGTAAAGATAAAAGCCTATATATTTCTGTCTTTTACCGAACATTTGAGCGTCTGTACCTTCGCGGTATGGACGCTCAAACTTTACATATAGACTTCATCGTGCCGCAGGGCTGGCACGAATTGACCGACGCGCAGCTTCGGTACGTCTACAACCTTATAGCCCTCGAAATGTCAAGCGAAGAAATAGCCGTTACCTGCATGCTCTATTGGAGCGGCACACGGGTAATCGGTCGGCAACCTGACGGTGCCTACCTTTTGCAGCAGGGAAAGACACTCTTTGATGTCAAGCCCCTCGCCATTGCCGAACTCGCGGGCGAGATCCGCTGGCTCGCAGAGCTGCCGCAAGTACCCGTGCGCATTTCTTCGCTCCGTGGAAAACCTGCGCTCGCTGCCGACTTCCAAGGTGTGCCGTTTGAAACTTTCATCATCTGCGATAACCTCTACCAAGGTTATCTGCAAACCCAGCAGGACGCTATGCTCGACGAACTCGCCGCAGTCCTTTATCCGGGCATAAAGAAAGTTTCAATGCCGGAGCGAATATCAATCTTTTATTGGTTTGCCTCGCTCAAAGATTACTTCTCGCATCGCTTTAGCGACTTCTTCCAACCCGTCGCAGGTGCCGACAGCAACCTGCTCGGAGCACCGAACATCGGCACTCAGTTGCAAGAAGCGATGGACGCACAAATACGTGCGCTCACTAAAGGCGACATCACCAAAGAGGCTGAAATCCTCGCCCTCGACACTTGGCGGGCACTCACCGAGCTTAATGCTCAGGCTCGCGAATACAAACAACTCCAAGCACAGATGAAGAAATGACAAATCCCACAAACTGGAACGCTACCGCGTTCTTTGAAAATCTCACTCGTTCCAATCGCCTTGCCACCGGCAAAAAATTTGTTTTTTGTCGGGTCAGCGGCTTGGAAGGCTTCGAGGAAGCACTCGGCGAAATGCAGTCGGCAAACAATTTTGTGTGCGTATCGGATATAGCCGACGGCTACACCGAACTCAACAACACGCCGAGGACTCGCCGTGTCAAAACTGTTTTCTTCGCCATGCGCCACGCCATTGATGACATGGCCGCTCGCGCCGAGTGCTTCGATGTGATGCAAGAAATGTTCCGACAGTTTATGTCGGTACTCATTCTTGAAAGGGTCAAGTTAGAGCAGGACTGCATCTACGTTGACCCTCGCATCACATTCAACGAGATAGACCGATACTTTTTCTCCGGCTGCGCTTGCGCTTACTTTCAGGTAGCCGTCGACAAGTTCACCGACCTCAGATACAATGCAGATGAATGGCTCTAATCCGCAGCAGGAGCGCGAAAAATATGTCAAGGCGTTCAACTCCACAATGATAAAGATTTGGCAGGAGCAAATCTCGCTGCTCGGCGTTATCGACACGGGGGCGCTTTACCGCTCCGTCGTGGCCCTCGGTATGAATGCCGACGGCAAATATACGTCGGTAACGCTCTCGCAGTCGTTCAACACCTACGGCTTGTTTGTCGACTACGGTACCGGCTCGAATACCCCAAGGGGCAATTCGGGCGACCTTGGCGAGGGCTTCACCAACCGACGCAAGCGCAAACGGTGGTTCAGCCGCAAATACTTCGCCTCGGTGCATAACATTCAGGAGTTTTTCGCCGACAACCTCGGAAAAGACTGTTGTCTGACTATCGCCCAGGCACTCAATCCTGACACTATGAGAAAGAACGTCACTCTTTAAGGGTGGCGTTCTTGTCTTTTCGGGAGGTTGAAAACACCCATAATTTTGTGTCATCAAGCACAACATTATGGCTAACACAAACATAAACACTTCATCATTGACGGCGATAATCACAGAGTTTCGCCGTCTGCAAGCCAAGGACTCGATTACTCCCGAAGCCCTCGGCTCAATACTCCAACGCATCGCCGACCTGCTTGCCACCGCCGGAACGTCGGAAACCCAGCAAGCGCTCAACAACTGGTACGACGCGATGCGTCAGGCAGCACCGTACATCTCGGCTCTCGTTCAAGCCAACTTCGACCGCAACAACGTGTTGCTCAACCCCACGCTTGTCGACCCAATCGAGGGGGAGTCATACGTTGGCAATGTGCCTATCACAATAGCCCCTGCCACGACCGAGAAAGCCGGAGCGATGAAAGCGCAGCAGGTCACAGACCTCAATACACTTCGCAATCGCTATTCCGACACGGTTACTCCCGCAGTCGAAGCAGTCAACAATTTGCAGACTGGCTTCGGCGTGATTGACTTCGCTGATATTGACACACTATCGGCTTTCGACAAAATGCTTGGGCGTTTTGTCAAGGTTCAGAACAGCAGCGGCTATGCCGACGGCTATATTTTGCACTTGGTATGCCGCCTCTATGTTACGCAAGTGTTCTTCACCCACTGCAAACTCAACTCCGAGGGTGAAATCATCACCACCTCGCACGACGAGAAAGGTTTTCATATCTACAAGCGATACAAAAACCAATCGGGCAGTAACACCGCCTGGAGCCGTTGGGAACTCGTCGGAGGCGACGAGTTTGCCGAGGTCAAGCGAAACGTTGACTCCATGCTCGGCAACACCAACGACCTCGGAGCACTATCAGCCAAAGGGCAGATAGCCGTTGAGATTGTCGACGGCGAACTGCGAGTGTGGGGCAGCGGTCAGCTCGCTCAAGCGGGATATGTGCCATATCTGTTCCGTCACACTCGCAAGCGCAACCGCGACAAAATCCATACTGACGGTGCCGACGCTACCTATGGCCCCGTAACCAAAGGCTGGCACCTATACGGCTCACGCCATACAGTCAAGGTCGAGGGCACGGTCGCAAAGTTCAGCACTAACGGTTCGGGAGATTTCCACAAGCCCGCAGAGGGCTATACTCCCGATGTGCTTGCACTCATTCACAGAAACATCAAAGAAGATGGTAGGGTAACTATCCCTTGGGGGCGCTCTGTCATAAAACTCTATGACACGCGAGCCCGACAAAACCGAATGATACGCTTGCGATTTGCCATTGGCTACGCCAAGCCTGCCGAACACGGCAAGGGCAAAGTTAACGTGCTCAACCTCGTTTCTAACCTCGCAGAGTTCTCGGTTGTCTACAACCCCAAATCGGACTCGTTCTCGCTATCACGATAAAAAAAAGGATAGCCTGGAGCAGCCATCCTTAATACATCTCTGATAGCCTGAAACGGCTCATCACGCATACAGCCTCGATAGCCTGGAGCAAACGCAGCCATCCGGCATACCCTCAGAGGTGAACTTACAGGTACAGTGGTTGGAACATCGTTGAGTGGTTGAACTGATTTGTGTGATTACAGAGGTGGGACTTGAGTTGATGCAAAATTACGCACAAGACCAAAATTTTCAAAAGACACCATAATTCTCTCTCCAAAACTCTCTCCAAAATGAAACCTTACAACGCTTTCGGTCCCGCTCCGGACGCCCCTCAAAAAGGGCAGAAGCCCAACAAGAAACCGAGGTGCGCCAAGAAGCACACCCTGCAACTCGTCTGCGCCGTGGCGCTCGTCATCGTCGGCAGCGGTCTGCTCATTTCGGGCTTCATCGTACCGCCCGCCGGAGAAATCCACCCCTCGGTACTCATAGCCTTTGGCGAAATCCTCACTTTCGTCGGCGCACTCTTTGGCATCGACTATCACTACAAGGCTAAGGCCATAAAACCATAAACATTATGCGAAAAATCAACAAAATCATCATCCATTGCGCTGCCACCCCGGAGGGGAAGGACTACACAGTCGAGCAGATTAGACAGTGGCACACCGCACCGAAGCCCAAGGGCAACGGTTGGCGCGACATCGGTTATCACTTCGTCATCTATCGGGATGGCTCAATTCACCCTGGGCGACCAATCGAGCAGATTGGCGCCCACACGTCGGGCTACAATGCCAACTCCATTGGCATTTGCTACATCGGCGGTTGTGCCAAGGACGGCAAAACGCCCAAGGACACACGCACCGAGGCGCAGAGATCCGCACTCATCAAGCTCGTTGCGGAACTCCGTGCGAAATTCCCCGGCGCGACAGTCCACGGACACAACGAGTTCGCTAATAAAGCCTGTCCGTCGTTTTCGGTGCAGAAAGAGTTTCACAATTAGTAGCCTGATTATGAAACACTTTTGCTCATTCCTTATGCTGGCACTCCTAATATCGTGCCGCTCCCACAAGGAGGTACAGCGCGAAACACTCGTAGATACCGACTCCGTCGCTACGACTGCCTCGCACCGCACATTCGCATCGCTCGACTCCGTTATCTCCAGGCTCTACTTCGACTTCGACACCCTTGAAATAACGTGGCAGTCGAGAGCTATCCCACGCTCGCGTGAGGATAGCCGAGGCGCACCCGTTATTGCGCCACGCGAAATCTCGGTGGGTCGGCAGACTCTCGCCGACACCACTGAGATTGTCCGGCTCAAAGCCGTCAAGGGGCGAGTTGCAAGCAATCGAAGTCAGTATCGCCAAGCCGAGGAAGCCAAGACAAGACTTGACTCCACGGCATACAAGCAGCGTTCAGCCGAGAGTTCGGCAGAACACACAGCCACAACAGCAGTTTATGATCCGCCCAATACGACGGCCATAATCTGCGCATCGGTAGCAATCGCCTTGCTCTTGCTTTTCATATACTTATATATCCGCAGAAAGTAGAAGTTTTTACATGTTAGAGCCGTCATAGTTGCGAAACTGTGGCGGCTTCTTCGTGGCAGGGCAGTGAGGGATAGCGTCTTGGGCGTTCAAAGGGGAAACGTCGCGGCTACCGCCTTGGTGTTCCATATCGGACGGCAGCACATCTTCTCTTTTTCGGGGCTTCGCTGTCGGCAGTGAGAAAGCAACGCGAGCCAACCGACTTCTTCCGTGTTCCCATAGCCTCGGTGTGGGCGGTTTCTGAGCCCACATCGGCATTGAACCCCATAGATGCGAGCGTGGCCCTCCGACCGCTCATTGGCTTGGCGTTCTTCCATTGATGTCTACAACATCAGCGGACAAGCCCCACTTCCTCTTGCTCTACTCCGTGATTGGGCTTCTATGACTTTACGATGTTGCCATTGGCACTTTCCCACGTCCTATTTTTTCAGTCCGCGATTTTGACGCTGCCTTTATCGGCCAGTCGCTTTGACCGCAGATTTCGCTTCACAAAGTTACACACTTGCGACGCTGTCGCTTGCGCTCCACCAGGCAAGGACAAGCACGTTTGACAAAATATTTTTCAAAAAATTTAGGGATTGCCTACGGCTGCACTCAAAATTTTTCGAGACCCCGCTACGCTCTGTGAAAAATATTCGAGGGAGCGTTAAAATGCTCCTTGTCAAATCCTTGCTCATACGCCTTTCAAGTATGACTTTATTGTTCGCAAAACAGCGAAAGCAACTCGCTCGAATCAGTTGCAAATCACAAACTTCTAAAATCATACGGACATGAAAAAGAAAACATCGAAAAAGTCAGAAGCCCCTCTCAAGGAAGTCGTAGAACAAGCCGTGGAGCAAATCCGCGAGGCCGCAGCTGCAGCCGAAGAACAGCCCAAGCGTCGCAAGGTCGTCGAGTTCCACATACTCGCCTCCATCATGGAGTTCGCCACTGAAAAGGCACAGCTCCTCGCTTTCCACACTGAGGCAGGGGAAGAAGTCAAGTTCTGGCTCTCAAAGTCGCTCACTCACTTCGTCGCCGACGGCGATGCCCCCGAGAAGATGATCTGCCGTATTCCGGCATGGCTCTACTACAAGGCAGGCCTCGACAAGTTCTTCCCCGTTGAACGCTGGTCGCAAGCCGCAATCTAAATCCTCACGCCCTCTCTCACTGAAGACTTTCGAGCAAGCCGAACACAGATTCGAGCTTGCTCGAAATCTGTTGAGGCGACGCCGAAATGGGCGCAGCCAACCCGGCTCACAGAGTCGGCTTCTCCTGTGTCAAACCCGACTTCAAACTTCTACTTTCCACAGATAGGCGGCAACATTTTCTGTCCCACCCGGCAAGGGGCAACGGTCGGTGTCAACGTACTCGGCGACGCTGGCCGTCAGCCCCAGTCTAATGCCAAGCCCGACATCGACGTTGACGGCTACACTCGTTTTCAGGGATCGGGGCAACCGCTTTTCCCGACACCCTGCTCGCTACGCTGTCAATGTCGAACGCTCTCGGGCGTCGGGGCGAGAGATTGAAGCACGCTGCTTCGCCTGACACCACGCTCGTTACCTCGGTGGTGTTGGCGGCTCGCATCGACTTCAAACTCTCTCAACCTGCCGTGGCCGGTTGCCCGACACCTCGGCTTGTATTCCGGCTCGTCATTGACGGTCTGAACGACTTTTGCTTATGCCTTCGCGCTTCACCGCCCATTGCCCCGTGCTTCCCACCCAATAGAGGAGTAGCCGCCATAACATCGGCACTTGTTCCACGTCGGCCTCGTTGAACACACCGAGACCCTGCTCGGTGTGGGTCGCTTGCGCTCCACAGCGAAACCAGTTCGCCTGACTCTGCGAGGCTGACACGCTACCGCTCTACCTGCGGTGCGTCGGGGCTTCGGGAGCAATTAGGCTATCGCCTTAAAGACAATGACCTTTGCGGTAGGCAGGTCAGTCAAAACGATTGCTCCAACTCCAGCCCATAAATACTTGACGGTCAATCTCGCTACCGCTCTACCTGCGGTGCTAACTACGGCTGTCGCCTATACCTGCGGTGCATCGGGGCTTCGGGAGCAATGAGGCTATCGCCATTGGTGACATCGACCTTTGCAATTAGCAGGTCAGTCAAACGATTGCTCCAACTCCAGCCCATTTATACCTGACGGTTCTGCCACGCTACCGCTCTACCTACGGTGTTGACTACGGCTGTCGCCTATACCTGCGGTGCTTTCACAGTCGGTCGGCTACAAGCGTTGCACTTAGTTTGCCTCCACGTCGGCTTAATCTTCGCCCCTTCCTGCCAAGAGAGTGCTTTCGCCGTTGTCCTTAACGCCACTATATAGCCAATGCCCAAGTCGGCGGCAAGCCTCTCGACTACGGCAATTCCCTGCGGTCGGCTACATGGTGGCTATCCAATAGCGAGCACACTCTCGTCATTCCCTGGTCTTGATTGCCTCCTCTCCGGCAAATGCGCCACGCTACATTGCCGACCTCATGACCCACCCCTGACCCCCGCTGGTCGGTGACGCTACGAGCGGCTAACGACTGCGGACTACGCCACGGTTCGGGGCAACATTGCGAATGTCCGAGCAGCCCAAGGGCGCAGGGCAAGGCAAGGTCGCGAGATTGTGCGTGTGTCTGTGCCTTTGCTTATGTCGGCACCTCCGTCGAGCCGTCGGGCTTCGACAACGCCCGGCTTGCCACACTTACAAACTCGCTATCGGCTTCACAAGTTACGCCGATACCTCGCTTTGCTCTTTGCTCCGGCAATCGCAAGTCGCCTTTTTCCGCCCCGTCAGCTTACAGTCCGCGCCTTGTTAGCCACGCACTCCGCATCACCGCCCATCGCCAACGTCGGCTTCGCCGACAAAAAGCGGTGCTTCCGCAAAAGTCAATTTCCGCGAGCGAAAATTTTGACTTTCACGGCAGCGATTTGACCGCCCATTCTGCATATTCCGAGGGGTCAAAAGGGGGGCGTAAGGTGTTGCATATCAGGGCGGTGGGGGCTACCTGACGGCTGAACGGGGGCAAGCCCCCGAACCCCGTAAGTCGCTCATTTAGCCTAATTTAACTTGCGGAAGCCTTAACTGGCGTAAAGGTCACGTTAAATCAGGCACCCTAAATTCGCTCCAAAATGGCTGTGCCACTGTCTTTTACACACCCATTTTTGATGCCGAAATTTGCCACTCAGAGCGACAAATTACGACGTCGCCAAAAAATCCACTCAGAGCGAATTTTATGGCAAATTACAACAGTACCGCAAACGTCATCCTGTCGATTAACGGCAAACAGGCTCAGCAGATGCTTCGCAACCTCGAAAAGGACGCTCGCCGTCTTGAACGTGAGATTGCAAAGGCCGCTACCGCAGGTGACAAAGCCACGATGAAGAAGCTTCAGCGTGAGCTTAAATCCACTAATAATCTCATCAAGCAGATGCAAGGCTCGGCTAAGACCACCGAGCAAGTCCTTGCACGGCTTGACAAGGCTTCCCCGAAGGAGCTTCAAAAAGCGCTTCGGACGCTGCAACAGCAGCTCAACGGCATCGAGCGCGGCTCCGCTGCCTGGAACGCCCACGTCGCTAAAATCCAAACCGTCAAAGCGGAAATCGCCAAACTCAACGCTTCACTCGCTACCCAAAAATCTCTCTGGGAGCGAATGAACGGTTGGCTCAACCAATGCCAAACGGCACTCCTCGGAGTCGTAGCCGCCATTACCGGCTTGATCATGGCCGGCAGAAAGGCCGTCAATGCCTATGCCGAAATGGAGGAGCAACTTGCAAACACGCAGAAGTACACCCGAATGACGCGCGAGGAAGTCCTTGAACTCAACGAGGCGTTCAAGGAGATGGACACCCGACTTCCCCGTGAACAGCTGAACCTGCTGGCGCAGGAGGCGGGACGCCTCGGCTACAACACAGTAGCCTCGGTCAAGGAGTACGTCGAAGCCGCATCTATCATCAACGTGGCTCTCGTCGACCTCGGCGAGGGCGCCACGCAGACCATCGCCAAGCTGAGCAACATCTTCGGCATGGAGCAGATGTACGGTGTTCGCGAGTCGATGCTCAAAATCGGCTCGACGGTCAACCACCTCTCGCAGAACTGTACCGCCGCCAAGCCCTTCATCGTGGAGTTCGCACAGCGAATGGCGGGCATCGGGGCCACGGCGAAAATGACTATACCCGAGATTATGGCTTTCGCTGCCACCCTCGACGCTAACGGTCAGAAGGTGGAGATGTCGGCTACCGCCTTGCAGCGAACCATAATGAACCTCTACAAGAAGCCCGGCGAGATGGCAAAAAAGGTCGGACTCGACGCCAACCAGTTCATCGAAACGCTGAACCGAAGCACCACCGAGGGCGTGATGATGTTCCTCGAAGCGCTCAACCGCATAGGCGAGGACAAGGCTCTCGCCGTCCTCTCGCCGCTGTTCCAAGACCTCGGACTCGACGGTGCCCGCGTTTCCTCGGTGCTTGCAAACCTTTCTTCTCACCTTGACTTCCTCAAATGGCAGATGGGAGAAGCAGCCGAGGCTTTCCGCGAGGGCACCTCGGCATCGAACGAGTATGCCATTTTCAACAATACGGTGCAAGCCGAAATCGACAAGGCGAAGAAGAAAATCAGCGAGTTGGCAGTGGAACTCGGTCAGAAACTCTACCCGCTGATGAGCCACATCTATCGCTCATCGTCGGCGTTCCTCCGAGTTCTCAACGTGCTCGTCACATTCATCATCAACCACCGCAAGGCTATCGCCTCGCTCGTTTCAATCATCGGTGTCTATTACGGCTGGATTGTGCTTGTCAAGACCGCAACGGTGCTGTGGCACACTGTCCTCGGAGTAGGCAAGGCCATTATGGTCGCATACCGCACGGCTCTTATCTTGGGGCGCATAGCCGTCATCGCTTTCACCCAAGGCTTGGGAGCGGCTACACACGCGATGCGACTGCTCAACACGGTTGTCAAGGCCAACCCCTTCGGACTGCTGCTCTCTGTGCTCGCCGCAGTCGTGATTGCCGTCAAAGCGCTCTGCGACCGCACTTCCGAGTACACCAAGAAGATGCGCGAGGCTCGCAACACTTCCGCCACATACACCTCGGAACTCCGTAAGGAGATGCAGACCATCGACAAGCTCATCGGTAGGCTCGAAGCCTGTGAGAAAGGCACCAAAGCCTACAAGGAAACCAAGGACGAAATCATCAAGCAGTACGGCAAGTATCTCAAAGGACTTATCAACGAGCGAGGCGAGATTAACAACCTCACCGCCGCTTACAACCGACTCGCCGCCGCCGCCCGAATAGCGGCAAAGGAACGTGCGTTCCAGACGGCTCGCGAGACTGCCGAGCACACCTATGAGGAGTCCTTCAAAGACCTCGCCGCCAAGTTGCAGCAGTCGCTCGTCGACAGCGGCAAAGACCTCCGGGATGCCGCCCGCATCACCAACTCCGTCGTAATCCAGTTGCAGACACGCGGCACAATATCCCAGGATATTGTCAACGAGCTGCAAGCCATAAAGGGCAATCTGTGGGATGCCAAAGGCTGGACCGACCACCCGGTCAACCTTGTAAACAAGATGATAGCCCAACAGACGGAGTTCAACGTGACGATGCAGGAGATAGCCAGCATCGAGCGTGAGGAGAACCCCCTCGCAGGATATTCGGCTACCGAGCTGCGCCGAATAATCGCCGACTTCGAGCCGAAAGCCGAAGCGGGGCAAGGGGGGCGCATCATCTTGGGTATCGACCAGCCCAACCCGACGGTCAAAGACCTAACGGCGGCGGAACTGCGCGAGTTCCTTGACGAGGCAAGGGCAAGGCTCTCGGTGCTTGAAACACCGACCCAAGATGTAGTTGGGGGCAATCCCGACTTCACCCTCGACGACTACACCCCATACGAAACGGAGCGTGAGCGCAGGGCCCGCGAGGCAGCCGAGCGGCGAGCCGCTATCAAGGCCAAGCAGGAGTTCAAGGACGCGCTCAACGAAACAAAGGGCGTATGGGAGGCAGGTGCCGCGCAGAACGTATCGGACTATTCCGCAGGGTTGAAGTCGTGGTCGCAGTTCCTTCTTGACCGCTACAACCTCGAAGTCAAGTATTACGAAGACCGCGAGGAGGTCTACAAGCGCTTCGGGCTTGAAGAAGACGAGGACTACCAGGAACTGCTCAAGAAGAAAGCGGAGATGCAAGCCGAATGGCTCAAGAAGAACGCCGCCCTGAAAGTCGACGAGGCCAAGCGTATGCAGCAAGCCGACGAAACGCAAGCCCAAATGGACTTCTACACGCCCGGCAATGCCATTTATCAAAACGAGGAAGCCTTGCAGCAAAAGCTGTTCGAGATACGAATGAAGTACCTGCGGCAGATGCAAGCCGCCTACAACGAGGCTTCCGAGGAATGGCACAACTATGCCGTGCAGATAGAGCAAGCCGAAGCCGCAGAGCAGCTTCGCCGTCAGAAACTCTTGGCTCAGAAAGTCGCCGAGTGGAAGAAGAAGTATGAGTACCAGGAAGCGCGTAAGCGCTACGACCTCGAAATGGAACTCCTTAACGAGGCATACGAAAAGGAGCTTGTCACTTACGAGGAATACCTGCGAGCGCAAGCCGACCTCAAAAAGAAGTATGCCAACGAGTACATGCCGGAGTCGGCGAAGCCCTCGGCTGACTCTCCCAAGATGCAGGAGCGTCAGAAGCAGGAAGACCTTGCGAGGGTCAAGTCGCTCTACGACCAGGGGCTTATCGACAAGACCCAGTATGAGCAAGCCAAAGACCGCATCGAGAGGTCGTACTTCAAGAAGTCGCTCGACCGTGTCCGCAAGTTCGGCTCTACCGAGACCAACCAGCTGCTTGACATCTACGAGGCTTGGAAGAACTTTTTTGATGCCACGGAGGAGGACGGCGGCAACTGGGCGACTCGTCTTGCATCGCTCGCCTCGTCGGTTTTCGCCGTGATGAGCGCAGGTATGCAGCAGGCGTCGCAGTTCATCCAAGCCCAGGCCGACCTCGATGTCGCAAACGCCGAGAAGCGTTACGACCGCGAGATTGAGCTTACCGAGGGCAACTCGTATCTCACCAAGAAGCTCGAAAAGCAGAAAGCCGCTGAAATCGCCAAGATTAAGAACGAGGCTAACCGCAAGGCGTTCACGATGCAGATTATTCAAGCCGTGGCGCAGACCGCGACCAACGCCTTGAACGCTTACGGCTCCGCTGCGCAGGTGCCGGTAATCGGCTACATTCTCGCTCCGATTGCGGCGGCTATGGCCGTGGCGGCAGGTGCTATTCAGATAGCAACTATCAAGAAGCAGCAACAGGCTTCGGAGGCGCAAGGCTACTCCGAGGGCGGTTTTACTCCTGACGGCGATAAGGACAAACCCGTCGGTATCGTCCACGCCGGAGAATGGGTAGCGAGCCAAAAGTTGACTCGCAACCCCAAAACACGCCCTCTGCTCGAAGCCCTCGACAAGGCACAGCGCAACAATACCATAGGTGCGCTGACCCACGATGCCGTTTCTTACCTTATGCCCGCGACTGCAGGAACGACGCAGGGCGCGATCCTGCAATCGCCGCAGCCAAACGTCATTGTAAACGTGCCGCCACAGCAGGGCGACAATGGCATCGGGGAAACCCTCGCCAAACTCAATGACCGTTTGAGCCAGCCCATCGGTGCCGTCGTCACCGTTTCCGGCGACCAAGGCATCGTCAGGGCACAGGACGAGTACGATAACCTTATGCGCAACAAATCCCCCAAATCCAAGAAGTAATGCAAATCTACATCAACAAATCGACCACGCAGACCCCCAACTGGAAACTCGCTGCCTTGAAGCAAGGCACTTCGTTTGAGTACGTTTCTGAAAATAGGTTGTTCAGCGGTAGCGACGGCTACACGCTGACAATCACTTTTCCGCTGAAAGACTGCCCTCAAAATCAGGCTATCTTCGGCCACATCAACCGTGCCGACGTGGCAGCGCAAAAGGTCATCTTCGACTGCGAGATACGCGACAAGGGCTTCTACAAGTTCGGCTGCATCACCATTACCGAAATCAACGAGTCCGAGGTCAAGACACAGTTCCTTGACGGGCGTTCGGAGCAGAATTTTGACAACACGCTTGACAAAATCTACATCAACGAGCTCGACCTCGGACAGCCCCCGACAACCGCCAAGAGCGGCATCACACCTGCCAACGCTTGGCTGGGGCTTGCTTTCGGCAATAACGGCGTCGCTCTCCCGTGGGTCAACGACGCTTCGGGCAATATGCAGAACTGCACGACATACGTTCCCGAACAGCGTGACGGCCAAGGGCACCTCATATCCAATGCCCGCTTCGACTGGCATACGGACACAAAGGGGTTGTCGTGGCAGCCTTACTTGCTCTATATCACCAAGAAGATATGCGAGCAAATCGGGTATTCCTACGACTTCTCAGACTGGGAAGCCAAAGAGGAATACAAGTATCTCCTTATATGCAACACTCTCCCTTATTCGTGGTACACTCCGCAGTATGCTCGTGCACTGCCTCATTGGTCGGTCGAGGAATACTTCGCAAAGCTTGAGCTGTTCATGGGCTGCGAATTCAACTTCGACCACCGCGCCCAGCGTATAACTTTCGCCTTTACCAAGAGCCTTGTCAATGCGAAACAGGCTGTTCGCCTTGACAATATCGTGGCGGAGCACTCCACCGAGGTAAAGGTCGAAAATGACCGTTGCGAATACTCCGAGGCGAAGAACTTAGCATATAAGGACTGCTCGCATCAGATGAGCAAGTATTACTCTTGCGACTGGTTTATCAAGGCATGGGAAGCAGGAGCCGTCAGATACGACACCCTAACGGCTCTGCTCTCGGCAAACCAATGGCTTGCCAGTTGGAACGGCTCTAATATGCGAGGCTCCAATATGAACAAGTTGCTCTATGCCGCCGACATCGACGCTTACTTCATAGTCCGCGCCGTTAGCCGAGTGCAGAACGGCTATATGGCCGACGGCAGGACAAAGCGCTGGATATACAAGTGTGTATTGCAGCCCGTCAACTTGCTTGGGCCTCGCATTGTGGACGAAAGCGACGATGCGCCGACGGACGAAATCGAGTTCGTACCTGCTTGCATCGACTATACCGATGACACTTACGGCTTCGCCATGTTCCTGTCATTCGGCGGCTACGACGAGGAAACGACGCATACATCGTTCCGCGACGGCCCCGAGCCGTTTACAAATGCCTGGTACGAGGAACGCAACTCGCGATTTTCCCAGACCCAGCCCGCCCAATCGCTCGCGGCAGGGGAGAGTGAGAAGAAAGCCGAGTATTACGACAAAATCTATATCGGCTGGTGGGACGGTGCGACATCGGCAGGAGCCACAACGCCTCCGCACCCCCATGTCGAAGACGTGGTAATCCGTCCCGACTGGAGCGGCTATTTCCACCCTCACTTCTCCCTGCGACTGAATGACAGGCTCGCCAACCGCTTCGGCATGGCATTGCCTATAGAGCCTACACAAAAGACCACCTTCAAGTTCCTCGCCGACAAGGTGCCCGACGTGCGAGCCCCTTTTATCATCAGGGGCAAACGCTACGTCTGCGAAAAACTAACTGCGACCTTCACCGAGTCGGGAATGTCGCAGTTGATTAAGGGGGTCTTTTACCAAGTCAAGGAGGTGTAATTGTGCTACAAAAATTGTCACCAAGTGTCACCAAATATTTCTGTTATCCGTCTAAAAATCATCTGTAATATTTTGTAGTTCGGGAGATTTTGCTTATCTTTGCACTTGGAAAGCAAAGGCTTTCTATTGGTTTCAGCCGTCAAAGGAACATCTGAAAACAATCCCGACTTGGTGACACTTCGGTGACACTTCACATTTTGGAAATTTAATCTTTTGATTATAAGCGAATTGAGAGAGCAAAAATAGTTCCTCTCTCTCCGCAACAAACGCTGAAAATCAGCAGATTGCAAAACAAACACCCAGTTTTGCACCCAAGAATGTAAAGTCGGGTGTTTTTGTTTTATTTAAGATAATACAACCACTACATAATAAAAGAGTAGCGATATTAAAAGAATCCGATGAGAAAAGACTAATATTTATCTATCCA
>SFNM01000025.1 GCA_004552725.1 Bacteroidales bacterium | reverse complement strand
CAGGACTTCGGGGAGGGATTTTATGCTCTTGGGAGTTTTACCGGACAGCAATAATAGTATTTAAATTTGGTGCAAATTTAATACAATAATCGGCCGGTTTTTCAAAATTTGGTTCGCCACACCAAAATTTCGTATTTTTTATGCTTTGTAATTGAAAAACGCGCAATCGAGCGTGCGCAAAAATCCACAGGTGCACAGGAGATTTAGCAGGAGAACAGGAATAAAAAGGTTACAATCAATCGATTACAAGTAGAGCCGTGGTTTGCCGCGGCATACCCGGGTGGCCCATCAGAGGATCTAAAATGAAATTCAAGACTTTTGACACAGTTTCTCCTACCCACTGTTGAGGCGTACCATCACCTGTTCCCCGGAGGGGATCTCATAACCGCCACGCGTTCCACGCGTGTGGTTAGGTTTACAATGCCCCATAATTCGCCTCACTCGGATTTTTGCGAGGTGGAAAAAACAAAAATCTCTAACGGCTGATTGATAGGCTGTTAGAGATTTTTGCGGTGGTGCCACCAGGAATCGAACCGGGGACACAAGGATTTTCAGTCCTTTGCTCTACCATCTGAGCTATGGCACCGTTTTGTTTTGCAGTGCAAAGTTAGGCATAATTTTTGAATTAGCCAAATATTTTGCAAAAAAAATGATAATTTTTTGAAATTTGTGGAATTTAAGGCGATTAGTCGTCGCAGTAGTGGCGGAGGACACGGCGGTAGGAGTTGAAAATGCGGCCTTTGGAGATGAAGCCGAAGTAGTGGCCGCGAGTGTCGACCACGGGTAGGCTCCATGCGCCGGTGGAGTCGAATTTTTTCATGACGGAGTCCATGTGTTCGCCGATGAGTATGCGTGCGGGGGGTGATGTCATGAAGGAAGCGACGTTCATCTTTCGATAGAGGTCGGGGCGGAACATGATGTTGCGGATTTCGTCGAGGGCGACGATGCCGAGGAGTTCGCCGGCGGCGTTGAGCACGGGGAATATGTTGCGGTTGGATTGTGAAATCTTGTCGACCATTTCTTTGAGTGTCATCTCGGGGCGGACGCTGAGGAAGTCGGTTTCGATTACGGAGTCCATCTTCAGCAGGGTAAGCACGGCTTGGTCCTTTTGGTGAGTGAGGAGTTTGCCTTGCTTTGCTAAGCGGGTGGTGTAGATGCTATAAGGCTCGAAGAGTTTGATGGTGCCGTAAGCGATGGTTGAGACGATGAGTAGGGGAAGGAATAGGTCGTATCCGCCGGTGAGTTCGGCTGTGAGGAAGATTGCCATGAGCGGGGCGTGCATCACGGCTGACATCACGCCGGCCATGCCGATGAGGGCGAAGTTGCGGGTGCTGAGTTCCATGCCGATACCGAAGTAATTACAAAGGTATGCGAAGAGGAAACCGGTCATGCATCCTACATAGAGCGAGGGGGCGAATGTGCCGCCCACACCGCCGGCGCCGTTGGTGGCGGAGGTGGCGAATGCTTTGGTGAGGATAATCATAAGAATGAACAGTGCGATGAACCAGGCTTGGTTGCCGTCGCCGGAGAAGATGGAGCCGTTGACGATTGAGGATGCGTCGCCGGCCAAGAGTCCCATGATTGATTCGTAGCCTTCGCCGTAGAGCGGCGGGAAAAGGAATACCAAACCCGAGAGGATGGAGCACCCGACAATGGTTCGTATCCATGGGTGTTGGAAGCGGCCGAAGAAGTTCTCCATCATATTCATGATGCGGGTGAAGTAGAGCGACACCAAGCCGCAAGCAACACCGAGGGCAATGACGTCGGGCACTTTGGCGATGACGAAGTCGGTGTTTTGGGCGAAGAAGAATTCGAAGGTGTAGCCGGTGTAGGTGTATGCGATAACGGCGCTGGTGATAGACGCAACCAGCAGCGGCATAACCGACACGGTGGTGAGGTCGAGCATGAGCACTTCGACGGTGAACAGCATGCCGGCGATAGGTGCTTTAAAGATGCCGGCGATGCCGGCGGCGGCGCCGCAGCCCACCAAAATCATTAGCACGCGGGGCGACATACGGAACATTGAGCCGAGGTTGGAGCCGATGGCAGCACCGGTGTGGACTATGGGACCTTCGGCACCGACCGACCCGCCGAAGCCGATGGTGACTGCTGAAGCGAGGAGAGATGTGTAGGTGTTGTGGCGTTTGAGCCGGGATTTATTTTGCGAGATAGCCCAGAGCACGCGAGTTACGCCGTGGGAAATGTTGTCTTTGACCACATAGCGCACGAACAGGGCGGCGAGGACCACGCCGATTGTGGGCAAGATGATGTAGAGATAGTTGGCCGAATGGGCGTCGGCATGCGAGGTGAGGGTGGAAGAAATGGTGTGGATGAGGTATTTGAGCACTTGGGCGGCGAGGCCGCAAAAGATGCCCACGAAGAAGGCTAAGAAAAGCAGGAATGTGCCTTCTTTGATATGGCGTTCGCGCCAGCGCACGAATTTGAGGAGCCAGTCGAATAATCGAGATTTATGGATATATCGTTGAGTCATTGTCTTGCGGATTTATACACCTTTGCCAGTGAGGACTGTAATGACGGTGTAGAAGAGTATTTTGAGGTCAACGCCCAGGGAAATGTTTTCTATGTAGAGGAGGTCGTACTGCAGTCGTTGAATCATTTCTTCGATAGAGGAAGCGTAGCCGAATTTGACCATACCCCAAGAAGTGATGCCGGGTCGCACTTGGTAAACGAGGTTGTAGAGGGGCACTTGAGCAGCGATTTGGGTGGCATAGAATTGGCGCTCGGGGCGAGGCCCGACGATTGACATATCGCCGCGGATTACGTTCCAGAATTGAGGCAGTTCGTCGAGACGGTACTTGCGGAGGGTGCGGCCGATTTTGGTGATGCGCTCGTCGTCGAGGGTTGAAAGTTGGGGACCATTGGACTCGGCATCAACGTACATTGAGCGAAATTTGATGATTTTGAAAGGCTTACCATGGAAGCCGACTCGTTCTTGGTGGTAGAAAACGGGTCCGCGGGAGTCGCGTCGGATGAGGATGGCCAGAATGAGGAAGAGGGGCGAGAGGATTAAAAGCGCTAATGATGAGGAGATAACATCTGTGGCGCGTTTTATGTTGATAGTTGATTCGGATATGTTAGCATTACTGAGGTTGATGAGAGGTTCGCCTACGACGGTGTGCATACGCGCCATGGGCGAAATGGTGCGGTATATGTCGAGTGGCATATAAATGTCGACTCCGGTGGCGAACAGCGCTGAGAGGAGTTGGGATTTCCGGCTTTTGATATTGGCATCGGCGCTCACAATCAGCATCTTGGGCTGAAGTCGGCTGATTGTGTCGACCATTCTTTTAGGATGTGAGGGGTCGATGAAGTCGAGTATTTTCACCTCGGTATGTCGACGGCTGAGGCTAAGTCGTTGGGCCAATTGATGTGCTGCATCGCCGGTGCCAATGATGACGGCCGGGCAGAAATATAGGCCTGAGCGAATGGCGCGTGCGGTGAGATGGTTTACGATTTCGCGCCCGATGATGGTGGGAATTGTAAGAAGCGTCCAGAGCAGAAGCAGAAGTTCATAGTTTTGCATACGCTCGGGAATGTTGTCGTTGATAAGAGCCACGAAGAAGATTAGAAGTGTGGCAATCAATCCGCAGGTGGTGGCAGCGCTGATGATGTCGAAGCGCGATTTTGCGCCGCCGTGATTGTAAATGCCTGAGAGCCAATGGAGTCCCATAAGAGTAAGCGGGAAGAGTATCTGCCCCAAGATGATGGCGGGGTCGTGGAGGAGCCATTGGTCGAGAGAGCGAGGTTCGAAAGGCTTAGGGAGCGAGAAGAAACGCAGGATATTGAAGACTATAATGCCGATGTTGGCCGCGAAATAGTCAACAATAACGAAACGTGTGCGTATGATGTTCTCAAATCTCATATCAGCGGTTATTTTCGTAGTATTTTGAAGAGCCCACCGGCGGAGATTTTGATGACGGAGGATGGCTTGGCCACCGGGGCTTCGTTGCGACGCGATGTGCACACGTAGTCGACGGCTTCGATAATTTGCGGGTCGATTTGGTTGAATGAGTGAGCCGGCTCGTTGCCGCTGATATTGGCGGAAGTCGACACGATTGGGCCTGCAAATGCATGGCAAAGTGCGGCGGAGAATTGTTCGTGAGTGAGTCGCACGCCAATGCTGCCATCTTCGGCCAAAAGTTCGGGAGCCACGTTGCGGCCGTGGTCGTAGATAATGGTGATGGGTTCTACGGCGGCTTCGATTAGTTGTTCGGCTACTTCCGGTATGTCTTCGACTACTCTGTCGAGCATTGCCAACGAACTAACCAACGTGATGAGGGCTTTGGCTTCGGCACGATGCTTGATTTGGAATACGCGTTGCACGGCTTGGGAGTTGCGAGCGTCGCACCCGATGCCCCAAATGGTGTCGGTGGGATAAAGAATGATGCCGCCACGGCGCAATACCGCTACGGCTGCATTGATGTCGGGGCGATACTCTTCGGGAATGGTCATAGCAGCGATTTGGGTTTGGTGGCTTGGAAATCCTTGAGATATAGAGGAGTAGAGTAGGCCACATCGATAAAATCGTGTCGGGCGTATGCACGTTCGGCCAAGGCTACCATGTCAACAGCCAAAGGCACCACGTCGGGTACGAACACAGCGTTTGGGGCTGTGATTACCGAGCGGGCTTTGTCGCTTCCGTCGCCGAAGAAAAGCACGGGCCGACCGGAAGCGAGCAAGTCGGAGTAGGAGTTCTCGTCCAAAATGAGAGGCTGGGGGGCGAGCAACTCGCTGAGTGCGAAGTCGTAAGCGGCGGTGAAAACTTCCATGCGGCGGGCATCAATCATAGGCACGAAGATGGAGTCGGGGTGGATGTCGTCGGTAGAGAACATCACGCGAGTAGCCATAAGTTCGAGTGTGTTGATGCCGATAAGCGGGCAGTTGAGCGCGTATGCCAGGCCTTTGGCCTCGCTAAGGCCGATGCGAAGGCCGGTGTAAGAGCCCGGGCCGAGGCTCACAGCCACTGCTTCAACTTTCAATTCTTTGTCGGCGGCAAAGTCCATGCAGTATTTGATGTAATCGCTGAGGAGGGCGGCGTGATTTCGCCCTTCGAAATTTTCTTGGTGGGCCAACACGGTGCCTTCGGCAGTGAGAGCGGCCGAGCACACCGTAGTTGTAGTATCTATATTGAGAATAACAGCCATAGTTGGATAATTTATGGCAAATATAGCGAAAAATATTGATTTGAGGAGTGGATTGTGTGCAAAAAAGTAATAAAAGGAAGGAAAAATAGGGCGATGATGAAGTTTTTTGTAAAAAAGTGGAAAAAAATTTGGAAGAGAGCGAAAAATCGCTTAACTTTGCAGTCACAAATGGCGATTTAGTGTAGTGGCCTAGCACGCCACCCTCTCACGGTGGAGACCAGGGTTCGATTCCCTGATTCGCTACAAAGAGCGACCTCGACGAGGCCGCTCAATTTTTTTTGCGGGTAGATAAAAACGAGCGCCCTCGCTGCGGGCGAGGGCGCTGTAGGTTAGAGGTATTTGGCGATGGTTGTTTCTAAGGTGGTGGGGTCGACTACGCGTTCGGCGATGGAGCCGGAGCGGTCGATGATGAAAGTCATGGGGAGGGCGCCTACGTTGTAGTTCAGCAATACGGCGTCGCCATCGGTAGTTGAGTTCCAAACGGCAGTCCATGGGAGAGATTTGGCGCGAATTTTCCACATACTTTCGTCGGTATCGAAAGCGATTTGGTATATGTCGAGTCCGGCGGCGTGGTGTTTCTCCCAGATGGTGTTGAGGATGGCATTGTAAGCGGGCGAACTTTCGAGTTGGTAACTTGTGAAACTGAGAATGAGGATGTTGCCTTTGGATGCTGCCTCAACGAGTGAGCGTTTGTTGCCGTTGACATCGTAGCGCACGATGTCGGCGGGAAGAGAGGCTGTGGGGAGGGCGATTTCGGTGGTGGTATTGCTGCGAGCTGCTAAGGCTTGTTTGTAAGTCTGTGCCATAAAAGCGGCGCGCGGGTCGTCGGGACGAGTAATATTAAATCGCTGAGCCACAGCTCCGTAAAGGCGAAGGTCGGCTTGGTTGTTGATGTCGAACAGTGGTTTTTGACCAACGGTGCGGTTGATTAGATAGTAGAGAGGCATCACCGACTGTTGATTTGCAAAAGCGGTGGTGAAGAGTTGATACTTTAGGGTAGCCGAAACGAGTGTTGAGTCGACGCCGACGGCTGCGATGGATTGGTTGATTAGGCTGTCGAGCGAGTAGATTGCAGCGGCATCGGCCGAGCCGGCGAGGGTGTAGTTAGCGGCAAATTCGGCGGCGTTGGTTGAGATTTGCACATTGTCGATGCTGTCGACGGGGAAGTAGATGCTTTGTCCGTTGAGCGAGATGCGCATGATGTCGGGGTATGCAGCAGGTGCATCAGCGGTGTATTCAAAGGAGCCGTCGGAGGCGAGGTCGAGGGTGTCGATTACGTACCAATGGCCGTTGTTGCAGCCTTCGAGCACGAGGGCGGCAGAGTCGGCGTGGGCCACGGTGCCGGAGACGCTCCATCCGGTTGGGGCTTGAGAGCAGGCGCCGCCGAGCAATGCGATGGCGGAGATAGCGGCAAGAAATGTATGTTTCATTGTGGTGGAATTATTCAAAGTGAGCGGCAATGTTGTCGGCTATTTGTTGCATTTCTTCAGAGGTGAGTTGGAGTTTTTCGCGGCGGAAGTCCATATCGCCTTCGGATTGCATCGGCACAAGGTGAATGTGGGCATGAGGTACTTCAAGGCCGAGGACGGCCATGCCGACTTTACGGCAAGGGATTGCAGCCTTGAGCGCACGAGCCACGCGTTTTGCAAAGATGTGCATTGCGGCGAGAGTGTCGTCGTCGAGGTCGAATATGTAGTCGACTTCGAGGCGAGGAATTACCAACACGTGGCCTTTTGCCACGGGGTTGATGTCGAGGAAAGCATAGAAGCGGTCGTCGGCAGCCACTTTGTATGATGGAATTTCACCGGCGGCGATGCGAGCAAAGATAGAAGCCATAGTATATAATGTATTAGAAGCCGATTTCAACGATTTCGAATTTCATCAATCCGGAGGGGACGCGTATTTCAACCACGTCGCCCACGCGGTGTCCCATCAAACCTTGAGCGATGGGGGTGGATGTGGCGATTTTCTTCTCTTTGAGGTTAGCCTCGGAGTCGGCTACGATGGTGTATTCCATCACCATGCCGTTGTTGACATTTTTGATTTTGACGCGGTTAAGGATTTGGACTTCTTCGCAGTTGAGTTTCGACTCATCGATAATGCGAGCGTTGGCCACCATGTCTTTGAGTTGGGCAATTTTCATTTCGAGCATGCCTTGAGCCTCTTTGGCGGCGTCGTATTCGGCGTTTTCGGAGAGGTCGCCTTTATCGCGAGCCTCGGCGATGGCGCGTGAAATTTCGGGGCGCTTCACGCTTTCGAGGTAAGCGATTTCTTCCATTTTTTTCTTGTACCCTTCGCGGGTCATGTATGTAATAGCCATAATAAAAGCGGTATTAAAGGATTAAACAAATATAGGAGGGCAAAATAAAACGAAGAAACCCAAACCGCGTGGGCGGTTGAGTCCCTAAAAAATGAATACCTATTTTGCGATGCAAAGTTACGGCTAAAAATCGGGAGAAAAAAGCGAAATAACATAAAAGATGTTAAAATCGGGGAAAAAGAGCAGCCCATCCCGGCCCTTCACTGAAGGGAATGGGGAAGGAACACGGCCGACGGCGGGCGGTGCCGCCTCGCCACCTAACCGCAAGGCTGACGGCAGGGCGCTTCCGCGCCGCTTGGCTTCCGCCTCGCCACCGAACCGCACCGCTGACGGCTGAGCACAAAAAAAGCCGGCGCTTGAGGCGTCGGCTTTTTGGAGGTATGGGGTTGGATTATTTGCCGGAGAGTTTTTCTTTGAGTGCTGCGAGTGCTTCGAGGTCGCCGAGAGTGGCTTTTTCGATAGCGGGAGCAGCGGCGGGAGCTTCGGCTTCGGCTTTGCGGGGCTGACGTTTGGGTTTGCGTTCAGCGCGTGCTTCAGCGCGAGCTTCGTCTTCGAAGATGCGGCTGTGGGAGAGGATGATGCGCTTGGTTTCTTTGTTGAACTCGATAACCTTGAAGGGGAGTTTTTCGTCAACGGTGGCGGTGGTGCCGTCTTCTTTAACGAGGTGTTTGGGAGTGGCGAAGCCTTCTACGCCGTAGGGGAGAGCAACGACAGCGCCTTTGTCGAGGAGTTCGACGATGGTGCCTTCGTGAACGCTACCAACGGTGAAGATGGTTTCGAATACGTCCCAGGGATTTTCTTCGAGTTGCTTGTGACCGAGGCTGAGGCGACGGTTTTCTTTGTCGATAGCGAGTACTTCCACTTCGATGTCGTTGCCTACTTGAGTAAATTCGCTGGGGTGTTTGATTTTCTTGGTCCAGCTGAGGTCGGAGATGTGGATGAGGCCATCAACGCCTTCTTCGATTTCAACGAAAACGCCGAAGTTGGTGAAGTTGCGCACGCGAGCGGTGTGGCGTGAGCCCACGGGATATTTTTCTTCGATATTTTCCCAGGGATCGGGTTTGAGTTGTTTGATGCCGAGGCTCATCTTGCGTTCTTCGCGGTCGAGGGTGAGGATAACGGCTTCCACTTCGTCGCCGACTTGCATGAAGTCTTGAGCGGTGCGGAGGTGTTGGCTCCAAGACATTTCGGAAACGTGGATGAGGCCTTCTACGCCGGGAGCGATTTCGAGGAATGCGCCGTAATCAGCCATAACGACAACTTTGCCTTTAACGTGGTCGCCAACTTTGAGGTTGGGATCGAGGGCATCCCATGGGTGGGGTTGGAGTTGTTTGAGGCCGAGGGCGATGCGTTTCTTTTCGTCGTCGAAGTCGAGGATAACGACGTTGAGTTTTTGGTCGAGTTGAACGACTTCGGAGGGTTTTGTAACGCGGCCCCAAGAGAGGTCAGTGATGTGGATGAGGCCGTCAACGCCGCCGAGGTCGATGAATACGCCGTAGGAGGTGATGTTTTTAACGGTGCCTTCGAGCACTTGACCTTTTTCGAGTTTGGAGATGATTTCGCGTTTTTGTTGTTCGAGTTCGGCTTCGATGAGGGCTTTGTGAGAGATAACGACGTTTTTGAATTCTTCGTTGATTTTAACGACTTTGAATTCCATGGTTTTGCCTACGTAAACGTCGTAGTCGCGGATGGGTTTGACGTCGATTTGCGAGCCGGGGAGGAATGCTTCGAGGCCGAAAACGTCGACGATCATGCCACCTTTGGTGCGGCATTTGATGAAGCCTTTGATGATTTCATCGTTAGCGAGGGCAGCGTTGATACGTTCCCAAGAGCGCGAAGCGCGGGCTTTTTTGTGGGAGAGGATGAGCTGACCTTTTTTGTCTTCTTGGTTTTCGATGAACACTTCTACTACGTCGCCTACTTTGATGTCGGGGTTGTAGCGGAATTCGCTCATAGGGATGATGCCGTCGCTCTTATAACCGATGTTAACCACGGCTTCGCGTTTGTTGAGTGCGATGATGGTACCTTCGATTACGTCTTTGTCTTTGATGGTGTTAAGCGACTCATCATAAGTGCGGGTGAGTTCTTCGCGAGATTTCTCACCGGCGGTTTCGCCTTTTTCGTAGGCTTCCCAATCGAAGTCTTCGATAGCGGTGTTGAATTGTTCTGCCATTAAATAGCAATAAAAAAATATGGGTTAATAATTAAGGAAAGCCCCGCCGCACACCGGCTGAGGGCGCTATAGGCGCAGTAAGAGGCCATAAAGCGGTGCAAAGTTAGTGCTTTTTTTGCTGATATGCAAGAATTTGGCGAAAAAAATGAAAAATATTTTAGGGGCGAGTGGCGAGGTTAGTGGGATGCGGAGTATGAGCGCCATCGGTCGAGTAGGGCTTGGATGTCGTCGGGAATTGGGGAGGTGAAATCCATCTCTTGGCCGGTGGCGGGATGCCGGAAGCCGAGGGTGCGGGCATGAAGCGCTTGGCGGGAGCAGATTTCGAAGCAGTTTTGGACGAATGCTTTGTATGATGCGGAGGGGATGCCGCGGAGAATTTGGTCGCCACCGTAGCGAGCATCGTTGAAGAGGGGGTGTCCGATATGGCGCATGTGGACTCGGATTTGGTGGGTGCGTCCGGTTTCGAGGATGCACTCGATGGCCGAAACGTGTGCGAATGTTTCGAGTGTGTGGTAGTGTGTTACGGCGTGTTTGCCTTGGGAGTCGTCGGGAAATACGGCCATTTGCAGGCGGTCGCGCAGTGAGCGGCCTATGTTGCCTTCGATGCGACCGTCGGCAGGGTTGGGGCACCCCCACACTACGGCTAAGTATCGGCGTCGGGTGGTTTTGTTGAAGAATTGACGACCGAGGTCGGTTTTTGCGTCGGGTGTTTTTGCCACTACGAGCAGGCCGGAGGTGTCTTTGTCGATGCGGTGGACGAGCCCCATACGTGGGTCGGCGGGGTCGTAGTCGGGGATGTTGCGAAAGTGATAGGCGAGAGCGTTGACCAGTGTGCCGGTGTAGTTGCCGTGTCCTGGGTGTACCACCATCCCGGCCGGCTTGTCGACTACGAGAACGTGTGCGTCTTCGTAGACGATGTTGAGTGGAATGTCTTCGGCCACTACTTCGAAGTCGTAGCGTGGGCGGTCCATCACCACTTGCACTACGTCGCGGGGCTTGACGCGGTAGTTGGATTTTACGGCCTTGCCGTTGACGATGATGCAACCGGCCTCAGCGGCTTGTTGCACGCGGTTGCGAGAGGATTTTTGTAGTCGTTCAACGAGGAATTTGTCAACGCGGAGGAGTGCTTGTCCGGGGTCGGCGACGAAGCGGAAGTGTTCGAAGAGTTGACGTTCGTCATCGCCGTCGATAATGACAATGGGTTGCCGGGTGTCGTTGTCGGAGGCGAAATCGTCGGAGATGAAATCGTCGTTAGTCATTGTATTCCGAGGCGGAGGAGAGTTCTTGTTCGATGGCGTCTTCGGCGGAGATGGAGTCGGTAGGAGTAGGATTGATGGCTACGCCGACTTCGAGTGTGATAGTGGCGGAAACGGGGAGCATGGAACCAACGCCGATGGGTCGGTTGTCGGAGTGGGCTGATTGTACCAGGTCGGGGTATTCTGAAGGCACGTTGACCATGCGTATATTGTTGAAGCCTAATGCGTTGAGGTAACTAATTGCTTGGCGAGCGGATACGCCGGTGATAGGACGTGTGATGGTGATTTCTTTGGGTGAGAAAGCGGTGATGGTGACGTAGATGTTGCGACCGGCTTTGACCACTGCGCCGGCTTTAGGCCATGATTCGATGATGGTGCCGGGTGCTATGGAGGTGTCGTAGATAGAGTCGGCGATTTCGATAGATAGGCCGGATTTAGCGAGTGTGTCGCGTGCTTCGGTGTATGAAAGGTGTTTGATTTCGGGCACGGTGGCATTGTCGCCGTGGTGTGTCCAGAGGTCGAGAAATAGGAGACAAATCCACACGAGGATGGCGGCGGAGATGGCAATCAATATCAGGTTTGACCACACGGGGCACCGGCGGTAGAAGGCGACTATTTTGTTGATGAAAGAAGAGTTGTTGGTCATAATCTTGGATTGATGTGCAAAGTTACTGATAATTCGCGATATATGCAAGAAAAAGTGTAGGCCGAGCAGGAGAAATACCTTCGCAAGGTTTAAAATGGGGTGTGTGCGGCGGGGGCTTTGCTGCGGCGAACCTTCGGCGCTGCAGAGCCGCTCGGCTTCCGCCTCGCCACCGAACCGCACTGTGGCGGGGGCTTTGCTGCGCGGGCGGGTGGGGAGAAAGCAATAGCGCACCTTGTGGGCGCGCTATTGCGAAGGAGAGTGTATTGGTTGGTTAGAATTCCATGCGGAAGCCGTTGTGTTTTTCTTTGAATTGTTTGTAGGCTTCGTGGTTGAATTCGAACAGGAAAGCGTCTTTTTTTGGAGTGGGGCGAGTAGACTCTTTGAGGCGGTTGAGGATGCCAAGGCGGCGGATTTTGTTGAAGAAATTACGACGGTCGAATTCGACGTTAAGCACTTGTTCGTAGAGGTTTTGGAGTTCGCGGATTGTGAACTTGTCGGGGAGAAGTTCGAAGCCGACGGGTTCGAAGTGGATTTCGCGACGAAGCGCTTGGAGAGCATCTTTGAGGATGGCTTGGTGGTCGAAAGCGAGTTGAGGCACTTCGTTAATGTTGAACCAGCGTGCATTAGCGGCATCATCGCCGGCGGAAATTTCGCAGTCTTTGACTAATGCGTAAAAAGCGACTGAAATCACGCGTTCGCGCGGGTCGCGATCAATCGATGAGTAAGTCTTGAGTTGTTTGATGTATGCGTGGTCGATGCCGGTTTCTTCGCGGAGTTCGCGGAGAGCACCTTCTTCAACGGTTTCGTTTTGTTGTACGAAACCACCGGGGAGTGCCCAAGCACCTTTAAAAGGTTCATTTGCGCGTTCAATAAGGAGAACTTGCAAGTTAAAACCGTCGTAACCAAAAATAACGCAATCAGTAGCGATAGCGGGGTGTGGATAATTGAAAGAGTTGTTGGAATTATTCATCGTATTAAGAGTTAGCAGTCCATTCTCCGTGCAAAGTTAACGAAAAAATGGAAGAAATGCAACTTTTAACTAAAAAATAAGATTTTTTATGAAATTTTTGCTTTTCAAAAATAGCGAAAAATCGCTCAGAGGTATGGATTTGAATTGATTTCGCTGATAATTGTGGTAGAGGGGCCGTGTCCGGGGAGGACGGTAGTGTTTTGAGGGAGAGTAAATAATTGTGTTTGAATGCTTTGCAGAAGTTGAGTTAAATCGCCGCCGAGGAGGTCGGTGCGTCCGATGCTTTGCTTGAAGAGCGAGTCGCCGCTGAATACGGTGTTGGCTTCTTTGGAGAAGAAAGCGAGGCCGCCGGGGGAGTGGCCGGGGAGGTGTCGCACTTCGATCGCGAAATTGCCTACAGTGATAATGTCGCCATGATGGAGCGGGCGGGATATTTGCACGGGTTGAATGTCGGCTCGAATACCGAAACGTGCGCATTGGTCGGCAATTGTTTTGCCGAATATGGCATCGTCGGGGTGAGCGGCGATGTCAACGGAGTATTTTTGAGCGATGTGGTTAGCGCCGAAGCAGTGGTCGAGGTGGAGGTGGGTTTGTGCCACCAAGTTGATTTTGAGGCCGAGTTGTTGCACCACGTTGTCAAACATTAGGACTTCTTTGTCGAAGAGCATGCCGGGGTCGATAACGATAGCGAGGAGCGAGTCGGAGTCCCACACCAGGTATGTATTTTCTTCGAAAAAATTGAAGGCGAATTGTTTGATTTTCAGCATGGAGGTAAATTATTTGGCTAAAACGGGAACGTAAACTAATTTTTTGGTGTCGAAGGACGGTTCGCTGACAAATTCGTTGACGGAGTATTCAATAACCGGCAGAGATACTTGGGCTGCTTCTTCGGAGAGGTCTCCGCCTTTGAGGCAGATGATGCCGTTGTCGTAGCGATTGATGCCGCGTCTGCCATGCGCCACGTTGCGCGTGGCGGCTTTGACTAATTTGTCGAGAGCCATGACGGCGCGGCTCACCACGTAGTCGAAGCGTTGGTGACATTCGCCGGAGTCGCCGTGTTGGATGGTGACGTTTTTGAGGCCGAGGGCTTTGACTGCTTCCGAAGCGACGAGGAGTTTTTTGCCAATGCGGTCGATGAGGTGGAAGTGCACGTCGGGGTATATGATGGCGAGTGGAATTCCGGGAAAGCCACCACCGGTGCCGAGGTCGAGGACAGTGGTACCGGTATTGAGGTTGCCCCAAAAACGTGCTATGACTAATGAGTGGAGCACGTGATTGAGGTATAGATTGTCGATGTCGCGGCGCGAAATTACATTGATTTTTTCGTTCCACTCCGGATATATTTGGCCGAGGAGTTCGATTTGGTGTTTTTGCTCTTCGGAGAGTGTGGGAAAATATTTGGAGATAAGTTCTTGGGCGGTCATACTAATGGAGATGGTGAAAATGCTGATAAATGCGATGCAAAATTACAAATTATATTCGATTTATCAAAATCAGCAAGATTTTTTTGGAAGAGGGTTGGGGATTGAGAATTTTTGCTTAAATTTGCACCGTAAATATAAATATGTATGAAAGTAATAGCAGAAAGTAGCAGCACACGCACTGAGTGGGCGCTGGTCGATGGCAAGGAAATTGTGGAGCATGCCTTTACCACGGGTATGAATCCATTCTTTTTGTCGCGGCGCGAGATATCACACTGTATACGGTTGGAACTGCCGGAGGTGTTTTTCCGTCGTCGGTGGGACCATGTGTATTTCTATGGTGCGGGCTGTGCCAATACTGAGAAGAATAAGATAATGGAGTCGTCGTTGGTGGCACAATTTCGCACTCCGGTGACGGTAGGGAGCGATTTATTGGGGGCAGCGCGTGGCTTGTTGGTGCGCCGTTCGGGCTTGGCGTGCATATTGGGCACCGGGTCGAACTCGTGCTTGTACAATGGTCAAGAGATAGTGAAGAATGTGCCGCCTTTAGGTTATATCTTGGGCGATGAAGGTTCTGGCGCGTACTTGGGCAAGGTGTTTATAGCCGATTTGCTCAAGGACATAGCTCCGGCTCACTTGAAACGCGACTTTTTCGAGCATTATTCGATAAATATCAATATGATTATGGACGAGATTTACACCAACTCGTTGCCGTCGCGTTCGTTGGCTAAGTACTCCACTTTTTTGAGCGACCATATTGATGATGCGTATGTGTATCAACTTGTATACTCGGCATTTATGCGATTTTTCAGTCGCAACATTGCCGCGTATGATTATAAGTCGCAGCCGGTGTGTTTTGTTGGAGCCACAGCGGTGCGATTTCGGTCGGTGCTCGACCGTGCGGCGGCCGATTTCGGTGTGAAGATATCCAAAGTCGTACCCAATTCTATGCCCGGATTGGTAGAATTTCACTCGGCAGAATAAAATGATAGAAGCAATCAAGGGCACGATAAGTGCTATAAATCCGGCGGCGGTGACATTAGACACGGCCGGCGGCGTGAGTTATTTGTTGAATATCACTTTGCCTACGTTTACGAAGTTGCAAAACGAGCGGGAGGCGCGGTTGCTGGTGCACGAGTCGATACGCGAGGATGCATGGGTGCTCTTCGGCTTCATCAACGAAGAGGAACGCGAAATGTTTCGCTTGTTGGTGGGCGTGTCGGGCGTAGGCGCTGCAACTGCTCGCATGATTTTGTCGGCTATACCGGCCTCGGAATTGGGCGCGGTGATAAGCGGCGGCGATGTTCGACGACTCAAATCGGTGAAAGGCATGGGCGCAAAAACGGCAGAACGCATAATAGTTGACCTACGTGATAAAATAAAAGCCGACCCATCTACGTTATTAGAACAAGCAACGACAAGTAGCACAGCCAACTACGACGAGGCGCTTGAGGCGTTGGTAATCTTGGGATTTCCGCGTGCAGCATCGGTCAAAGCGCTCAAAAAAGTGTTTGATGAAGATGCAGGTGCCACGATTGAGGCGGCTGTAAAGCGAGCAATGTCAATGCTTTAGTACTCCTTCCGGTGATAATATTGTCGGACGGCAATTTGTATCGTAGATGTCGAAACAAGCAACAAAGATGCCATTAAGCAGGAAGCTGCTGCGGTTGTTGGCCGCGGTGGTGATTGGTGTGTTGTTTGTGGCGACCTTGTTGCCCGCTTCGGGGCAGTATTATACACCTACGATTACGCCTCCTCCGGCGTCTACGTTGCCACAGGTATCAGACTCGGCAGAGTATCCTAACGTGCGGCATACCGTGCCGGTGAGTTATGAGGACTTGATGGGTTCGACATCGTCGGTGGACCTTCGCAACCCGGAGAATGTGACTACTCAAGCCGAGTACGACCCGGCCACCGGTTGCTATGTGATACGCACCAAGATTGGGGATTACGACATCTCCACACCATTTATGCTCACCGAGGAGCAGTACAATAACTGGCAGTTGCGCCAATCGCTTCAGCAATACTATCGCGAGCGCAATTTGGCTTTGGTGACCGACAAGGAGAAATCCGCGTTCAACATTTTGGATATGAACTTCGCGCTGGGGCCGCTGGAAAAAATATTCGGGCCGGGCGGAGTGCAACTTAAAACCCAAGGGTCGATACAAATCAATATGGGCGTGAAGAGCAACTTCACCGACAACCCGTCGCTGTCGGTTAATTCGCGCCGCAAGACCTATTTCGATTTTGATCAGCGCATACAAGCCACCATTAATGCTTCGGTGGGCGACCGTATGCACTTCAATATGACCTACAATACCGACGCGACTTTCGACTTCGACTCCAAGAACTTGCGACTCAACTACGAGGGCAAGGAGGATGATATAGTGCAAAGTATCGAGGCCGGTAATGTGTCGATGACCACCGGGTCGTCGCTGATACAAGGTAGCGCGGCGTTGTTTGGCATCAAAAGCAAGTTGCAGTTCGGCCGATTGACCGTGACCAGTTTGATTTCGCAACAAAATTCCGAGAGCCAAACGGTGAATGCCAAGGGTGGGGCGCAAACTACCAAGTTCACCGTGAATGTGGACCAATACGACCAAAATCGTCACTACTTCTTGTCGCACTTCTTTCGCGACCACTATGATGAGTTTGCATCAAAGTTGCCGTATGTTTCGTCGGGCGTGTCGATTACCCGCATCGAAGTGTGGGTGACCAACAAGAGCGGCAAGTATGAGCAAGCGCGCAACTTGGTGGCATTGCAAGACTTGGGCGAGAACCGCCGGCTGTCGAACGACTATTGGCAGCCAAATCTTGCCATGGACAATCCGGCAAATATGTCGAACAATGAGTTGTCGACCCTCAAAGAGCAATATCCCGATGCGCGCTATATAAATAATGTGACACAAGCATTGGAACCATTGTCGGCATTTGGCTTTGGCGGTGGTGCTGACTATGAGAAAGTGGAAAGTGCGCGATTGCTGTCGTCGAGCGAATATACGCTCAATTCCACCTTGGGTTACATCTCGTTGAAGTCGGCGTTGAATGCCGATGAGGTGCTTGCAGTGGCATTTGAGTACACTTATCACGGACAAGTGTACCAGGTAGGCGAGTTCTCATCGGACGTGGCCCAAACCGACCAATCACTGTATGTGAAGATGCTGAAGAGCACCACGGTGAATACGGCCGAGCCGATGTGGGACTTGATGATGAAAAACGTGTACTCGCTGGGCGCTTACCAAGTTCAGAAAAGTAAGTTTAAGTTGAATATCAAATACTTAAGCGACACTACCGGTACGGAAATTTATTATCTGCCCACACCGAGTTTGAATACCAAGTCGCTGCTTCAGGTGATGAACCTCGACCGCATCGACTCCAACAACGAGTCCAACCCCGACGGCATCTTCGACTTCATCGAGGGCTACACCATCATTCCGGCGCAAGGTAAGGTGATATTCCCGGTAGTAGAGCCGTTTGGCGAGCATTTGCGGCGTCAAATTGGCAATGATATCGAAGCAGAGCGATTTGTATATAAAGAATTGTACGACTCTACGTTGGTGGTTGCACGCCAATTTGCTGATAAGAACAAATTTGTGTTGTCGGGCGAATATCAAGCGTCGAATGGGTCGCAAATCCGACTCAATGCGATGAATGTGCCGCGTGGGTCGGTGGTGGTTACAGCCGGCGGTGTGACTTTGGTGGAGAACTCCGACTATACGGTCGACTATGCCATGGGTATAGTGACCATCACCAACCAATCGATAATCGACTCCGGCCAGAGCGTGAGCGTGCGGTTGGAAAATCAGTCGCTATTCTCAATGCAGCGCAAAACGTTGGTGGGCTTTGATGTGCAATACCAATTCAATCGCGACCTCAATATAGGCGCCACCTTTATGCACTTCTCCGAAAAAGCACTCACCGAGAAAGTGTCGATAGGCGACGAAACTGTCAATAATAGTATCTTCGGGTTTAACCTCAGTTATAATAAAGAGTTTATGTGGCTCACCAATTTGCTGAATTTGATACCGACGGTGAATGCCACCCAACCATCGCGCATCAGCCTCACAGCCGAGTACGCGCAATTGGTGCCGGCGAGTCAGAAGTCGGGGTCGGCTCGCGGCTCGTCGTATGTCGACGACTTTGAGAGCACCCAAACCGGCATTGATTTGCGCTCGCCATACGCGTGGTATTTGGCATCGACACCTTACGACACATCGGATGACGCGCTCTTCCCCGAAGCGTCGCTATCGAATGATGTACGCTACGGCTATAATCGCGCTTTGCTCAACTGGTATTTCATTGACCGAATGTTCACCTCGCGCAATTCGTCGCTTGCGCCCGGATATATCAAGAGCGACCTGTCGCAGTTGTCGCATCCGTATGTGCGCGAAGTTACCTCATACGAAATTTTCCCGGGGCGCGAACTCTCATACGGAGAGTCGTCCACGGTGCAAACCCTCAACCTATCGTTCTACCCCGAAGAGCGAGGCCCATACAACCTCGATGCCGACCGCATTGATTCCGAAGGCAAGTTGTTGTTCCCCGAAAAGCGTTGGGGTGGCATCATGCGCAAGATGGATAATACCAACTTCGAGCAGTCTAATATCGAATACTTGGAATTTTGGATGATGAGTCCATTCTTGGACCCGAACAATCCTAACACTGAGGGTGGCGATATGTATATCAATTTCGGTGAAATTTCCGAAGATATTCTTAAAGATGGTTTCAAGAGTTATGAGAATGGCGTGCCGGCCGATGGCTCCAACACCAATATGCAAGAGACTAATTGGGGTAGGGTGTCGACACAAAACTCGCTCACCTATTCATTTGATAACGCGTCGGGTGCTCGACTACGCCAAGACGTGGGTCTCAACGGTCTAAGTACGGAAGACGAGTTCAACCATCAATCATATTCCGACTTTTTGAACCGTTTGCGCCAAGTGCTGTCGCCTGCTACCATAGAGCAGATGGAATTGGACCCCTATTCGCCGCTGAACGACCCGGCCTCGGACAATTACCACTTCTACCGCGGCTATGACTACGACGAGCAGCGCGTCAACATCCTCGACCGCTATAAACGTTATAATGGCTTGGAAGGCAACTCGCTTTCGCCCGATGATGTCAACGATGAATTGTATCAGACTTCGCGTGCCACGCCCGATGTGGAAGATATTAACCAAGATAATACGCTCAATGAATATGAGCGCTACTTCCAATATCGCGTGTCGATACGTCCCGAGGACTTCGTGGTTGGTCGCAACTATATCACCAATAAGCAAGTGTCGGTGGTGCATGCCCGCAACGATAGCAACATCACCGTAGAATGGTATCAATTCAAAATACCTTTGAAAGACTACGAGAAGGTGGTAGGTAATATCAAGGACTTCTCAACCATCCGTTTTGCACGAATGTTTCTCACCGGCTTCCGCCATCCGGTGCATATCCGTTTCGCAACGTTGGAATTGGTGCGCGGCGAATGGCGCCCATATGATTTCAACCTCAATACACGCGGTGATGCGCCGGCCGAAGGGTCGCTCGATGTGTCGGTGGTGAATATTGAGGAGAACGCGGCTCGCGAGCCCGTGAACTATGTGTTGCCACCGGGTGTGACTCGTATCACCGACCCCGGACAGAGCCAGATTGTGCAACTCAACGAGCAATCAATGTCGCTGAAAGTCACCGGATTGCAAGCCGGCGACGCTCGCGGTGTGTATCGCAACACACAGCAAGATTTGCGCAATTATAAGCGATTGCAGATGTGGACTCACGCCGAACAATTGATTGATGACGTGACATCGCTCCGCTCGGGCGATTTGAGCGTGTTCATTCGCCTTGGTTCTGACGTTAAAAACAACTATTATGAATACGAAATACCGCTGACACTCACTCCGGAAGGCCATTACTCCGACAGCCCGTCGGACCGCGCTCGCGTGTGGCCGATGGACAACTTCCTCGACCTCAACTTGCAAAATTTTGTCGACCTCAAGTTGCAACGCAACACTGCCAAACGCAATGAGGAAGCCGGGGTCGGCTATCAAATCAGATATAGCCAACGCGACCCGGACAATGAGCGCAACACTATCACGGTGATGGGTAATCCTACTCTGAGCGATGTGCGCGTGCTGCTCATCGGTGTGCGCAACAACTCGGCTACGGTGAAAGACGGTGTGGTGTGGGTGAATGAATTGAAAGTGACCGATTTCAACCAAGATGGGGGCTGGGCCGGCAAGGCCAATGTGACCCTCAATATGAGTGATATCGCCACTATAAATGCCGGTGCACACGTGGAAACCGCCGGCTTCGGCGCCGTGGACCAGGGGCTCAACTCGCGGCGCATGGACGATTATGAGCAGTATAACTTCGCGGTGCAAGCCGATTTGGGTCGCTTCTTGCCCGAAGCAGTGCACTTGCGTGCCCCAATTTACTATTCTATGTCGCGCGAAACAATCACACCGCGATATAATCCGCTCGACCAAGACGTATTGCTCGATGATGCACTCGATGCGTGCAGCACCAAGGCCGAACGCGACTCCATTGAATCGTATGCCGTGGAACGCACCACCCAGCGCAATTTCTCCATCTCGGGGTTGAATTTTGGCGTGCGGAGCAAAAATCCGATGCCGTGGGATCCGGCCAACTTCACTTTCAACTTCTCCTTCTCGAAGCAAACCAAGAGCGAGCCCAGCATCGAATATGAATACACCAACGATTATCGAGGTTCGTTCCAATATTCTTACTCGCCGATGATACGCGGCCTCAAACCTCTCGGTTGGCTTAAAACGAAAAATAAAAACCTGAAATTCTTCAAAGATTTGGAGATACAATGGCTGCCCAATAGCATCCAATTCCTCACCAATATGTCGCGTTATTACTTTGAGCAGCAGATGCGCTCGGAGAATGATGTGATGTTCCAATTGCCTGTGTCGGTGAGCAAGAACTTCCTGTGGGATCGTCAACTCAACGTCTCTTGGAACCTCACCAAGAACCTGCAATTCACCTTCGCATCCAACACCTCCGCCCGCATTGAAGAGCCTGTGGGCGCGGTGAACAAAAAACTCTTCCCCGACGAATATCGCGAATGGAAAGAGAAGGTGTGGGACAGCATCCTGTCGTTCGGCACGCCGTGGAACTATAACCAAACCTTCACTGCACAGTATACAGCGCCCTTCAACAAAATCCCAGTGCTCGACTTCCTCACCGGTAAAGTCTCCTACAACGGCACTTACCGTTGGGACCGCGGCGCCACTATCGATGGCCAAAGTTTGGGCAACACCATCGCCAACCAGGGCGCGTGGAACTGGAACGCGCGTATCAATTTCGAGTCCTTATATAATAAGATACCCATTTGCAAGGAAGTGACCAAGCGCTTCGCCAACACCACCCAGCGCCCCAATCAGCGTCAAGGCAACCAGCAAGGGCAGCAACGCCAGCGTCAGCGCAAGTTCGAACGCTCATACAAGTTGCCGGCCGATAGCGCTCAGTTGATTATCAAGCATAATTTGCGCACCAAGAAGGTGAAAGTGACCTGTACCGAGCAAAACGGCCAAGCCGCGCAAATCGACTTCAAAGTGGTGGATGAAAACTCAATCGAAGTGCTCACTCACGGCGACCGCACCATTAAGTTTGTGATTACCGAGTCGACCGAGCAGGAGAAGAAGTCGATATGGACCGATGTGGGTCAGTATGCACTGCGCTTCCTCATCTCGCCGCGCAACATTTCGCTGAAGATTCGCAATACTCACACCGCATCTCTGCCTCTGTTTATACCTGAGATTGGCGACATTTTCGGCCAAACGAATAATTACGGGCCGATGGCGCCGGGTTTGGGTTTTGCTTTTGGTTTCGAAGGCGAATCATACCTACAGAAAGCCCTCGACCGAGGTTGGCTCATGACCGACGACGGCCAGACATCGCCCGCCGTGTTCTCGCGCACCAAGGAAATCAACCTCGAAGCCAATTTCGAGTTCTTCAAAGGCTTCAAAGTGCAATTGACTTGGAACCGCACCGACAACCGCACTTCGCAAGTGCAATTTATGTACGACTCCGCTCCGACCACCTATAGCGGCACATTTACCATGACCGCTTGCGCCATTGGCACTGCGCTGAAAGGTTCTTCGGCTGATGATGGCTATGCCTCCGATGCGTTCTCCAATTTCTTGGACTACATACCGCAGGTGCGAGATCGCGTAGAACAACAATACTTGGGCACAACCTATCCCGATGCCGGATTTATCTCCGGTACGGCTCAAGCCGGTTTGCCGTTCGACCCCGAAGTGGGTGCCGTGCCTGCAACCTCGCCCGATGTGCTTATTCCGGCATTTATGGCGGCATACACAGGGTCGAAGCCGAGCAAGCAATGGCTCTCGCCCTTCCCCTCGTTCAGTGCGGTGCGCCCCAACTGGCGCATCACCTACGACGGCTTCATCAACATGGGCAACATGCGCGAAATCTTCAAGACGTTCACCGTGACGCACGCTTATCAATGCACCTACTCGGTGGGCTCGTACTCGTCATACCTCAACTGGGTAAGCCTTGACGGTGGCACCGACCGCGGTTTCACCCTCGACGAACAAACTCAGCGTCCTGTGCCCTCCTCGCCATTCAACATCTCCTCAGTGACCTTGACCGAAAAATTCGCTCCGCTGATAGGTGTGAACTTCACATTGAAAAATGAACTGCAATTCTCGGCTGAATATCGCGACCAACGCACATTGACCCTCAACTCCTCTGCCGGACAAATCGTCGAAGCCTCCACAAAGGGTCTGAAATTTGGTATGGGCTACAAAATCGTGAACTTCAACACCGTGCTGAAGATGCGTGGCTCGCAACGCGGTGTCTCCAACGACCTCACCCTTAATGCCGAAATCGGTGTGCAAAACAATAAGTCGTTGATACGCAAGATTGCCGAGAACTACTCGCAGCCGACCTCCGGCTCCAATACGTGGAATATTAATTTCACAGCCTCTTATGTGATGAGCAAGAATGTGACCTTGTCGGCTTACTTCGACCATCAGGTCAACAAGCCCATCGTGACCACCTCATCGTATCCGACCACCAACTCCTCCTACGGCATCAGCCTCAATATCAACCTGGCTCGATAATCTACAACCTAACACTATAACTGACTATGAAGAAAATCGTACTTTCCTTGGCGATGGCGCTACCGCTTACGGCGGCGGCCATCACACCGCTGTGGATGCGCGATGTGAAAATTTCACCCGACGGCTCCACCATCGCATTTTGTTACCGTGGCGATTTGTACACCGTGCCCGCTACCGGCGGCTCAGCCACTCGCCTCACTGCTACCAACTACTATGAGCAGACTCCGGTGTGGAGTCCCGACTCGCGCTCAATCGCCTATTCAAGCGATGAACACGGCTATTTCGACGTATATATTATCGGCGCCCGTGGCGGCGCGGCTACTCGTCTCACATATACTTCGGTGAACGAGGTGCCGGAGACATTCACCCCCGACGGCGCCAACGTGCTCTTCTCCGCCGCTATCCAAGACCCTGTGAGCAGCGCTTCGTTCCCGACCGGACGTCTTACGGAGTTATACAGCGTGCCGGCTGCCGGCGGTGCTGCCTTGCAAGTGCTGTCTTCGCCTGCTTTCTGCATCAGTTACCTGGCTGATGGCCGCTCGTTCCTCTACCAAGACCAAAAGGGTATGGAGAACAACTTCCGCAAGCATCACACTTCGTCGGTGACTCGCGATATTTGGTTGTATGATGCCAAAACCGGTCGCCATACCAACCTTACCAACTGTCCCGGCGAGAACCTTTCGCCGGTGGCTGCAGGCGATAAGTTCTACTTCCTGAGCGAACGTACACCGAGCAGCATCTACACCCTCAACCCGGGTGGCAAGCCTGTGAAAGTAGCGGTGGAAGTGACCGACTATGCCGAGAACGAGATGCGCAAGATGTCGGTGACCAACGGTGCATCGGAATGTGCCGTTAGCCCCGATGGCAAGAGCATTGCTTTCGTATATCGTGGCGAAGTGTTTGTAACATCAGTGGAGTATGACACCACCCGTCGCATCACTTCTACAGCCGAAGCCGAAGAAGACCCCTGCTGGGCACCGGATGGTAAAACTCTCTATTACACTTCTCAGCGCGATGGTCGCTACAATATCTACAAGGCCACCATGCCTCGCGAAGAAGATAAAGACTTTGTGTATGCCACCCTTATCAAGGAAGAACGAGTGTTCGACACTGATAAGCACGAACGCGCCATCCCGCAGGTATCGCCCGACGGCAAGTACCTCGGTTTTGTGCTCGATCGTCAAATCATTGCAGTAATGGATTTGAAATCGGGCAAGGTTCGCAAACTAACTTCGCCCGACCTCAATCCTCAGTTGCACGGTGGTGTGTATTACCAATGGTCGCCCGACAGCAAGCGCATGGCGCTCACCATCACTCCCCCGATGCACGAGCCTTACGACGATGTAGCCATCCTCGACGTAGAGACCGGTGAAATCACTAATGTGACCAATTCCGGCTATTTCGACTCCAACCCTCGCTGGGTGCTCGGCGGTCGTGCCATTATCTTTGCTTCCGAGCGCTTTGGTATGCGCAACCACGCATCGTGGGGTTCGCTCTACGACGTGATGATTACATTCCTCGACCCCGAAGCATACGATGAGTTCCAACTTTCTAAAGAAGAGCGTGAACTGCTGCCCGAGAAAGAGAAAAAGGACGACGAGGAAGAACAACCTATCAATGTTGATCTTACTAACTTGGAACTTCGCACCGCGCGCCTCACTCCGCAAAGCATCGACATCGTAGATGCAATGCTCACAGCCGATGGCTCTGCATTGTATTATGTGGCTGATGACCCCAACGGACGCCACCTTTGGAAGATTGATTTCGAAGAGGAAGAACATCAAATGTTGTCGAAAGTGGCTCGTGCCTCATCGATACAAACTTCTGCCGACGGCAAGAAAATGTTCTTGCTCGGCTCGACAATGCGCAAATTAGATGCAAGTTCGGGCAAACTTACTCCGATTTCCTACGATGGCGAAATGACCCTCGACCTCGCTGCCGAACGCGCCTTCGAATATGAATATGTAGTGCGCGAAGAAGGTGCCCGCTTCTACCTCGCTTCGATGCACGGAGTGGATTGGCCCAAACTCACCGACCACTACCGCCAATTCCTTCCCCACATCTCAAATAACTACGACTTCTCCGAGATGCTCTCCGAACTCTTGGGCGAACTGAATGTGTCGCACACCGGCTCGGGTTATCGCTCGCCGACTTCGAGTCAGGATGATGAAACAGCCGACCTCGGTCTGCTCTACGACCTCAACTATGCCGGCCAAGGACTTCGCGTGGCTGAAGTGGTGGCCAACTCGCCCTTCGACAACGCTAAGTCGAAGGTGGCTGTCGGCACCGTGGTTTGCACAATCAACGGCAAGGAAATCACCAACGCTGAAAGCTCGTCGCAACTGCTTACCGACTTGGTGGGTAAACGCACTCTCATCGGCCTGCTCAACCCCGCCACCGGCGAACGCTGGGAAGAGGTCATCAAACCCATTTCGCGCAGCGATCGTGGCGAACTGCTCTACAAGCGCTGGGTACGCTCGCGCGAAGCCCTCGTCGACTCGCTCTCGGGCGGTCGCCTCGGATATGTGCATATTCCCCAAATGGATGATGAAGCCTTCCGCACCGTTTATTCCGCGCTACTCGGTAAATTCAACAACCGCGAAGGTGTGGTAATCGATATTCGTTGGAATGGCGGTGGTCGTTTGCACGAAGACATCGAAGTGTTGCTCTCCGGCCAACAATATTTTGTGCAAGAAATCCGCGGCCACCAAACTTGTAATATGCCATCGCGTCGCTGGAACAAGCCCTCAATCATGGTGATGAACGAGGCTTGCTATTCCAATGCACATGGCACTCCGTGGGTTTACAAGCACTGCGGCATCGGCCAATTGGTCGGAATGCCGGTACCGGGCACAATGACTTCTGTGAACTGGGTGACATTGCAGGACCGCACGCTCTATTTCGGTATTCCCGTAATCGGTTATCACCTGCCCGATGGCTCGTTCCTTGAAAATCAACAACTCAACCCCGACATTCAAGTGTCGAACGACCCGGCAGAAGAGGCCGCCGGCCGCGATGCCCAAATCGAAGCCGCAGTAGAGGCTCTTTTGCGCCAAATCGACGGCAAGTAATTCTCTACCATAATAATATAGCCCCGCATGGAAGACCATGTGGGGCTATATTATATAATAATGTGTATTATTACAGGCGGTCGTTGAGCACCTTACCGTCGAGGGCGGTGCGGTGGCGTTTGTAATCCTTCGAACACAAGTAGGCATTGATGGCTTCAATGTGGCTGGAGCGATGCAAATCGGTGCCCACAAAGTCCACAAATCCTTGCTCAATGAGGTATTCGGCAAAATGTTTCTCGTTGCGCCCATAATGGCCGGCCAAACTCAAAAAATTGATTTGGAACATCAGACCGGCGTCGTGCAAGGCTTTATAACGGCGCTTATGACCATAATAATAAGCATAGCGCTCGGGGTGAGCCAAAATCGGACGATAGCCTTTCACTTGAAGTTCGAAAACCAAATTATCGAGGTTCCAGGGCTCTTGGATAAATGAGTTTTCAATCAAAAGGAAATTGCCCGGTAGAGGCATCACGATGCCTTTGTCGAGTTGTTCGGCAAAAAGGTCATCGATGCGATACTCAGCGCTATTGCTGAGTTCCACATCTATATTATTGGCTTTCAATTCTGCTTGAAGGGCTTCGCGCGCGGGAGCCACGGTGTCGGGCGTGTTGGGAAAAGTGCCGTAAGTCACGTGCGGTGAAGCGATGATGCGCCGGATGCCCCATTGGCACATTCCTTTGACTAATTCCACGGATTTGGCCACGTTGGGCGAGCCGTCATCAATGCCCGGTAGCACGTGGCAGTGGATGTCGGTGCTTACAAATAGTGGTTCCGGAGTGGATTTCTTGCTAAAGAAGTTAAACATATCAATGTTATAGTTTTTCCACTGCAAAGTTACGAAAAATCGATCACTTTAGCAAATCTCACACTGATATACGCAAAAAAAACACCGCATTTGGGGCGGTGCTTGAGGAGATGGAGAGTGGAGAATGATTATTTTTGTTGGGTAGTTTGCTGTTGTTGGAGTTGGCCGCGGTTGTATCGATGCATACGACGATGCCCGTTGGCGGGAATTGAGTCGCGCATAGGTGTGCCGGGTTGACGCAGGCGTCGGTTATGCCCCATCTGACGCATACCGCCGTTGACGGCCTGGTTTTCGAGGAATTGGACGTATTGTTCCGGAGTGAGGATTTCTTTCATACGTTGGAGATACTCGCGACGAGCCTGTTCTTGTATTTGTCGGCGCGATTGGCGCTGGTTTACACGGAGCGAGTCGACAGCGGCGCGTTGCTCCGGAGTGAGGTCAATGCCGGTGAAGGGGTCCATAGCTATTTGGCGAGCGGGACGTTGGTGGCAGATGGTGCTGTCGCAGCAAGTACTTTGGCATTGCTGTTGGCATTGTTGTTGGGCGGAGGTGGAGAGAGCAGCGATGCCCATTGCTGCGAGGAGAATGAAATGTTTCATAATGGTCATTTTTTTTCGATTTTCATCATTTCAGACCCCCAGACGGTGCCAAAGTTTAATTCCACGCAGCGATTTAAGCATCCTTAACGCTTATGCCCTATTAACTAGTTCCCCGACCCTCTTACCCCCTCATTGCAAAAATATGTTGCAAAGCATATAGTTAAATACTGTTAAAACCTTTTGCGCTTTCAAAAAGATTTCTTAATTTTGAGCCGTGAAAGCGAATTTTTCCTTATCACTAACCCTAAATTTCTATAAACAACCATTTAAAACGCCTACATTTTTTAACAAAACTGTTTGTATAATAAACAATTAACTAAATAATTAGCGCCTATGAGTAAGTGATGGCCAAAGCCGTAACAGGCTGTAACTGTTGGCTGCGAGTAGGTATTTACCAACCCTCTTTACTAAATTTTATGAGAAAACATCTGTTTGCGACTCTGCTTCTGGCCTGCGGGATGCCGTTGACCGGCTCTTTTGCCGCCTACGCCGCTCCCGAACCACAGCAGCAAGGTCAATCAGTCGTTACCATCAATGGTACTGTCATTGATGAAAACGGCGAGCCCGTTATCGGTGCAAGTGTTGTTCAAAAAGGTGTCTCAACAAATGCGGCAGCTACCGACTATGACGGTAAGTTCGCTTTGCGTGTTGCTCCCGGCACCACTTTACGTATTAGCTACGTTGGTTACAAAACAGTGGAAGTAGCAGCCCAACAAGGCATGCAAGTGGCTCTCACTCCTTCCACCGAAATGCTCGACCAACTCGTAGTCGTTGGTTATGGTACACAAAAACGTGCTAACCTCACCGGCGCCGTTGCTACTGTCGACGTTGCTCGTGTGATGGACAGCCGTTCCACCACCGACGTAACCAAAGCTCTGCAAGGTGCTGTCCCCGGCCTTACCATCACCAACTCCAATGGTGATATCAATGGTACCCCCTCGATCAAAATCCGTGGTACAGGTACTCTTTCTAACGGCCAAACTTCCAAGCCCCTCATCGTTGTTGACGGTGTGGTAGTTGAAGACCTTTCTTTCATCAACCCCAACGATATCGCTGATATCTCCGTATTGAAAGACGCTTCTTCATCTTCGATTTATGGTAGCCGCGCTGCTTTCGGTGTTGTTTTGATCACCACCAAGAGCCCCAACAAGGACCGCGTTACCGTTAATTACACTAACAACTTCGGCTGGTCACAAGCAACCACCCTCCCCGAGTATCCCGACGTTTATAGCCAAATTTATGCTTTGACTGAAGGTAACTTGGCTTCCGGCGGCGAGCTTGGCCTCTTCGGTATGGACCCCTGGGTTATGATGCCCCTCGCCCAACAATGGGCTCGCGAAAATGGCGGCCGCGCCGGCTATCGCGAAATGGTTCCCTATCAAGACGACCAACACGTTGGTGACTACAAGATTCTCCCCAACGGCACCGCTCTTTATTATGCCGACTGGGATGTAGCAGGTATTATGTTCAACAATGCAGCTCCTTCGAACCAACACAACGTTTCGTTGGAAGGTGTTAGCGGCAAAACTTCCTACCGTCTGTCTTTCGGTTATAGCCAAAAAGAAGACATCATGGAATTCAACCCCGCCAACATGCGTCGTTACAATGCCGTTGCCAACATCACCACCCAAGTATTTGATTGGTTGAAAGCAGGCGTTCGCTTCAGCTTCACTGAAAAAGATTACACCGCTCCCTACAACGTTCGTGGTGACTATCTCTATATGTGGCGCTGGGGTTCGTACTTTGGCCCTTACGGTTATAGCCTCGACGACGAAGGCCAAATCGTTGACTACCGCAATGATATCGCTTACCGCAAACAAGCCGGTACCACCAAGGATTCTTGCACCCAAACTCGTATCACCGCCTTCATGGACGCTACTCTGTTCAAAGGCTTCACCCTCCATGGTGACTTCACCTACGACGTGCAAAACCTCCTGAACACCTCCGCTTACATGCCCGTCTACGGTTACAACTCTTGGGGTAGCATCGCTGAACCCGACTACATCGTTCCCGTTTCTTGGGCTGACGCTCGTCAAACCAACACCAAGGACGACATGTGGACCATGAATGTTTACGGTACTTACGAAACCGCCTTCAACGACCTCAACTTCAAAGTGATGGCCGGTGCTACCGCTGAACAAGAAGACTACAACTACCTCTACGCTAAACGCGACGAACTCCTTAACGTTGACCAACCCTACCTCGGCCTCACCACCGGTGGCGCTGACGGCACTGGCTACACCATCTCCAACACCATCACCCACCGCGCTACCGCCGGTTTCTTCGGTCGTGTCAACCTCGACTATAAGGGCATCTATCTGTTGGAACTCAATGGCCGCTTCGACGGTTCCAGCCGCTTCCCCGCTAACGACCAATGGGCATTCTTCCCCTCCGGTTCTGTTGGCTATCGCTTCTCTGAAGAAGCTTACTTCGAACCCCTCAAACAATATGTAAGCAACGCAAAACTCCGCGCTTCTTACGGTTCGATCGGTAACGAAGCCATCGGCTCCAACAAATTCATCTCCGTTGTTAACGGCCCGTACACCGGTTCTTGGCTCACCGCTGCTAACGCCGGCATCAAATACTCCGGTATGCCTACCTTGGTTTCCAACACCCTTACTTGGGAACGCGTTACCACCTTCGACGTAGGTTTGGACTTCGGTATCCTCAACGGCGAAGTTAACGGTAGCTTCGACTGGTTCTCTCGCACCACTGCCGACATGCTCGGCCCGGGCGCTGACCTCCCCTCCACCCTCGGTACCACCGCTCCTTACGGCAACAACGGTAAGCTCCGCACCAACGGTTGGGAACTCTCTCTGAGCTGGAACCACCGCTTCGGCGACGTTGACGTATACGCTACCGCTACCCTCGCTGACGCCAAAACCAAAATCGTAGAATGGCGCAACGACACCGGCAAACTCTACTCTTGGACTCCCGGCCAATCCAACTTCACCGAAGGTGAATACTACGGCGACATCTGGGGCTTCGAAACCGACCGCTACTTCGACGACGCTGACCTCAACGCCGACGGTACCACCAAACTCGACCAAACCGCTCTCGAATCCGGCTCCTTCCACTATGGTAAAGGTGACATCATGTTCGTTGACCAAAACGGCGACGGCAAGATCAACTTCGGTGATCCCAATATGACCGATGCCGACGGCAAACTCATCCCCATCGGCACCCAACGCAACCACGGTGACCTCGTGAAGATCGGTAACACCCAACCCCGCTACGAATACTCCTTCCGCCTGGGCGCTGCTTGGAAAGGCTTCGACCTCGACCTCTTCTTCCAAGGCGTGGGCAAACGCGATATGTGGATGACCTCCGCTTTCGTTGTTCCCTTCGCTCGCGGCACGGACGCCATCTACTCCAACATGATGTCGTACAACAAACAAGTGCTCGACGTTGAAAACGAACGCTTCACCGGCGAAATCCTCGTTGACCAAAACAACAAATATCCTCGCCTCTATCCCGGCGCAGGTGGCCAAGGCCGTCTCAGCGGTATCAACGCAGGTCGCTACAACTTCTATCCCCAATCGCGCTACTTGATGAACATGGCTTACCTCCGTCTGAAAGCCGTTACCGTTGGCTACACCCTGCCTCAAGCCCTCACCCAAAAGGCTCTCATCCAAAAGGCTCGTGTATACTTCAGCGCTGACAACCTGTTCCTCCTCTACAATGGTATGAGCGACTATCCTCTTGACCCCGAAGTTACCACCGGTGGTTCCGGCACTGAATCGGCAATGTCCGGCAACGGTTACTTCGGCCGTACCACTCCTATCAACCGTACTTACTCCGTAGGTCTGCAAGTAACATTCTAATATTAGCATCCAATTATGAAAAAAATATTTGCATTAGCGCTCATCGCCACTGCCGGCGCAGCCCTCACCGGTTGCAACGACTTCCTCGATGATAACCGCTACCCGTTGACCTCTATTGTCAACAACCCGGCTTATTGGAGCAACCCCTCCAACTGCCAACTCCAAGTGGACCGCTACCAAGACGAACTCCAACCCGGCTATGGATCGGGCTCGGGCTACGGCTGGTCGCTCTTCAAAACCCTCAGCGATGACCAAGTTGGTTCTTCCTTCGCCGACTGGGCTTATCCCACCGAAACCGCTACCGTAGGCGAATATGACTACGACATCGTGCGTGGTGCCAACATCATCATCGATGGTGTGCAATCCGCCGACCTCTCCAAAGCCGATCGTATCAACTACGAAGGTATCGCCAAACTCATCCGCGCTTACGAATACTACAAACTCGTGCGTATGTTCGGCGACGTTTGCTGGTTCTCTCACCAAGTTGACCCGGGTGATCCCGAAGCCCTCTACGCTGAACGCACCAATCGCGACATCGTGATGGACTCCGTGCTCCAAGACATCAACTACGCTATCGCCGGCATATCTACTTCCAAGAACATTATCGCATGGAGCAAGGACCTCGCTCGCGCTATCAAGAGTGAAGTTTGCCTCTACGAAGGCACCTTCTGCCGCTATCGCACCGTTGCTGAAAACGGCATTGCTCCCAACGAAGAACGCGCCAAAAAGTTCCTCCAAGAATGTGCTAACGTTTCTCTGGAACTCGTAAACAGCTACGGCTTCAACGCCAACGACTACCAAGCCGTTTACAACTCCACTTGGTCAGGCAGCGAATCCCTCGGCATTCCCGCCTTCAACTCCAACCCCGAAATCATCTTCGGTCGCCGCTACGACTCCGTTAACGGTCGTCACTCCACCATCTCCTACACCGCTTCCTCCACCACAACCAGCGGTATGTCGCTCGACGCTTTCCGTGCATTCCTCTTCTCTGATGGTCTGCCCGAAGCTCTCACCACTTGCGACAACACCCTCGTTGGTGTACCCGAAAACGGTGGCCTCAGCATCGCCAACCTCTTGGCTGTGCGCGATGGCCGTCTCTCCAAAATCACCGACCCCAATGTCTACTATAAAGGCATGGAATGGGAACGCGCCGGTTGCGTAGGTATGACCTCTTCCTCAGGTTTCGGTATCGCCAAATACGATAACGAAGCTCTCCCCGTGGGCGATCGTACCAACTCCGCTTACAACTACACCTGCGCTCCTATCTTCTGGAACTCTTGGATGATGCTCAACTATGCTGAAGCAAAGGCTGAACTCGGCACCCTCACCGACGCTGACCTCAACCTCACCGTTAACAAGTTGTTCACCCGCGCTAACCTCCCCACTCGCACCGTTGCTGAACTCAGCGCTATCAACGACCCCGCTAACAACCACGGCGTTTCCAGCCTCTTGTGGGAAATCCGTCGCTGCCGTCGTTGCGAACTCATGTTCGACAACTGGATCCGCTACTGGGACCTCGTTCGCTGGCACCAACTCGACAAACTCGACAGCAACACTCACCCCGACGTGCTCCGCGGTGCTTACGTTGCTAACGCTCCCGAACAACCCTCTATCGTAGACGGCGAAGGCTTCATGCGCGCTTACACCAACAACCGTAAGTTCGACAAGAAGTACTACCTCTATCCTATCCCCACCAGCCAAATCGACCTCTACACCGGTGCCGGATATACCCTCAACAAAAACTTCGGTTGGTAATAATACCTTCCTTTACATAAAAAAAGCGCCCCACGGGGCGCTTTTTTTATGTCTTTCAGCATATTTGCATTTTTTTTGAATTTTTTTTACTAAATTGTTTGCACAATTGATTTCTCTTTTGTTATTTCGCGTAGTGTTTATCAAATCACCATTTTTAGTATAATATTACGCTCTTAATATATGATTTTTAAGTTTAGAATCGTCTCTGACGACACCGACAACTTCAAACGTGTCATCGAAATTGATGCTCAGGCAACTTTCCTCGACCTCAAAAACGCAATCTGCGACTCGGTAGGTTACGACAAAATGCAAATGGACTCGTTTTTCATTTGCGATGATAATTGGGAGAAACG